>JASJDJ010000037.1 GCA_030065635.1 Xenococcaceae cyanobacterium MO_188.B32
ACCACAAAAGAGCGGTTGCTAAGATTTGGCGCAGAATTAGTATTCTCAATGTGTGAGTTATATTCCGTTGAGGTAGTAATACTCAATAAAGCCCCAGACTCTTCCCCCGAAGAGGAATTAGTTAAAGATGTTCTTGAAATTATTACGGTTTTTAGTGCCAAGCTTCATAGTATGAGAAGTAGAAAAGAGGAACGACCCCGCGCCGACGTAAGGCGTTTACCCTTGAATGGGGGCAAGGGAATGCGTTCCGATGTCAAGCTCTTAGAAGAAAACTTGACTATCTGTGATTGAAAAACAGCTACAAAGTAGATATCAAGTAGACAGCACCACAACCAGAAATATCTACCACAATCTAAAAGGTAAGCATCAAGGGATTAAAGAGTTAAGAAAAAATCAAGTTAAAGACTTAAACTCGACTATCAAGAGTATTCAATCGGTAATTAAGAAGCGTTTGAAGAAGAAAAATCTGACTTCAAAAGATAGATTTTTCATTCACCAAAAAAAGCGCAGACTAATTATCAAACAACATAAACTAAAAGCATTGCAAGACGGACATATCAAGCACCTGGGGAAACCCCAGGTGTCTTGTCCTCATAAAGACATTAGCTTATGTTTTGGCACTAAAAAGTTATTTAAAGCCCAATATCACCTAGAAGCAAATGGTTACTCAAATCATGATGAGTGGTTAGCAGATTGGAGAGCAGCCAGAGCCTCTAGTTTTATGATGGTTGGGGCAAAAACTTACTCCTCTGGTAATCAATTATGTAGATTAACTAGCGATGGTGAACTAAGGATAACTGTTCCTGTTTGCTTGCTTCATGAATTTGGCCAAAACGTTAAATGCGATGGCATCAAGTTCAGATATGGTCAAACTTTTATTGATATTGCTCTAACGCCAACACGACACAAGAGGGCCTAGAACAGATTTTGGTCAATTTACTGAGTAACGCCATTCGTCATACTCCATCTGGTTCAATTACTCTGAAAGCTTGGTCTGATGTGGATCGAGTCTGGATATCTCTAAAAGATACAGGTTCGGGAATTGCCCCCGAAGAATTACCCCATGTGTTTCGACGCTTCTGGCGATCGCCAAAGTCCCGTTCTCAAAAATATGCTGGTACTGGTATTGGCTTGGCAATCTGTCGTCGTTTGGTAGAACTACATGGGGGAGAAATATTTGTCGACAGTCAGTTAGGAGTGGGCAGCACCTTTAAATTTTTTTTGCCCATATAGTGTCAGTGTTTGATTCATAATTTTAAGATTGAAATAACGTTTGTCAAAACTGACATCAAACTGTCATAGCCATGTAAGAACTGTTTGTTAACTTAAATAATAAATCAATCTCACCCGTTATATCTCACAAATCGAGTTGAAAGCATAATTCAAGCTGTTGAGGAGCGAGTTTTTTGAGAATAAGAGAAAAGTTTAAGTTTTGGTCAAAATACTAAGGGTTCAAAGAGCTAAATTAGAGGAAATTGAAGATGAAAGATTACCGTGAACTTGGTCATCAGTTACATCCAGGTCCAGAATAATTTGGCGCGGTGGTAAGAAGTGCGATTGCAGAAAGATATCCACAAAGGCTTTCTCTAGCTCTTGGGGTTGATGTTCAATCCGATGATAGCGACTATTTGCCTGGTCTATGATTGTTGCGGGACCTTTTATACTTCCAAAGTTTAGTTCACTGGGGAGAAACTGTGTCGAAGTGGGGGTCATAAAATAGATAATTAAAATTACTTTTAAACTAAATTATATCTGATTTTATGACAATTTATCTAAAAAAAATAGGGCAGAAATGAATAGATTGGCGGGATATTTATGCTAAACAAATTGCTTTTTGTGCCCAATCTAATTGATTTTGATGTCGGCAGAAACTCTCACAACACACTGTCGTGTTTCAGCAAGAGCAAACACCAGGTTCAAACCCTGATGCGATAGGCTTTTTGGCTTTACCGATCGCCTTTGGGGTGAGAAATGCGGGTTATCTCTTAACTCTATTCAACACGATATTTTGCGGGTTTATTGGCTATGCCCTCTGGCAAGCTCCCTAACTTGTTCAAATAACTCAAATTACTGAAAACTATGGAAACTATGAATTTTCCTACTACTTCTAATCATACCAATTCACTAAATGAACGCTATACATTAAACGATTACAGCCTATAGTTTATTGGGATTTATTCTTAGCAAAATTAAAGTGAATTGGTATCAGGCTACTATGCCTCAAACTACCGAACCTTGGCATACCATCAGCCCCGAAAAAACTACTGAGTTATTGCAAAGTGATGCTTATCGCGGATTGAATATCGATGAAATTTACCAACGACAGCAATACTTTGGTAAAAACGAACTCAAAGAGACTGGAAAACGCAGTTCCTTAACTATTCTCTGGGAGCAGTTTACGAACATCATGTTAGTAATGCTGATTCTCGTAGCAGTAGTATCATTACTTTTAGATATACAACAGAAAAACTTTCCCAAAGACGCGATCGCTATTTTTGCCATCGTTATTTTAAATGGTATTTTAGGATATCTCCAGGAAAGTCGAGCCGAACAAGCCCTAGCTGCTCTCAAACGTCTCTCTTCACCTCACATCAGAGTTATCCGCGATGGAATTACCCAAGAAATTGAGGCTAAAGAATTAGTCCCAGGAGACATCATGCTCTTAGAAGCAGGAGTACAAATTGCTGCGGATGGGCGTTTGCTTGAAATACAAAACCTGCAAATTGGTGAGTCTACCCTAACGGGAGAAGCTACTGCCGTTAATAAAGATGCCAATATGATTTTAGCCGAAGATGCCCCCCTAGGCGATCGCACTAACTTAGTTTTTAAGGGGACAGAGGTAGTCCAGGGAAGAGCTAAAGCGATCGTCACCAGAACGGGTATGGAAACGGAAATCGGTCGTATTGCTGCTATGATTCAAGCTGTGGAAAGCGAACCCACTCCCTTACAACAAAGAATGACCCAACTAGGTAATGTGTTAGTGGGTGGTTCGATGACTTTAGTAGCTTTGGTAGTGATTGGAGGAGTATTAAGGGCAGGATGGCAATTTTTTGACGAACTGCTGGATTAAAGCTTTAATTATTTACTGCAAGTACATTTTTTCTAATTCTCGTTCCGCGATGGCATTTCAGGCAAGTCGATTAGAGTTGGGCTATTCTTTTTCCTTGGGACTGAGCTTTCTGGTTGGAGGTAGCATTTTAAGGACAATGATCGCACCAACCTGGGATGATATCGGTCAATTGGCAGCAATTATTGCCCTACGAACAGTCCTAAACTATCTCTTATTACAAGCAATTGACAAGAGTTCAAACGATGGCGAGGGACAATCTTTATTGTCAGAAGAACAGTCAAAAGTCTCTTTAACATCGAAGGTCACTGTCTGCAATGGAAGATACTACGGAAGCGGATTGATTGTTGCTGAAGATGCAGCGATCGATGACCAAAGGCTGGATCTCTACAGTCTAGAAATGGAAAACTGGTGGGAAACCCTGATGCTATTACCCGCCTTGATGCGGGGCAATTACATCAACTGTCGCGGGATTCGCACCCTTCAAGGGACAAAGTTTGAACTGCATACACCCAAGCCTTGCCCAATGGATATAGATGGAGAGGCGATCGCCCAAACTCCTGCTCATTTTCATTTGATTCCACAAGCTCTATCGGTTTTTGTCCCTGATTAATCATCAAAGAAATTGGTTATGAACTCGATTAGAACGTTAACAATTGGTCAAATTTTCCTTGATTTCGAGCGAGATGTTTACGACAGATTGATATGTAAGTATGGAGAGCTAACGGAATTTATAGATAGGTTGAAATCTTTCATGACCGAGCTTGCCAGCCATAGAGATGAATACAATATTAATCCTTATCCTGACAAAATTAAGAGAGGGATTTATATTTTAGGCACCTATGACTCTGAGCTAGGAATATTTCCAGATGCTCACTTGGCAATAAAATGTTCACAAAATAAGCCTTTGGCAGAAGACTTGAGAAAACAATTCTATCGAAGTATTCAACTTGCCCAGAATTTTGAAGAGAAACTCAATAGCGACCAAAAAGCTCTCCTCCAGATTTGTCCAGTCTATCTGTATGTCAAAATCAGCTCCCCAAGTTCCTTTTTTAAGCAGATTCTGTTTATGCAGAAGGTAGAGGGTGGCACGACTTTGGGAAATACCAAGTTGGGATTCAGTGCTGAATTTTGCCAAGTTTTTAAGATTCCCAGTCTTGAAGAAATCCGTGCTTTATCTCAATTTGCCTTACACCGATATCTGGATAGAGATAGGCAGCGTCAACTTTTAAAAATTCAAACTGTCTATTTATTCCAAAGGTTATGGCTGAAAGGTATTAGGATTTTTAGTTTAAATCAGAAAAATATTTTGGTCTCCCAAGACCTCAACAAGAGTCAGACTCGATACTTAATTATCGACCCTATCGCCGACTATTTTCTCCCAATTTCCCCACTCTATAATAGCTTAACCCTTCCCCTCATTGGATTGGAGACGCGAGCAGAATCGAGAGAATAATATAGAGATTTCTATTTTCTACATTTTTGCAATCGAATAGAGGAAATGTGTTTATTGAGATATGTAGGCAGGCGTAAATAAGTGTAAACACGACTTGGAAGGTTAGGCGATCGCTGCCTCAGTCCTAACATCGGTTCAAATACCTGATTCTCCGTGGCAGCGATCGCCGAAAGCCAGTTAGAGTGGATTATTCACAATTAACCTTCCAAGTCGTGTGTAAAACCGAAACAAGATAGAATTTAGTTTTAGTAGTTATCTTGTTCCCTATTCCCTATTCCCTATTCCCTACCCAAACCATTTTCGCTCTTAATTTGACCTACCTACTTAACAGAAGGTTTGCGATGGCAAGAATTTTATCGAACTCAGATGCTCTACGCCAAACTTTACGCAATTTTTTCAATACTTATTATTGTAGTAATGAACCAAAAAACCGACTTTTTCCGACTTGTTTAATCGAGCGAACTTTTCCCGACTAAATATTGACAAAAAAATTCCCGACTATCGCCGACTGAGAGACTTTGAGGATCTCGGTAAGCTGCTTAACAAAGTATAAAAGCAAACCCATATACTAAGTTAGATCGGTTCATTATGAGTAATTATTTGTCACCTAATGATTTGGCTAGAGAAGTATGTTTCAAACCTAATTTTTTCCAAACTAAAGCAAGAATTAATTTTTTAATTAATCATTATCTCAGTCTAGAAAAGCTGTGCCATCGCTTAGAAGATTTGCCAAGACAGTGGCAATACCCTCAACCTCGTCCATGGCAAAACATTAATTGGCAAAATATCAATTCAGAGCAAATTATCGGCATAGATTTAGAAGTATTTCTCTCCATTATTGCAGGGACAGCAGATACAGAAGCACCAATTCGTGGCTATACCCAAACTAGTAGACAATATCTAGAAAAAATCCACCCTGCTATGGCAAAATTTGTAGGTGGTTTAGTAACAGAAAATGGCACAATTATAGAATTAGGTATATGGGAAAAAGAAGAACGTCAACATACTCCAGCTTTGATTAAAATTTATCAGCAGCTTACAGGTAAAAAAATCATTCCTAACTTTCGTCCTGCTAAAAGCTATCAACCTTCTCGTAATCCTTACGCAGATTTATATTGTCATGGAATTCATCGGGTAGCAACTGAATATGCTGCGGTTAGTCTTTATTTATGGCTAATGTCTCATACAACAGGAGAAATACAGCAAGTATTTCAAGAAATTTTGCAAGATGAAATCAATCATATGACTAAATTTTGGGGTTTTGGTCTTTGGCTATACTCTAATAAAAATACTGTTATTACTGATAAAAGTGAATCGGGAGTAAATTGCCATAGAAGCTATATTTCTCGTTTAATTTCTACTTTTCGTCGCATGATGACAGTATTGCATTGGGATTCTTGGACAGCGATCGACAAAATAGAGTTGATTTACACCTTCATTTGTGTGTTTCAATGTATGCAGTCTTGGAGTAATAATATGACTGCTACTAACTTACAACAAATTTTTGATTCGTCTAATTTTAATTCATGACAGTTTTTTGGGAATAATACCGTTGATTCTTAAATTTGAATATTCTCTCATCAAAATTTTCCACTCACATCATTATTGAGTCACCGTTACACCGCCTTTTAACGACGGTGCCTGCGGGGCGCGAAGGGAGCTTTAATCTTTAATCTATAAGGTGTGAGTCTTCAGTTGAGGGTAATAGAAGCTCCATTCCGCGGGGGCTAGAACAAACAGTTAACTGTCGGATTCATAAACATAAAAATAACCAGCCCCCTTCCCCGACCGCATTCCGCGGTCAAAACGATAAAAAACATTTGACAATCGCTGATTATTAACGAACAAAATTCAATGAATGTACAATTAATACCTACTATATCTAGTCCTATCAAAGATTTAACTAAATTACCCCAGCATATAGCTATCATTATGGATGGGAATGGTCGCTGGGCCAAAAATCAGGGATTACCAAGAATAGAAGGACATCGGCGAGGAGCTAATACTCTCAAGGAAATATTACGATGCTGTAAAGATTATGGCATTAAAACGCTTACCGCTTATGCTTTTTCTACCGAAAATTGGGGTCGTCCTCTTACAGAAGTAGATTTCTTGATGGCTTTGTTTGAAAAATTATTACGTAAAGAGTTAGCAGAAATGAATTCTGAAGGTGTATGTATTCGCTTTATTGGCGATCTTTCACCCCTTCCTCAATCTTTACAACAAATAATGTCTGAAGCTATGGAGGAAACTAAGAATAATCAAGCTATCTATTTTAATGTGGCGATTAATTATGGTAGTCGTCTAGAAATTGTGAAAGCTTGTCGCAGTATAGCTGAGAAGATCGAACAACAAGAGCTTAAACCAGAAGCGATCGATGAAAGTTTATTATCGGAATATCTTTACACTTGTGATAGTCCCGATCCCGATTTGCTAATTCGTACCAGTGGAGAAATGCGCTTGAGTAATTTCTTGTTATGGCAAATGGCTTACACGGAGATTTATATAACTGATACTCTTTGGCCCGATTTTAATCGTCAAGAGTTGATTCGGGCTTTAGAAGTATATCAAAAGCGCGATCGACGTTTCGGTAGAAAAGTTTCTTAAAATAAAGGTATTAGGTGTTAAGTTTAATAAAAAACCTAACACCTATAATGATTATTTAATAATTCTATTGAGATATTATTAACCCAAAAATAAAAAGCAAAATAATCGTAAAAGATATTATAAATATATTTAAAGTTTTTCGGATAGATAAAATAATTTTTTCTAAATTACGAATACGATTATTTATGTCTCTGACAGTAAATTTGCTTTCTTGTAATTCTGCAAAAAATCTACTACTATCTAATTTTTCATCTATTATTTGTGCTTGATTTATTATTAATTGTTTTAAGCCAAAAGTATTACTGAGATCGGATTGCACTTTGGCTAACTTATTTAGATATTTTTCTACCAATTTATTTTCCAAATAAAAATATCCTTTTTGAGCATGATAAATCGCTTTTAATATTTCTTCTCCAGAAGTGTTTTTTAATAAGTAACCTTTGGCACCAACATCTAAAGCAAAGTTAAGATACTTATCATTATCGCTAGTAGTAAATACTATAACTTTGGTATTGACAAATTTTTGACTGATTATTTTAGTAGCCCGCAAACCATTCATAATTGGCATATTGATATCCATAAGTACTATATCGGGGTTCAAATTTTGGACTTTTTGAATAGCATCTTTCCCATTAACAGCAAATCCAACTATTTGTAAGTCTTTTTGCTGCTCTAAATTTACTTTTAACAGTTCGCGAACAGTATTTTGATCGTCAACTATAAGAATACGAATCATGTATGATAAAAAAATAAAACAATTAAATGATGATTAGATCGATTTGTTAAAACATAAATCAATTTAATTAGACAATAAAAATAAATAATAAAAAATCTCGATCGATACTATACTATAATAGTAGCAAAAAGCCTAACTAACACAAAAAAGTAATTTTACTGTGAAACTTTGGTAAAATAATATGAAGTTTTTGTGGTAATGTTGAAAGGATATTTAACACTAAGCTATAAACTGTCAGATACTTAATTTGACCTCATTTAAAGTAATGTTTTTCAACTATTATTCACTAAAAATTCATATAATATTTTCTATTGTTCTGTCAATCAATAAAGAATGTTGCCATAGTTTATAGTTTCTTCTTTATTAGTCTAATTTCTTGTCCTCATTTGAAGGGGAAGAAGTTCATAAAGTTGGATTCAGAAATATTTTCTGCATTGACGTTATTTAGAATAATCACGGTTGCCGGGCGAAAATCAATTAAAGTATCGGTAGTATTTTTTCCTTGACCTTGAATAATTTGTAGTGAGGTAGATGATTTCTGTCTGGCTTTTGAACCGAAATGGCAAAAGAAACTATTAACTAACATAATCACCACAGTAGCTATAAATGTCTTGCCGACTAAAGCAACCTCATAAACTAAACTCAGCTTGTGGGAGTGGCGATTGTGTATTGCTCAGTGTTTTAGTCGGACAACAAACTAGTCGAACTCGCCGAAGATCGTCAATTCCTTCTAAGACTCGGAATAGAAAATAATCTGTAGACTCTAAAAAAACTCAGGAAAGGTATCGCCAATGAAATTTATTAATCCACCTGGACTTAACAATCCTGCTGACTATGGGTATACTCAAGCTGTTATCGTACCATCAGGTTCAAAACTTAATAATGTCAGTACGGGCGATTTTATCGAGATTACAAAACAAAATAATGGTAAAGCGATCGTCAATAAAACGAGTGATGTTGCTAGCAAATCTCAAAATTGAGCCATTTTTGAAATTCGATCGAGAACTACAGTATTTAGAATAAAAGCAAAGCTGGAAAAAATATTTTAAATATGACTCAACAACTAACTCCTCCCATAGCAGCCAAAAAACCTCACGAATTGGTAACTCATGGAGATCAGAGAATCGATAACTACTATTGGTTAAATCAACAGGAGAATCCAGAAGTTATTGATTATTTAAAAGCTGAAAACGAATATACAGAAGAGATGATGAAGCATACAGAAGAGTTGCAAAAATCTCTGTACGATGAAATGCTCTCGCGGATTAAAGAAACCGATCTTTCTGTACCCTACCGTCTCCAAGATTACTATTACTATTCTCGCACTGAAGAAGGTAAAGGATATGCTATTTTATGCCGTAAGTATCAGAGTTTAGAGGCAGAAGAAGAAATACTATTAGACCAAAATAAATTAGCAGAGGGAAAAGAGTTTTTTAGTTTGGGAGTGACATCGGTTAGTCCCAATCAGCAAATTTTAGCTTATTCGACTGATACAACTGGTGCAGAGCAGTATACTCTATTTTTCCTCGATTTAGCTACTAGAAAGCTTTACTCAGAGACGATTCCTAATACTTATTATTCTTTTGCTTGGGGTAACGATAACCAGACGGTTTTTTACACCAAGGTAGATGATGCTAATCGTCCTTATCAACTGTGGCGACATATTTTAGGTAGCGATCCAAGTAGCGATGTTTTGGTATATCAAGAAGATGACGAAGCTTATTACTTGAGTGTAGGCAAAACTCGTTCTCGGGCATATATTTTGCTGGAATTGGGCAGTACAATTACTTCAGAAGTGCATTATCTCGATGCCAATAATCCCAGTGGCGAGTTTAAACTATTCCAACCCCGTCAGACAGGAATTGAATATTCGATCGAACATCACAGCGATCGCTTTTATATCGTGACTAATGAAGAGGCGATAAACTTTAAGTTAATGTCAACGCCAGTTAATTCACCAGATAAAACTAACTGGAAAACCGTTATTCCCCATCGAGAAGAGGTGCTGCTAGAGGGAATTGATGCCTTTGCCGATCGTTTAGTTATTTACGAACGCAAAGGAGGATTACCCACAGCGAGAATACAAACTTTTGCAACGGGAGAAATAACACAACTAACTTTTCCCGAACCAACCTACTCTTTTGCTGGGGGAAACAATCCCGAATTTGATACTACCAAGTTTCGCTTTAGTTATAGTTCCATGATTACTCCCTCTTCTATCTTCGATTACGATTTAGAAACAGGAGAAAGAGAATTAAAGAAAGAAACAGAAGTATTAGGAGGATACGATCGCACTTTATACGCTAGTGAGAGATTAACCGCTACTGCTTCCGATGGTACAAAGGTTCCTATTTCCCTAGTTTACAAAAAAGGCATTAACAAAGATGGTTCTAATCCTTTGTGGTTAACTGGTTATGGTTCTTATGGTTATTCCTATTCTGCTTATTTTTCTTCTTTGCGTCTTTCTCTTTTAGATCGGGGATTTGTATTTGCGATCGCTCATATTCGCGGTGGCGAAGAAATGGGGCGTAAGTGGTACGAAGATGGTAAGTTTTTACAGAAAAAAAATACTTTTACCGATTTTATTGCCTGTGCGGAACATATAATTGCTGAAAAATGGACAAATAGCGATCGCTTGGTAATATCTGGCGGGAGTGCGGGGGGTTTACTAATGGGTGCGGTAATTAATTTACGTCCAGATTTATTTAAAGTTGTTGTCGCCGAGGTTCCCTTTGTAGATGTTCTCACCACCATCTTAGATACATCCCTGCCTTTAACTGTCTTGGAATGGGAAGAATGGGGCAATCCTAATGAGCAAAAATACTACGACTACATCAAATCTTATTCTCCCTACGATAACGTTACCGCTAAAGACTATCCAGCATTACTAATTACCGCAGGTTTAAATGATTCGCGGGTTAAATATTGGGAACCTGCCAAATGGACGGCTAAATTAAGACAAATGAAAACCGACAATAATCTCTTATTGCTCAAAACTAATATGAGTGCGGGACACGGCGGTGCATCGGGACGCTATGAAAGCCTCAAAGAGATCGCGTTTGAATACGCTTTTGTTCTCGATCGATTAAAAATAAGTTCGTAATTTTTTACGAGGGACAAGCAGCAAACTCATCCTACATCATTGATGCCTGGGATGAGTTTAGTGCTAAAAGACATAGTGTTATTTTCCACCACGCTTATCGCGCATTTGCATACGCCTATCTTTCCACTTCAACGCGGATAGGTAAAGGATACCAAAGCTCACTAAAATGAGTAGTACTAAGGCTACCAGAAATAAAGTGTTAAGAATATAATCTGCTTCCACGACTTTAGAATCCGTTACGACCCCACACTACCATTGAAATAGACCAAGTAAATAGAGCCAACATAGCTACCCAACCTAATGTCAAAATATCCATACTTGTATTCTTTTTTGAGATAAAAATAATAAAACTACTTCAAACTCTATCATATTTTTAAGTGTTGTTTTTTGGTGGAGATTTTGCCTAGTCTACAGACAGAAAGAATCGAATCGTTCAAAGCAGGGATGCTAGCAGCCATCTTTTTTGTCTTTGCCGAGTTCGCGATTACAATATTCAATATTTGTGTATTACCAGATTTAGGAGAACAGTTGATTTCTTTCAACCAATCTTGGGGAGTAAATTTATTAATACGAGGAGGTATAGCTTGGATTAGTGGTTTTTTATTTGGAGTAACCTATCGTTATATTATTCGTGGCGATCGCAATTCTCATCTCAATGATGGCGCAGTTCTTGCTTTTGGTCTTGTGCGAGGCTTAGTCTTTTTAGAAGAAACTACTATATTTTGGTCTAGCAGTATTCTTGTAATTGAAAGTATACTCTGTTTTGCGATCGCTCGTCTGAGTTTAGACTTGGCTTTAAGATACAAGCTTATTAAACCTTTTATAACCTGAGTTTGGAGTTCGGAATTCGGAGAGACCTTCGGTAGTCGCTCCGCGTACGGAGTTCGGAGTTCGGAGTTTCTAACCTCTAATCCCTAATCTCGAAAAAGATGATTAAAGTCGAGCATCTTAGTAAAATTTATGGTTCTAATGCTGCTATTGAGGACATTCATTTCTCAGTAAGAAAAGGAGAAATCATGGGTTTTCTCGGACCAAATGGTGCAGGAAAAACTACAACTATGCGTATTTTAGCGGGTTATTTACCTGCTACGGAAGGAACGGCTAAAATTGCTGGCTACGATGTCCATCGACAGTCAATGGAAGTTCGTCGTCGGGTTGGTTATTTACCAGAAAATCCCCCTCTGTATTTGGATATGACTGTAGAAGGTTTTTTAGATTTTGTTGCCCAAATCAAAGGCGTTGCTAGAAATAAGCGCAATTCTAAAGTAGATTCAGCTATTCAACGCTGTCAATTAAGCGAACGAAGAAAAGAGATAATTCGCAAACTATCAAAAGGTTATCGTCAGAGGATAGGTATTGCTCAAGCGATCGTTCATGAACCACCAGTAATTATTTTAGATGAACCTACAGTTGGTTTAGACCCGCGCCAGATTATTGAAGTCCGTAATTTAATCAAAAGTTTGGCGGGAGAACATACGATTATTCTATCTACCCATATTTTGCCAGAAGTAAGTATGACGTGCGATCGTGTTACCATTATCGATCGGGGTAAAGTCGTGGCTACTAATACTCCTAGCTTATTAATGGAACAGCTTAAAGGTGGTTCTAGCTATGAAGTAGAAGTTGAAGGAGATATAAAAAGCCTAATTCCTTGTTTGCAAAAAATATCTGGAGTAAACACAGTAGAAATCGATCGAACCAAATCTAATCTCCCAGTTAATCGTACTCTGCTGCAAATTACTTGTAATACAGATACAGAAGCAGGAAAAGAAATTGCTGCTGCAATTGTAAATCAAGGATTAGGTTTACTAGAAATGCGCCGTACTGGTCTTAGTCTAGAAGATGTTTTCTTAAAATTAACAACTGAAGAGTCAACTTTAGAAGAGTAATGAGTAATAAGTAATAAGTAATGAGTAATGAGTAGTGAGTATTAACCTAATAGTTATAGCAAATAAAATAAATTTCTTATAGAAGATAAAGTATATACCTAAAAAATAAAAAATAACAAATAAAAAATAACAAATAAAAAATAAAAAAATGTTTATTTTCAATACTATAGCTATTTTTAAAAAAGAAGTGAAAAGCTATTTCACTTCTCCTCTAGCCTATATTATTGCTGCTGTTTTTTGGCTACTATCTGGTGTATTTTTTGTAGAATTGTTGTTAGGACAAGAAGGTATTATTCAACAAGTAAGTGCTAGCGAACAACTAGGAATTACTGGAGCGATAGATGTAGCTTATATTTTCTTAAATTCTTTCTTTGCAGTTATGGGTTCGCTTTCTTTATTTATTTTACCCATTTTATCTATGGGACTATATTCAGAAGAAAGGAAAAGAGGAACTTTGGAATTACTCGCGACATCACCTATTTCTAATTGGGTTGTTGCGTTAGGCAAACTATTAGGAGTCGTTGCTTTTTTTATAGTAATGATCTTACCCTGGTTGTTTTATGAAGCAATTGTATTTAGTGCAGCAAATCCCCCTATTTCTCCTGGCGTACCTCTACTAGCGCATCTTGGTTTAATTTTATTAGCAGCAGCAATTCTTTCTTTAGGAATGTTTATCTCTTCTCTGACAGATAGTTCTATTTTTGCAGCCATTATTACTTTTGCTTTAGTTTTATTACTTTGGATTGTCGATCTAATTGCTCAAAATGTTGGGGGAATATTGGGAGATATATTAAAACATATTTCTTTATTAGAAAACTATAATAATCTGGTTCAAGGAATTTTTGATACTAGTAATTTAGTGGTTTTTGCTAGTTACATTTTTTTGGGTTTGTTTCTCACGACTCAATCAGTTGAAACTATTAGATTTACTAGTCAATAGTTGAGAAATAGCTGATGAAAAAAATCTTGCTTTTTTTAGGTTTGGTACTAATTACCGCTGGAATTGTTATTGGATTAATTGAAGACCCATGGTCATCCCTAGCTTGGGTTTTTATAATAGCTGGATTAATTAGCTTAATAATTTATTTTTTGGGATTTAATCAAAATAAAAACAGCTTTTTAAATAGGCGTTCGGTAGAAGCTGGAACTAATGCTATCTTATCTACCTGCGCTGTAATAATTATCCTTGGTTTAATTAATTTTCTGGCAGTTCGTCATTCTCTCCGCATAGATTTAACAGAAAATCAATTATTTACCCTTTCTCCTCAGACTCAAACTATAGTTCAAAACTTATCTAAACCCCTCAAAGTTTCTGTTTTCGATCCCCAGTCTAAATCAGCACTAGAACCTTTATTAGAAAATTATCGTAGTTACAGCGACAATTTTCAGTATGAATTTATCGATCCAGACATCAAAATTGACTTAAGAGAAAAATTTAATGTGCAGTCCAAAGGAGATATTTACTTAGAATATGGCGATAAAAAACAATTAGTACGACAGAATAACGATAATTTTGGCAATAGTCTTTCGGAAGTACAACTAACTAACGCGATCGCAAGAATTATCAGTCCACGTACTCCTCTAGTCTACTTCACTCAAGGACATGGTGAAACACAAATAGAAGGGGTTGATAGTAATCTGTCTAGGGCAGTTAAAAGTCTTACGGATAAAGGATATACTGTAAAGCCCATAAACTTGGCAACTAGCGGAAAAATACCCGATCGACCAGACTTAATTATAGTTCCTGGCCCTACCAGAAAATTCTTTCCTCAAGAAGTAACTATTCTGCAAAATTATCTTAAAAACGGTGGTAGTTTACTGCTAATGCTGGTTCCTAAAACTAATCCCGAGTTAACACCATTATTGCAAGATTACGGCATAAAATTAGACGATCGCTTTATTATTGATGCTTCGGGGGCTGGTAGTATTCTTGGTTTTGGCCCTGCTGCACCTTTAATTACTACCTATGGCGATCATCCTATTACTCAGCAGTTTAGTAACGGTATTTCTATTTTTCCCGAATCTCGACCCATTACTACAGTACCAAGAGAAGGAGTGGAAGCTACCCCTCTAGTTATTACCGATGCTGAAACTTGGGCAGAAAAAAATATAACTACAGTAGAAATTGCTTTTAATGAAAAAGAAGATATTAAAGGTCCTCTCAATATAGGTTTTGCTTTTAGTCGGGATCGACCATTAGCTAAAAATAATCCCCCTGGAGATCCCCCAAGTGACTTGTCTAGCCAATCTCGTCTAGTTATTTTTGGTAGTTCTACTTTTATTACTAATGGTTGGTTTGAACAACAACTCAATGGAGATATTTTTCTTAATGCTGTTAATTGGTTAGTAAGAGAAGACGAGCACACCTTTTCTATTCGTCCCAAAGAACCAAAAAATCGTCGAATTAATTTATCTCATTTTCAAGCAAGTATTATTAGTTGGACAGCTTTAGGAATTATGCCTTTATCAGGTTTAGTCATTGCTAGTATGGTTTGGTGGCGAAGAAGGTGATTTTTAGTTGTTAGTAGTTAGTTGTTAGTAGTTAGTTGGTAGTGGTTAGTCGGTTTTTGATGAAACTTAAAAGAAGTACTTGGTTGTTAATATTTTTCGCTCTAATTTTAGGTGGTTGGGTGTATTTCTACGAAATTAGAGGAACAGAAAAACGCAGTCAAATTCAAACCAAGCAACAACAAATATTTAATTTTACTGAAGAAGAAATTAAAAAAATAACTATTACTAAATCTGAAAATGTACTTGAATTTGTGCGTACGGGAAATAGCGATCGACCTTGGCAAATGAAACAACCTAAAGACGTACCCGCTAGTGATGCAACTATCTCTTTTTTATTAGATTTAGTAGCTAAAGGAAAAAAAGTACGTTCTTTTGCTATTCCCGTATCGAATCTTTCTCAATACGGATTAGACCAGTCTGCTACTAAAATAACTATTGAGCTAAAAGATCGAGAAAGTCAGGAAATTATTTTGGGTAATGCTAATTTTAGCGATCGCTTAGTTTATGCTCGAGTTAATTCCTCTACCAATGAGCGAGCAACTACAGCCAAAGACACCACAGTAATACTAATCCCTAAAAACTGGCATTATGCAGTCGAGCGTGACTTATCAGAGTGGAAACAAACTCCATAGTATTTATAAATAAATTATTAAAAAATAATACTCAAAAATATTTATTAATGATTTATAACAATCGAGCGTTAACAATTAACAAAGCAGATATTTTTTAGTTCAATTCTAAATAATTTCTGAAACCTATTTTCCTTTCTCGATCGACTAATTTTCTTGATTTAAATTAATCGCTCTCTTCTCGATACCGAAATTTAGAGCGCAATCTATCTGATATAAGTTCATTATGATAGCAGTAAGAACTAATTAATAATTTCATTAATCTAGGTATATTAGCAGAGCATCATATCTAAACAAGCAATCATTTTATCTTGATGTTGAAAAGTATGAGCTGTTTTAATTCAGATGAAAGAAATATTAAATTACTATCGAGTAAGCGATAAGATTGCCACCTCCGGACAACCAACACAGGAGCAATTTTGTGCTATTGCAGAAGATGGTTACAAAGTCATAATCAATTTATCTTTAACTTCTTCTAGCAATGCTATTGCCGATGAAGACGCAATTGTCACGGATTTGGGAATGGTTTATATTCATCTTCCTGTAATTTGGGAAGCTCCTCAAATTGATGATGTTCAAATCTTTTGTGATTTGATGAGTGTTCATAAGTTGCGAAAAGTTTGGGTACATTGCGCTAAAAATATGCGTGTTTCTTGTTTTATGTACCTTTATCAAAAACATATTCTTAACTTGTCTGAAGAACAATCCTCTTATCCTATGAATAAAATTTGGCAGCCAAACGGTGTTTGGCAAAAGCTAATTCAAGCAACAGAAACATTTTTTAATTAATCTTGTTGGTATTACTGAATCAGGATATGAAAAATTTGTCAAGTCGAACAGAAGTTCCTCCCTACCCATTTAATACATCTGGTTTTTATGGGGAATAATTAAAATTGGCAACACTATTTTATTTGGCATATCTGATGAGATTAAATCCTATTAACTAATAGTAAGGCTAAATAAATGGTACGGATTACCTTTAATCCAATACCATTTTTAACAAATATTCTCTAGTTGTTCTCGATTTGTTTCTAGCCTTTACCCAATTAATAGGTTAATTTCAGGAGATGTAACTATGAATGTTCTCATCAAAGGTAGAGTTGAACGAAAAGCGGATCGATTCCATTCAACTAAGAAAAAAGCAAAACAACCCGGTCTTGTAGCTGAATGGAAAGTTATAGATGGTAAATTGCTTTGTCAATGGCGTAAGTCCTAAGAAGTTAACTGTGATTAATTTAAGCTTACAACTCTTCTTAACTAAGAAGATGTTACTAAATTCGAGGGAGAAGATTGAGAAAATTCTGTAACTAACTTACGAAATTCTTCTCCATCAATAGTTTCTCGTTCCATCAAAAGATCGACAATACGATCGATAGTAGAACGGTTCTCCCGAATGATACGTTTAGCATCTTCGTAACACTGCATTACAATCGAGCGAATTTCCTTATCGATACGGGAAGCGATCTCTTCAGAATACTCTAATTCCTCTGATGAATCTCTGCCGAGAAACACTGGCTGATTTTGGCTTTCTAGTGCCAGAGGTCCGAGATCTGACATTCCCAGTTTAGTCACCATTGCTCTTGCCAAAGACGTTAATTGGTTGATATCCCCTGTAGCCCCCCTAGTGATTTCGGCTTTACCAAAGATAACTTCTTCTGCTGCTCTCCCTCCCAAACAAGAAGTAATCCTGGCTAGAAGCTCTGTTTTGGTTTCCAATCCCTGTTCTTCATCAGGAGTGAACCAGGTTAAACCTAAAGCTTGTCCTCTGGGGAGAACAGTAACTTTCTCGACAGGATCGTGACCGGGAGTAAGAGTAGCGACGATCGCGTGACCAATTTCATGATAAGCAATCAGGCGTTTTATTTTACTATCAGCTAAAGAAGTCCTTTCCATACCTGCAATGACTCGATCGATCGCGTCACTAATCTCTAGCATAGTTACCGCATCTTTGCGTCTTCTAGCAGTCAGAATAGCTGCTTCATTAAGTAGATTGGCTAAATCTGCACCGCTAAAACCAGGAGTACGACGGGCGACCACTTCTAAAGAAACTTCTGGAGCTATTTTTTTATCGCGGGCATGAACTTCTAAAATGCCCAATCTTCCCTTAAAATCGGGATAATCTACCATAGTTTGTCGATCGAAACGCCCAGGACGCAAGAGAGCAGAATCGAGAACATCAGGACGGTTAGTAGCTGCAATGACAATAATTCCACTGTTACCTTCAAAACCATCCATTTCTGTCAGCAGTTGGTTAAGAGTTTGTTCTCTCTCATCATTACCGCCACCGTAACCCGCACCTCTTTGTCTGCCCACCGCATCAATTTCATCAATAAATACTAAACAAGGCGCATTTTCTTTGGCTTTTCTAAATAGATCGCGAACGCGAGATGCTCCTACCCCGACAAACATCTCCACAAATTCCGAGCCAGAGATACTAAAAAAAGGAACGGCAGCTTCTCCAGCGATCGCTTTAGCCAGCAAAGTTTTACCCGTACCTGGAGGTCCGATTAATAGTACTCCGCGAGGAATTTTGGCCCCAATGGCGGTAAATTTTTCTGGCTGTTTCAGAAAAGTGACAATTTCTTGTAACTCTTCCTTAGCTTCTTCTATTCCTGCTACATCGTTAAATTTTACTCCTGTTTCCGCTTCCATCTGAAATCTAGCTCTCGATTTACCAAAATTAAAAGCTTGTCCGGAAGCATTAGCCGAGCGACGAATAATCATTACTAACCCAGCGAGTAACAACAGGATAATAATTAAATTAGCGATTACTCCTACAGTAGTAGAGTGATCGAGAGAAGAAGTTATTTCAAAATCTACTTCAGTATTGCGAATTTTAGGAATTAAATCTTGATTTTGAGCAAACAAAATTACTTCTTGGGGGGGTTCATTTTGGTTTTGCTCTTTGAGAGTTACCCTAGCTTTATTGGTAGTTTCGTCTAGTTCTACTTTGGCTACTTCTCCTCGTTCCAGCTTTTTGATAAATTGACTATAGCTGAGACTATTTTTTTCTCTCTGAGCTAAGGCTGGAGTTGTCAAGAAAATCGTTTGGAGAATCATCCAACCAGCAGCCAATCTACGCAGATATTGGAACTTGCTTACCTGCTTGCTTTTTTTCTTTACTTTTGCTGCTTTCAATCGAAAATTAGTACTGATATTCTCTGACTGATTCTTAATTTTCATCTGACAACTTTGGTTCATCAATAGATTTTATTAACTGGAAAGAAAACTATATCTCTAGTTTGACACGTTCATTAATTAGTTAGTCGATCGATTTAAGGTAAAAGTCAACTCCGAATTGCGAATTTATAACTCCAAACTCAAGTTAATCTCGGTTTTTTCTGCCATAACTTGAATCTTGTACACTACTGCCAATTCCTTGAATAATCCCTTTGCCAATTAAACCAATTCCTTTACCTATTACCTGAGTCAGAAGATAAACTAAACCAGTACCCAGGGATGCTACGATGGAGCGGAGACGAGGAGAAATTGCATCGCGGATTTCTATAATCATGGTAGCTAACCAAGGTAATCCTTGTAGTTGATTTAACTCTTCTGCGCGAGAAGCATAGATAAAAAAAGTTTGAATCCCATTCTGCTGCAAAATAAATAAACGGTAACGGCTCGCAAAAATATTGTTCGGATTTTCCCAGTATTGCTCTTGACGGTATCGCCAAGAAAGATCGTTGCGAAAACGAGCAATTTCCCTAGCACTTCTATACTTAAGCTGATAAAGATTATATTTAAATATTTCTAGATTATAAAAATTATTAAGGAAAACCTGCACGATTGCATTAGCAACTAAAATAATCAAGTTTTCTGTTAGAGTCTGAGCTCTGTATTTAGCTTCGGGAGAATCATAACGATAGCTAATAAAATCGACAACTAAAGGTTCTTTTTTTAAGAAGTAGGTTAATAAATCTGAAGCAAAGTAAATTTGATTAAAAATATTATTTTGAATTAAAGTAGCTTCTTGTTCGATAATTTCTAAAAATTGTTCTTCAGTAATGATAGCCGTTCCACCATAATGACCGAAAAAAAAATCTACGCTAGCAGACTTCCAAAGTTCATAGATATTTTCCTCTATTGACCATTTACTCTGCTCTTTTTGCTCTAGACTTTTAATTAATTTATATAATTTACTTAAAACAAGATAGAGTATTTCTCTCCGTTTAGGAATTTGCAGAATATCAATTTCTAAAGTGATATTGGTACGATTTACTACTCCTAAATCGATAGTCGCAAAAACTCTTCTAAAAACTTGAGCAATAACAGATTGTTCTCGTGCAAGTTCGGCAATCACATCATAGGCCGATAATAAACAAGACTGATTTGTGTTATCTTTGGCTACTAAGACTGGAGAGCTAGACAATTGCTTATTCTCATTGACAGTATCTGAAGAGATTAATTGATTAACTAACCAACTAGCAGCTAAAAGTTCGCGTTGGCGACCAGATAAAAATAATCGGTCTAGAATAGATAAATTACTCTTGTTAAGCTGATGATTAATTTTTTCTAAATCTGCTTTAATTTCCTTTTGTCCCGATCTGCTCAGACGAAACAAATTTGTTTTCCAAAAACTATTAGAAGGAAGCTTAATCTCTTGCCAATAAGTTTTACCTGTAGTGATACAACGAATAGCATAAGCAACAGTGTCTATATCTGTTCCTTTGTTACAATAGCCTTGTACTCCTAAGTTTTTAAGTGTTCTTAAAATTTTGGGATTTGTATGAGAACTAAGTAAAAAAATTGGTAAATTATCATACTTTTGAATTATTTTTTGGCACAATTGCCAATTAGCAGTTTTTTCTGTGGCAAAATACCCTAAATTTAATTCTAATACTAATACATCGGGTATGGTTCCTTGTTCTAGTTCGAGTAGAGCATGAGAAAGGTCATTAGCTTGAGCAATTACGTGAAAATCGGGATAAGATGCTAAAGCAGTGACAAAACCCAGACGAAAAATTGGGTCTCGATCGACAATCAGAAGTTCAATTCTGTCTTTGGTCATTATACCTATCTTTTTCTAGCCTGTTCCCTAGTCCATCAAATACTCGTTAAGTTTATCAAGATTAAATTGGCAATTAAACCGATGCGCTTGTTGAAATTTTAAGTTTTGATATTAATTGAAGGACAATATTTCTTTCCCGAATTTTAGCAATATGATCGATCCTGATTTCCAAAAAAATCCACCTTTGATTTTGGTGGTAGAAGATAATACTACCACTCGCATGATGATCCGTTCAAAAATAGAACAACAAGGATATCGTGTTTTAGAAAATACTAACGGGGAAGAATGTTTGGAAACCTGCCAAAAATTGAAGCCGAGTATGATCCTCTTAGATGGAGTCATGCCCAGATTAGATGGCTTTAGTTGTTGTGCCAAATTACAAAGTATTTTAGGCGATGATTGTCCACCAATTTTAATTATTACCGCTCTTGACGATTCTGAATCAGTCGATCGAGCTTTTGAGGTAGGGGCGACAGATTATATTACTAAACCAATTCACTGGCCAGTTTTACTACAAAGAGTTAAAAGATTACTGCAAACTCATTGGGCAATGAAGGAACTAAAAAGACAGATAGAAAAAGAAAGATTGCTGACAGAACAATTAGAAATTGCCAATCAAAAATTAAAAAAGATCGCTTCTGTCGATGAACTGACTCAAATTGCCAACCGTCGTAGCTTTGACTTATATTTGAAGCGAGAATGGCATAGAATGAGCCGAGAAAAAGCTTATTTATCTTTGATGCTGTGCGATGTAGATTTTTTTAAACTTTATAATGACACTTACGGACATCAAGCAGGCGATCGCTGTTTGCAAAAAGTAGCTAGTGTTTTAAAGCAAAATGCTAAGCGTCCTGCGGATTTGGTTGCCCGATATGGCGGAGAAGAGTTCGTACTCATCTTATCTAGAACTACAGCTAAAGGAGCAATGGAAATCGGGGAAAGGATCCGTCAACAAATTAAAGAACTAGATATATCCCACGCTAGTTCTCACATTAGCACAGTAGTTACCATCAGTATTGGCATTGCTAGTATCGTGCCTATTCCTAATTTTCCTGCCGAAAAACTAATTGCTAAGGCAGATGAAGCTCTATATTGGGCAAAAGAACAAGGGCGCGATCGAGTCGTGCTCAATCGCTTTACTATCATTTAAACATTTAAAGATTTAACTCTCTACCTTGGCGGTTATTAACCGCGGAATGGGGTGAGCGCATTCCGCGGTCAAATTAATTAATCTTCTTCCTCTTCATCAATATCCATAATTTCCTCTGGCAAAAGAGTGGAACTCGAATCAAAAGAACTACCGCGGTCGCTTATTACGGAATCTACACTCCTGGTATATGCTCTGGCAGTTCGATCGTCAAGAATAACATTTTCATCTTCACTCAAATCTGTATAAGAGCGTCGAGGATTAGATTCTGGCTCGGCTAATCTTTCTTCTGATAGGCGAAAACTGTCGTAACTATCACCGCCATAACTATACATAGAATTGTTACGGAAATTATCTTTTAAGGAAGAATTTTCTAGGTCATTTCTACTACCAAAAGGTTCTTCATGAGTATTAAAACCAGTTCCGGCAGGGATTAAACGACCGATAATCACATTTTCTTTTAAGCCTCGTAACCAATCAGATTTACCTTCGATCGCAGCTTCGGTTAAGACACGGGTGGTTTCTTGGAAAGAAGCAGCGGAAATAAAGCTATCTGTATTGAGAGAGGCTTTGGTAATCCCTAGTAACACGGGCGTGTACTGAGCAGGGGCACCACCAGTAATTGACATAGCCTCATTGATTTGTTCGAGTTCTCTCAATGCCACCAACTCACCCGGTAACATGACTGTATCACCACCATCTTCAATTCTGACTTTAGAAGTCATCTGCCGTACGATTACTTCAATATGTTTGTCAGAAATATCGATTCCCTGACTTTGATACACTGATTGAACCTGCATAACCAAGAATTTTTGGGCTTCTTGCAATCCAATTAAAGAAGCTTCGTAACAGCCTTTTTCTTCCAAGTAGTAGTTGAAGAAAATCTCTAAAATCTCATGAGGATTAGCTGGACCATCAGTCAGAGGCTCCCCAGGTTCTACTCTCTGTCCATCTGTTACCATGGCATTTTGACCGGGACTGATGGGATAATCACTGACCACACCATCTTCTTCAATGATTTTAATGTCTACAGTTTCGTTTTCTTCGTAGACTACCTGGCAAATTCCCGGACGACGGCTGAGGATACAAGCTTCTTTTGGTTTACGCGCTTCTAGCAATTCTTCAATCCGAGGTAAACCCTGGATAATATCTCCTGTTTTAGCTCGTTCAAATACCAACAGAACTAAATTATCTCCTCGCTGTACCAAATCACCATCATCAATGTGTAATACTGCACCCTGAGAAACCCGATAAGGACGAGCATGACGCAAAACAACAGTAGTTTTTCCGTCTTCTTTTTCAACTATTTCGACGACTTGTCCAGATTCTTCTAATTTGACCCCAGGAGCAATTTCTGCTGCTGCTACCAGTAAATCATTTTCTTTACACCGACATTCGCTCTTGGGCACATCCAAATCGTGGGAAACTAGATCGGAATCTCGCACTACTAAAATTCGTCGAATAGCTTCTCCTCCTTCACGAATACCTCGTACCTGACCGGCTTCTTTACATTTTATTTCTGTACGAGCAATCACTGCACCTTGAGGTATTTCTTGTCCATCTTCGACTAAGATTCTGGTCTGAATATTTCCACTATGAGGATCGGCATCAGTATCTCGACGAAGTACTAAAGACTCTAGAATAACCATTTGCAATTTGTGGGATTCTGGGTCTTCTTCATCTGCTTTTAACTCAATATCAGCATTAATATTAGCGATTGTTCCCAAATCTCCAGTCACATCAATTTCTAATACTAGTTGAGTAGTTAGCAAAGAAACTCCATTTACAGACTTAACTCGTTCTCCATCTTTATAAAAGATCCGCTGTACAGAACGTAATTCAATCTGACGACCATCTTTGCTATTAATTGAAGCTTGAGAAGGAACGGCTGGTTCGTCAGCTACTTGATATTCCTGAACTGGTCGCAGTAATAAGGCTATACCTTCTGTTGTTTCTACAATTTCAGCGTATTTGAGTTCATCAACCGTTACTCCTGGTAAAACTTCAGTTCCCGGTTGAATTAGCTGTTCGTGCAGACTAGGGTTAGGTTCATCTAAAAGATGAATTTCTCCTGGCTTGATAATAATTTCTCTTAAAATGTCGTTTTTCTGGACAACTTCCGCTACCCCAGAAGACTGAGCGAAAATATCTTTGACTACTTCTGTACCGGCTTCTACATATTGACCGTCTTCTACCGCTAGAAGAGAAATATCTTTGTTGACTTCGTGACTTTCTTCAGGAATCCAGAGAAGAGTTCCTCCTTTAATTACTTCATAGCCTTGTTTGCGAGTTCCTTTACCCACTTCTACACCGGCATATTTAATAATGCCACCAGTTTCAGTTTTATACTGGTCATCAATCAGTTCGGCTACTACTTGGCTAGTTTGGACTTTAGTCCCTGGAGTAGTTCTGAGCAAAAAGCGTCGATCGTCTGCCGTATAGATAATATATTGTTCGCGACCGCTATCACTTTCAATTTTTACTTTCGCCTGGTCTAATAGGACAGAAGCAGTGATTACTTCAATTTCCCGACTATTGGGAATCATCCGTATTACGCCACCACTACTAGAAACCAACTTAGTCTGAGCCAGAATATCTCCAGGTTCTACTTGAGCGCCGTTTTTGACTACTGGTTCGGCTCCAGGCAAAAGATTGTATACTTCCCCTGATAAAATCCACAGTAATCCCGATCTTTGAGCAATACGAGTAGTATTACCCTGACGGTCGGTTTTTTCTTCAGGAATGAGGTCGGCAAATAAAACTTCACCAGCTAAATGAGAAGATACGTCTTTAGCTGCTTTTTCTGTAGAACGTTGTACTTTAGCTAAAGCTACTTCGGCTAATAATTGTCCTTTTTGAACAGAATCCCCTTTATTCACTGGTAATAAGGAACCTACTGTCAAACTATAGGCAATCTGCTCGGATTTAGTTTTTGCTCCTTTAGCGGGAATAAGTAATAAATCTCCCGCGGTTTCTACTTGTTCTCTCTCGTCACCATGACGGGTACGGACAGTACGAGTAGTTAGACCTTTACCGAACTCGATCTTACCAGCGCAATCTGCTTTGATTTGTCTGGCTACTTCTCCTGTAAATACCCCTCCAGTATGGAAAGTCCGCATGGTTAATTGGGTTCCGGGCTCACCAATAGATTGAGCAGCAATAATGCCTACTGCTTCTCCCATGTCTACCATCTTGCCGTGAGCTAAACTCCAACCATAACAATGGCGACAAACCGAACGGGCAGCTTCACAGGTTAGAGGAGAACGCACCATTACTTCTTCGACGCGATCGCCAATTTTTTTGGCTAATTCTTCATTAATGTCTTGATTCCGTTTAGCAATTACTTCTCCTGTTTCGGGATCGACTACATCTCTAGCCAGAACTCTGCCGAGCAAACGATCCGAGAGGGGAATTAAAGTGCGATCGCCATCGGTCATTGCTCGCTTGCTAATACCCCGTTGAGTCCCGCAGTCTACTTCCCTAACGATTACATCTTGGCTAACGTCAACTAAACGGCGAGTCAGATAACCAGAGTCTGCCGTCCGTAATGCTGTATCGACTAGTCCTTTTCTGGCTCCATAGGATGAGATGATGTATTCGGTAACGGTTAGACCTTCACGGAAATTAGTCTTAATGGGTATATCGATAATTTCTCCTTGAGGATCGGCCATCAGACCGCGCATTCCCACTAGCTGGCGTACCTGAGATAAATTTCCCCTCGCTCCACTAAAAGCCATCATATAGACAGAATTAAGGGGATCGGTACTTCTAAAATTGGTAACTACTTCATCTTTTAAATTTTCTGAAGTACTATTCCAGGTATCGATTACTTTTTGAAAACGCTCTACTTCAGTAATTTCCCCGCGAGCATAACGCTGTTCTGTTTCTCTAATTTCTGCTTCGGCAGCTTCGAGCATCTGCCTTTTCACTGGGGGAACTTGCAAATCATCTACACTAATCGATACTCCTGCTTTGGTAGCGTAACGAAAGCCCAATTCTTTGAGATGATCTGCCATAGTCGCACAGTGAGCAGAACCATAATTGGTATATGCCCAGGCAATTAATTTTTTCAGACGACCTTTATCAACAATTCGATTGTAGAATTTCATACTTTTTCCTTTTTATCTGCTCTGGCTCTTTATTTTTTTGAGGTTTATGCTAGTTCAAGGGCATCTTGAATAGTTTTGTTATAAATAATTCTGCCGACTGTAGTGTATATATATTGAGAAATTTGCTCTCCACTAGCAGTTTCTCTAACTAGTCTTTGACGGTAATATTTCACCACAGTGCCATCAGCTAGGCTTGTCGATTCTATAACCTCATTATCTGGTTCTAAGGTTTCTACTTCTCCTTCATAGCGTACCCAAACATGAGTATGTAAATCTAATTGACCTTGTTCGTAAGCGTAGATGGCATCGCTTAAACTCGCGAAACGTCGACCTTCTCCTTTGGTCGCGTTGGGATTTTCGGCGGTCAAATAGTAACAACCCAAAACCATATCTTGGGAAGGAGCAACAATTGGTCTACCCGTGGCTGGAGAAAGAATATTATGGCAAGCCAACATTAACAATCTTGCTTCCGATTGAGCTTCTAAAGATAGGGGAACGTGAACTGCCATTTGGTCGCCGTCAAAGTCAGCGTTAAAAGCAGGACAAACCAAGGGATGGAGTTGAATAGCGCGACCTTCTACTAAAATAGGCTCAAAGGCTTGAATCCCCAGTCGGTGTAGAGTAGGGGCGCGATTGAGCAAGACTGGGTGTCCGGTAATAACCTCTTTTAGGACTTCGTAAACGTTAGGATCGCCTCGCTGAATTAACTTTTTAGCTGCTTTAATGTTATTTACCATTCCGCTATGAATTAAGCGATGAATAACAAAAGGTTGGAACAATTCGATCGCCATTTCTCGCGGTAAACCACATTGATAAATCTTAAGTTTCGGTCCGACGACGATTACCGAACGTCCTGAATAGTCTACTCGTTTACCTAATAAGTTTTGGCGAAAACGTCCCTGTTTCCCTTCAATAATATCGGAAAGAGACTTGAGGGGACGATTATTTGCACCAACAACCGTACGTCCCCGACGACCATTATCAATTAGAGCGTCTACTGCTTCTTGCAACATCCGTTTCTCGTTACGGACGATGATTTCTGGGGCGAGAATTTCCTGTAGGCGAGCCAAACGATTATTGCGATTGATTACACGGCGATACAGATCGTTCAAGTCGGAAGTAGCAAAACGACCTCCATCTAGTTGTACCATGGGGCGTAAATCTGGAGGAATTACTGGGATATAAGTCAGTACCATCCATTCAGGACGCGCACCAGTGGCAATAAAGTTATCGATTACTCGCAAGCGTTTGATCAATTTGGCTCGCTTTTGACCTTTTGCTCCACCAATTTCTTCTCTAAGTTTTTCTGCTTCTACTTCTAGCTCTACTTCTTCTAGCAATCTTTGGACTGCTTCTGCCCCAATACCTACTTCTACACCGATTAGTTCCGAATCTTCACTGTATAACTGTTCTTCAATTTCTATCCATTGATCTTCGGTTAAAAGCTGCTTATATGAGAGATTGCCAGCATTACCTGCATCTAAAACCACATAGGCATTAAAGTAGACAATTTGCTCTACATCTCTTAAGGGCATATCTAAAATAATACTCAGATAGCTAGGAATCCCTTTGAGATACCAAACGTGAGTTACAGGGGCAGCTAATTTAATGAAGCCCATGCGGTGGCGACGTACGCGAGATTCAGTTACTTCTACTCCACAACGTTCGCACACAATGCCACGATGGCGTACCCGCTTATATTTACCACAATGACATTCCCAGTCTTTAGCGGGTCCAAAAATTCGTTCGCAAAATAGCCCGTCCATTTCGGGTTTGAGAGTACGGTAGTTAATCGTTTCTGGCTTGGTAACTTCGCCGACTACCTGACCGTTGGGTAAAGTACGAGCACCCCAGTGACGAATTCTGTCGGGAGAAGCTATCCCAATTTTGACATAATCAAATCTTTGTTCTAATTGATTTCTCATAATCTAGCGAGGGATGAAATTTTAGTAATTAAGTAAATTAGTTAGGGCGATATCTAGTAAACCTCTTGCCTATGTAAATCTTCAATTCGTATTCAGTAACTTGCTACTTGTGAAACAGTCAGGTCTTGATGATTTCTCCAAGAAACAACTGCCAAAAGGTTGTAACGACATAAGCAAAGTGAAGGTCGCATTTTCCGAGGATACCTCGGAAGTTTATGACACCCGTCTGAACCTGAAGGGGATTTTCGAGGGGGGTGATTCCGTCATTGTACGGCGGAACTCGCACGCCCCATCCCGTTGAGCAAACTAGACCTCTTGCCAAAATAAATGAGAAATTCAAATTAATTCCTTTTACCTTTTACCTTTTACCTCAACTTGACCGAGGTTTATAGAACTTATGCCAGAAGTCTAGTGTCGAACCCGAAGGGCTACTTGCTACTTAACCGAACCCCTATGGGGGCAAGAGGTCTGTCTGTCTAGTTTAGGCTTCTTCTTCTTGTAATTCGTCGCGGGTTAAAGACTCATAGGTAGGACGATTGGGAGTACGACGGGAAGTGTCTGCCATCAAGTCTACTTCTGCATCTCTGCTGCTACCGTCTTCTGCGGTTTCCAGTTTGTGTACGGCAATATCAAGTCCTAAAGATTGTAACTCCCGCATCAGTACTTTGAAAGATTCTGGAGTACCCGGACGAGGAATGGGTTTTCCTTTGACAATAGCATTGAGAGCTTCGTTTCGCCCTTGCATATCATCGGATTTCACGGTTAGTAGCTCTTGCAAGATATAAGCTGCACCATAAGCTTCTAATGCCCATACTTCCATTTCTCCAAAACGTTGACCGCCTTGTTGAGCTTTACCGCCGAGAGGCTGTTGGGTTACTAGAGAGTAAGGGCCAGTAGAACGAGCGTGGATTTTATCATCTACTAGGTGAACTAGCTTGAGCATATAGGCTTTACCGACGGTAACGGGACGATCGAATGGTTCTCCTGTCCGCCCGTCGAAAACTTTGATTTTGCCAGGATTGGCAGGATCGAATACCCAATCTTTTCCTGGCTTGCGGGTAGCATCTTGTAGTTTACCGTGAACTGTTTCTCTAGATGCTTCTGCTCCGTGCATTTCATCAAAGGGAGTCATTTTAAACCGCAGACCCAGGTTTTCTCCTGCCCAACCCAGAAGACATTCAAATACTTGCCCTACATTCATCCGCGAAGGAACACCTAAAGGATTAAGCACGATATCTACTGGGGTACCATCGGGTAAATAGGGCATATCTTCGATCGGCAGAATTCGGGAAATAATTCCTTTATTTCCATGGCGACCGGCCATTTTATCTCCTACCTGAATCTTCCGTTTTTGAGCAACATAGACTCTGACTACCATGTTGGCACCAGGAGGTAGTTCATCTCCTTGTTCTCTGGTAAATACTCTTACGTCTACTACTCGACCTTTTTCGCCATTGGGTACGCGCAAGGAATTATCTCTTACATCTCTGGCTTTTTCGCCGAATATCGCCCGCAAAAGTTTTTCTTCTGGGGGTTGATCCGATTCTCCCTTAGGAGTCACCTTACCGACTAAGATATCTCCTGCTTCTACCCAAGCACCGATATGAATAATTCCTCTTTCGTCTAGATGTCTCAGAGAATCTTCCCCCACATTAGGGATTTCTCGGGTGATTTCTTCGGGCCCTAATTTAGTCTGCCTTGCTTCGATCTCGAATTTTTCGATGTGAATACTAGTGTAAACATCATCGTAAACTAGCCTTTGACTGATAAGGATCGCGTCCTCGTAGTTGTAACCCTCCCAAGGCATATAAGCAACGAGTACATTTTGCCCTAAGGCTATTTCCCCTCCTTCGGTAGAAGAACCATCGGCTAATACTTGACCGGGTACGACATCTTCCCCTACATACACTAGAGGACGTTGATTGAGACAGGTATCTTGATTAGAACGCTGATATTTTTGCAGCTTATATTCTATGATTTTGCCCGGAGCTGGAGTATGTTTATCGTTGTTTCCCTCGGTGACTCTTACTTTAACAGTAGTAGCATCGACATGAGCAACTATCCCGTGAGTACGAGAAACTACTACCATCCCTGAATCTCGGGCTGCTTGAGCTTCTAATCCCGTACCTACTAAGGCTCTTTCAGGACGCAAGAGAGGTACTGCTTGCCGTTGCATATTCGACCCCATCAAAGCACGGTTAGCATCATCGTGTTCTAAGAAAGGAATGAGGCTAGTGGCTACCGAAACGATTTGCATGGGAGAGACAGCAACGTAGTCTACCTCCTCTGGCGTACAGGTCGAAAATTCTTGGCGATAGCGGATCGGTACGGTTTCCCCTTGAATATAGCCATTTTCATCGCTGGGTATATCTCCTGGGGCTACCCGCAAATCGTCTTCTTCATCGGCGGTGAGATAGAGTGGATCGCGATCGCGCAAGATGCAACCATTTTCAACAGGATAGTAAGGAGTAGCAATAAAACCATAGGCGTTTACTCTGGCATAAGTGGCTAGAGAACCAATCAAACCAGCATTCGGCCCTTCTGGCGTTTCTACAGGACAAATACGACCGTAGTGAGAGGGATGAATATCTCGTACCGCAAAACCTGCTCTTTCTCTGGTAAGTCCTCCAGGGCCTAAGGCAGAGAGGCGACGTTTGTGGGTCAACTCTGCTAGAGGATTGGTTTGATCCATAAATTGAGATAGCTGAGAAGAACCAAAAAATTCTTTGATTGCTGCGACTAGAGGTTTAGGGTTGACTAGGGCTGCTGGGGTGAGACTATCAGCTTCGCTAACTGTCATTCGTTCTCGAATAATTCTCTCTAGACGATTTAGACCTACTCTTACTTGGTTTTGGAGTAGTTCGCCCACAGAACGAACGCGACGATTACCCAAATGGTCGATATCGTCGGTGCTACCTGCATCAAATTCTAAATTAATTAGATAGGCGATCGCTGCTAGGATATCATCGGGAGTAAGTACTCTGATCGTATCAGCAACAGTCAGGCGCAGTTTTTTATTAATTTTGTAACGACCAACCCGACCTAAATCGTAGCGTTTGGGATCGAAAAAGCGTGATTCTAACAACTGTTGTCCTCCACTTACCGTGGGAGGTTCACCAGGACGTAATTTTCGATACAGTTCTAGTAAAGCTTCTTCTTCACTGGGATTACCTTCTTTATCTAAAGTTTTTTGATAGAAGTCGGGATGGCGCAGTCCATCTAAAATTTCATTATCAGATAAGCCGATCGCTTTTAGTAATACTTGGGCTGAGAGTTTACGGGTTTTATCGATTCTCACCCAGACTAAACCATTTTTATCTGTCTCAAATTTTAACCAGGCTCCTCGGTTGGGAATTAGAGAGGCTGAATAGGTACGGCGACCATTCTTATCTGTTTCTGCTTTATAGTAAACTCCAGGTGAACGCACAATTTGGTTGACAATTACCCTTTCTGCACCATTGATGATAAACGTCCCCCTATCTGTCATCAAGGGTAAGTCTCCTATAAATACGTCCATCTCTTTGATTTCGCCGTTTTCTTTGTTAATTAGACGAGTAGGGACGTACATTTGTACGTTGTAGGTGCTATCTCTGCGTTTTGCTTCTTCAACATAATATTTAGGTTCTTTGAGTCGATAGTTTTCCCCAATAAAATGTAATTCAAATTTACCCGTATAGTCTGTAATGGGAGAAAAACTATTTAATTCTTCGATTAGTCCTTCTTCGAGAAACCAACGAAAGCTGGAACGTTGGATTTCAATCAGGTCTGGCAATAGATTGTAAGATAAAGTAGTCATAAGATGGTTCGTGATGGAGACTAAAGCAAGTAATTGTGGGAGTTCACTGAACTTAGAAGAAAAATCAAGGAATAAAGCTTTGTTACTCAAGTAGTTTTTTTAAACTAAGTTAAGCAACAGGTCTTTACTTGACAACAACTCAGATTTTTTTGGGAGGATGGGGTCATTGTAAGTTAAAGAGCAATAGTCAAAGTTAGCTTAACTTACATATCATTGGTTTATTAATTAAAACTTGTAATATTCTCTTCATAATGGCAGTATAAGATTGAGCTAAGATTACCAATAATGATTTCCAGGTCATACTCAGTTTTTTGACAGTATTAATCGTTGTTTTTAGAGAGCGATCTAATTTAGCTAGATTTTTGTTTCCTTTTTTTGGGTTTTAAGATATTTAACTGGTTGGTTCAGTTTAGAGAAACTACCTTGTCTGAATTATATCTGGAAGGGGGTAGCTGAATGCCGAAAAGTTGGCAAGCATTAGCCGTTGTCTGTTGAGCTAATATTTCTAGAGGAATGTTGCGTAATGAAGCAACACATTCTGCTACATAACGGACATAGGCTGGTTCGTTTGTTTTACCTCTTTTGGGGACTGGAGCCAAAAAAGGACAATCTGTTTCGATTAGCAAACGATCGCTAGGAACTATTTTGGCTGCTTCTCGAATAGATTGGGCATTTTTGAAGGTTACTATCCCACTAAAGCTAATATAGAAACCCAGGTCTAGAAACCATTTAGTTTCTTCCGTGCTTCCTCCCCAGCAATGCATTACGCCTTTAACTACTCCTACATTTTGCCAAAAATCTTCCAGTATTTCTTTCAAATGTAAAGCTGCATCTCGACAATGGATGATTACTGGTTTATTTAGTTTTTTGGCTATGTGCAATTGTTCGACAAAAGCCTGTTTTTGCTGCTCATAGTTATCGGCTTTGTACAAGTCTAATCCCGTTTCACCAATGGCAACTACTCGCCGGTCGGCACTAGCTAATGACAAAATTTCTTCGGCAGTGTCCTGCTTCCATTTGTGAACGTCTAAGGGGTGTAAACCTACTGCCAATGACAATTCAGGGAACCTATCTGCCAAAGATTGCATTCCCTGAAATTCGTTTGGCTCTACACAAGAATGCACTAAGTGAACTACCCCTGCTTCCTGCCAATGTTCTTGTAGAGAGTTTAAACGTCCCTGAAATACATCAAAATTGATGTGAACATGGGTATCTATTAACCGCATTTGCTTGGTGTGTTGCCTAATTTTAGATATAGATTTTAATAAACTGCAGAATTTATTAGTTGCTTTTTTCTTGGGTACTAGATCGAATAAGTGCTTACTGCTATAATAAATCGACTAGGACGCAGTTGCAGTTACTTGCTTGAGTGCTTTGGCTAAACGAGCTTTTTTCCTTGCCCCATTATTACGATGTAGAACTTTACGTTTAACCGCCTTATCTATTTGACTATAGGCTGCTGACATCATTTGCCGAACCTCGACCATTTTTTCTGGGCTAGGTTCTACTGCATAGCTTTTGACGGCATTATTATATTTTTTAATCAGAGTTCTCACTGCTGATTTATATGCTTTGTTGCGCAGTCGGTTGCGCTCTGCTATTTGAATACGTTTGATTGCTGATTTATTGTTAGCCACAGTTTTCTTAAGAAAAAGTTGCTTAGATTTTATTTATATACTCAGAAACCTAAGTGTAGCAATTTTAGCCCACTTTAGTCAAATAAATATCTTCATCTGATTCTAAATCTTGTTTTTTTAACATACGCTAAAATTTATATGTTATTAAAGTAGCTATCAATCAATAGACATTGCTAATATAACTCACATTGGGTAGCTCAATTGGATATGGGGACTCCATGCTGCGAATAATCAATCAGCAGAGCGAGGCAGAAACTGAATTAATCAGAATTGGCTCTCGTACTCACAATGACGATACTCGTCTTAAAGAAGAGACCGTAAAAGAAATTATCGCGGTAGTAAGAGAAAAAGGCGATCGCGCCCTATTAGACTATACCGAGAAATTCGATCGACAAGTTTTAACCGCAGAAAAAATTAGGGTAAGTGGTTCGGAATTAGATGCTGCTTATCAACAAATATCTCAAGATCTACTCCACGCAATTCAGCTAGCAGCGCAAAAAATTGAAGCGTTTCATCGCCAAAGAATTCCTAAATCCTGGGTACAGTTCGACGATGATGAAGTTGTTTTGGGTAAACGCTACACACCAGTAGATCGAGCAGGATTATATGTTCCTGGAGGCAGGGCTGCTTATCCTAGTACGGTTTTGATGAATGCCATTCCCGCTAAAGTAGCCGATGTACCGCGTATCGTAATGGTCACTCCTCCAGGGGAAGACTTGAAAATGAACCCGGCAGTGCTAGTAGCTGCCCAAGAAGCAGGAATAGGCGAAATATACCGAATTGGCGGGGCTCAGGCAGTAGCAGCTTTAGCTTATGGAACAGAAACTATACCTAAGGTAGACGTTATTACTGGTCCTGGTAATATTTATGTCACTCTGGCGAAAAAAATGGTCTACGGTACGGTAGGGATCGATTCTCTAGCAGGTCCATCAGAAGTCTTAATTATTGCGGATGAGCAAGCCAACCCCGTTCATGTGGCTGCGGATTTGCTAGCACAAGCAGAACACGACCCCTTAGCAGCAGCCATCCTATTGACAACAGATAGCCAACTTGCTGAAAGAGTACAACAGGAAGTAAGTAAGCAACTAAAAAACCATCCTCGTCGCCTGCTGACAGAAAAGGCGATCGCTCACTATGGTCTAATTGTAGTGGTTGACTCTTTGGCAGAAGCAGCCAAACTTTCTAATTTATTTGCTCCAGAACACCTAGAGTTAGAAGTTGCCGATCCTTGGGCATTAGTAGAACAAATTCGTCATGCAGGAGCTATTTTCCTGGGGAATTCCACCCCAGAAGCAGTAGGAGATTATTTAGCCGGACCCAATCATACTTTACCTACTTCGGGAGCAGCCCGTTATGCCTCGGCTTTGGGGGTAGAAACTTTTATGAAGCATTCTAGTTTGATTCAGTATTCACCTACAGCTTTGAAAAAAATGTCCAGTACAATTCAAATCTTGGCTCAAGCAGAAGGTTTACCTTCCCATGCTGATTCAGTCAAATTTAGAACTGAGTAGATTTTTTGTATAAGTCTGATAAATCTTGGTATTCTCAAATAGCGAGTAGCGAGTAAATAATTTTGATGGTCTAACAACTAACAACTAACCACTAACCACTAACCACTAACCACCAGCAAAATGCCCCTAATCATCTTCACAGATTTAGACGGTACTTTACTAAATCAAGAAGACTATGACTACAAGCCAGCTATACCCATGCTGGAAAAATTTAAGAAAAAAGGTATTCCGATTATTCCTGTCACCAGCAAAACTAGAGCAGAAGTAGCCCAGTTGCGGGAAGATATCGGCTTAAATGACCCTTTTATTGTGGAAAATGGTAGTGGTATTTTTGTCCCCCAAAAAGACGACCGCTTTGTAGTTTCCACTGATAATTTAGAGGATAAATATGTCTTACAGCTTCTTGGGTGTAATTACGAAGAAGCTAGGGCGGGATTAAAACAAATTTATGCCGATTTAGGCGAAGATTTGCGTGGATTTGGCGATCTGAGTCCAGCAGAATTACAATCCTTGACGGGACTTCCCTTAGAAGAAGTCAAACTAGCTCAAACCAGAGAATTTACCGAACCCTTTATTACACCAAAAAACATATCAACAGCAGTAATTGAACATACGGCAGCCAAATATAATTTTCGCGTATTAGTAGGCGATCGCTTTTCCCATTTAATTAGTGCTAATGCTGGCAAAGGTAAAGCAGTAACCTGGTTGCTCCAAAACTATCAAACCTCAAGTCCAACTGACAAGCTGGTAACGGTAGGATTAGGTAATAGCCCTAATGATTTGGAAATGCTGGAAAGTGTAGATATCCCCTTGGTTATTGCCAGTAAAAAAGGAATACATCCTGGGTTAAAGGATAGAGGATGGTCAGTTCCTAACTCCCCTGGATCTCAAGGTTGGGCAGAAGCTACAGCTAAGATATATCAAAGATTTTTTAGTTAAATCTGATGTGAATCAAGCAAAAACCCGTTAAAATCCCCCAAGATTGGGGGATTTAGGGGGCGATAGAAAAGTTACCTAGGCGAACAGGATTTAGTATGATTACTTTCGACTAAGAAAATACCCGACTGCGCCATTTATTCAGACGTGCCTCGCCAATGCTAGCTAAACTTCGAGATTGTGCTATCTGCTGTTGAAGACTGGCAATTTTCTCTTGTTGGTCTTGAGAACGTTGTTGTAAAGCTTCATAGCTACCTGGTTGAATCCAAGTTCTGCTGATGGGACTTTGAGTTGAGAAGCTAGATACTGACTCATTCTGCTCATCAACATTAGTTAGATAAGATTGCCATTTACTCAAGCCTGCTGCGCCAATAGTGGCAAAGGACTGTAGTTCTTTTAATTCTTGTTCCAAAGAAGCAATGACTTTTTCTTGTTCTTCACACTCTTGTTGCAAAGCTTGATGAGCTTGAGATAAAGAAGATTTTTTAACTTCAGGAGATACAACAAAATCAAATTTAGGCTTGAATACTTCAGCCAACAAGCTTTCAACATCGGTAATCGGGACATTACCATTAGGATTGTTGTAAATAAGTGGTCGAACTAATCTTGGTTCATTTCCTGACACACCAGCTTTATCACTGGTAGAGACACTAGGTAGCATGGCGAACATATTAGTATACCCAAGCAATCTCTTGCCAGTTTGAGTCTTATAGCCTCGGTAATAAGGCACTATATTTTCACCAAAAGCATCTTGATATTCGTCGCTATCAATATAGGAATCAATATCAGCTTCATAACCCTCTCGATCGAGGACGTTGCTATGATAAAGCGTTTCTTGATAACTATCGGGAGCACGACCAAGAAGGTGCTTGAAGTTCAATTCATGAGCACGATAGCGGGGACAATTATCAATAAATCTTGACTTGTACAATTCTGATTTGGCTATCTGACGCACAAACTCCCGAACGCTTATTTCTCCTCGTTTTAGCTGAGACTCAGGGACAGTAAGGCGTTCGCTTTCCATGATGTGGGCATTGCCTAAAACCTGCTTGTATACTGCCTTAATTACAATTTCTAGTTCCTCTTGAGAGCTACCAGCTGTTAACTCGAGAGGATTAGTATCTGCCAAGGCATTATATTGACCTTGCCAAATTAAAGCTCTTGGTGAAATTACTTCTTCTTTTGGTTCTGGCTTGACAACTGGTACAGGAACAAATGGCTGATAGTTATTAAGATTGAGAACTTTAGATAGTAGCTGATTAACATTCGTTGGTGGCGGAGTAGGCTTCCAAGAAGCGGGAATTGTTGACAGAGGAATAATTGAACTTGGCTTATTGGTTATCAGTGACTTTTGCAACCGAGAACGAGTACCAACAAAAGTAGAGCGATCGCTACTACAAGAACCCCGTAATAATTGGAAAATATGGGTAAAACCAGCTACATTTTTACCTGTCTGAGTTTTGTAGCCTAAATAATAGGGTACTGTATTTTCGCCAAAATTTTCTCGATACTCTTCGCTGTCAATATAGAAATCTATTTCGGCTTCAAAACCATTTTCATCTAAAATTTGCGTGTGTTCTACGATTTCCTCGTGATTTTCAGGGGCGCGACCGAGAAGATGCTTGAAATTCAATTCAATTGCTCTGAGGGTAGGACAATCGAAGAAAAATAGAGAACGATACAACTCTGACTTAGCTAATTGACGTACAAATTCTCGTACAGTGATTTCACCATTTTTAAGTTGGGATTCAGGAATAGTTAACTGTTCGCTCTCCATTACATGAGCGTTGCCTAAAACCTGACGATAGGCTGCACGAATGACAACTTCTATTTCTTCTTCTGAACTATGGGCAAAAAGTTCAATTGGTTCAGAATCCTCGTATAAACCTACTCCTAATTCTGATGCTTTACCAATTACTGGACTAATAAAAGTACTAACCATTGAAAAATCCTCCGATATCATCAACATAATTCGCGTGAGTCCCTAGGCTCAACGCAGTAGCCTAGGGAGGTAGAGCGCGCCGCTCTTGCAATACATAACTTATTTGACCTCCGCAATAACTTAACTTTTGACAAACTAAACTGACCTATCCGTTTCCAGTTCAGGTCATAGACACTCAGCTTTTGAGACTTTTCAGTATTGGTGAAACCACCAATCCAACCCCGATAGACAACACCTGCTTTCTCTGCTTCTACATAATCACCAGCCCGATAACCAAAAGGCGTAACTGTACCTCCTTTACGGCACTCTTGTTTGATGGGTGGCGAAAAGATTGGCATTATTGAAAAATCACTTCAATCTAAATATCAAGTTGATAGCACTACAGTTAGAAACGTATACCACAATTTAAAAGGAAAACATAAAAGCATCAAAGAACTAAGAAAAACTCAAATTAAAGATTTAAAATCGACTATCAAGAGTATTCAATCAGCAATTAAGAAGCGTTTGAAGAAGAAAAATCTAGACGAAAAAGATAGATTCTTTATTCACCAGAAAAAGCGCAGACTAATTGTCAAACAACACAAACTAAAAGCCTTGGAGGAGAAAGGCATTAGCTTATGTTTTGGCACTAAAAAGCTATTTTTAGCTCAATATCACAAGCGAAAAAAATGGTTATTCAAATCATGATGAGTGGTTAGCAGATTGGAGAGCAGCCAGAGCTTCTAGCTTTATGATGGTTGGAGCAAAAACTTACTCTACTGGAAATCAATTATGTAGATTAAGCAAAGATGGGAAACTAAAGATAACTACACCTCCTTGCTTGTTAAAAAAATTTGAGGCTTACATTCAATGTGATGGCATTAAGTTCAGATACGGGCAAGAATTTATTGATATTGCTTTAACTCCAACCAAGCACAAGCGAGGGAAAGAGTATCGTCATGGAACTGAAAAAGCTGTAACTCATCGTTTTGTTAGGCGAAATAATAAGTGGTATTTGCACACGACAGTTGAACTGCCAGACATACCAACTATCTCGAACAAAAAGAATGGAGCAATCGGTATCGATTTAAATGTCAAAAGTATTGCCTGGGCTTATTGCGACAGTGAAGGCAATCTTAAGCAACACGGACAAATTAATATTGACTTAGAAAATAAATCATCAGGTCAAACCACACATATTTTATCTCAGGCTATTGGGCAAGTAATTGATCTTGCAGTAGAAAAAGAATGTCAGATAGTAATAGAAAAATTAGATTTCAGAAGCAAGAAAAATAGACTGAGAGAACATGGTAAACGCACTCGCGAAATGTTATCTCAATTTGCTTATTCCAAGTTGGCCGACTTAGTTCATTCCAAGGCTAGATTATCCGCTATTCAAACGATAGAAGTTAATCCTGCTTATTCGAGTTTGATTGGAATGATTAAGTTTATGGGGCTTTACGGATTAAATAGCGGTACGTGCGCAGCATTAGTACTCGCCCGTCGCAGTTTTCGATTCTCTGAGCGTTTGCCTAGATGCCAATTGCGCCTTTTTTCATCCAGTGGATTGTAATAAGCACGTATGGCATTATTGGGCAACGACATCAAAGTTACTGAAGGGTTGCCATCGGCATAGTTTCTTTAATGTGAGAGTCAGGTTTGGGGTCAAGCCTAATATCCAGAGTTCTTCCGAGAAAAGGAAGATATTAGGCAAAAGG
>JASJDJ010000038.1 GCA_030065635.1 Xenococcaceae cyanobacterium MO_188.B32
CATAGTAAAGGTTTAATGGCAATTTCGCAGGCGACTCAAAAATGACAGTGTGTTATTTTAGCCAATCGCCTGAAAACAAGACACCATAATCAACATGGCTTTTGAAGAATCAGTTTGTGAGAAATGCGGGTAAAGCCTTTTCCTGTATAGGTTTTGTACTTTTCTAATCAAAGGTCATTTTAGAGTAATGCGATCGCGCTCAAACATCGATATACCGTACTAGAAAAATACGATTTCCACGAAAAATAAGGGATTAACATAGATGTGTCAGGCAATCAGCGTTTTATCTCTAAACTTCAATCTGTTTATGCATCAATTAATAATTAATCTTTACTAACTATAGAAAAATTATATGGGCAATGTTTATTCCTGTCCCTTGCTCGAACGTAGATGAGAGGATTGCGGTTAGATCGTTATGATGATTTAGTTGAATATTTTCTTTGATAGCAAAAACAATGTTAATTTACGAGTTTATTGACCCCGAAAAACAGATAAATTCTGAATCGTTCGAGTTTGTCGAATCATTTTTAAAAGCTACTGGTCGTACTCAAATAGGCTGGCACTATATAACTGACATAACTTGGATATATTCCAAAGTAAAGCAATGGCCACGTAGTTTCAAAATATTAGATGCAGGTGGTGGTCGCGGTCCTGTACAGTTTTTACTAGCAGAAATGGGCTTTCATGTCACTAATATTGACATGGTTCTTTTTGAACCGCCGATTGCTTATTGTCGTCGTTACCAAACTAGCCTTAAAACTTTACCAAGTTTCGAGCCTACCGCTTATAAAGAATTTTTGTATACTGCGGGTGGATATAATTCTTTTAATGGAAAACTGAAAAAATTTATCAAAAAGACACCATTTTACAAGTCTTGGAGTTCTCAAAAGTATGCTACACCTCACGATCGATGGCGTTCATCAGTAAATTTATCTAATATTCCTTTAGGCTCAATCCAATGGCGTATAGGCAATTTGTGTAAAATGCCTGAGATACCATCAGGTTACTTTGATGCTGTTGTATCATTATCTGCATGGGAACATATTCCCAATGAATTTTTGGATGCTGCTTTGGCTGAAATCCGTAGAGTCTTGAAACCAAATGCTCGATGGGCAGTAACTACTTCTGGTACAGAACAGTCTTCCACATGGTGGCACGAGCCATCTCAAAGCAACTGTTTTTCGGTTATAGATTTGGAAAAGTACTTTGGTGCTAAAAGCTTAGATAGTCAAAAACCAGAAGAAATTCTAGATAAATATCGTCAGTGTAGTTATTTGAAAGATAATCTGGCTGAATTTTATAAAAGGTCAGGTCAATATGGAATGCCCTGGGGTATCTGGGAACCTAAGTATATTCCTGTTGGTTTAAGTCTCTAAAAATGACAAAGAGTCAAGGTTTTAGATGAGAATTCAAACCCCAACCAAACGGACATCCGACGTTCCGTCGTCCTTCGGGAAGCACGAGCCTGGGGTTTCCTCAGACTCCGTGTCCTCTTGTAGACACCATTCAGACAGTGGGGTTTTAGACCCAATGGCAGAGAGACAAAGTAGGACAGAGGTGGGGCAAAAATACACTGACTGCCCTCCTGCCTAACGCTTTCTGCCTACTGCCTCCCAGCAGAAGGTTGATAACAGTTCAGTTTAACTATTGTGCGTAAGTTAAGAAGTAAGATTTTAAAAAATTTTTGGAATTCTCCAACCCTAATGACCTGGAGCAGTTTTTTAACTCGCCCCCTCAGTCTAGTATTAGTTTTACCTCTACTGCTCACCCGCCTCAGCACAGAAGAGATTGCTTTATGGTATCTTTTCAGCACTATTATTGGTTTGCAAAGCTTGGCTGACATAGGTTTTAGCCCAACTTTTTCAAGGGTCATTGCCTATGGAATGGGTGGATTGAGTGCTGATGAACTTAAAGACCTGCGTATTAATAAACCGTCAGGCGATACAAGGGAACCTAATTGGGAGACGATAGAACAAATTTACTCTACCATGCAGGTAGTTTACTTGCGCTTAACCTTCATCTCCATTTTTCTTTTAGGAACCCTGGGAACTTGGGCTCTAATTAAGCCTATTTCGGCAATAGCCAATCAGACTGAAGGTTGGATAGCTTGGGGAATAATTTTAATAGCTTCAACTTTTACTCTGGTGGGAAATAGTTACAATTCCTACCTCCAAGGAGTTAATCAAATTGCACTCTTGCGTCGATGGGAAACGTTGACTTCTATAGCTGCGATAATAACTAGTTTTCTGGTTTTATTCTTAGATGGTGGTTTACTAGGGTTAGTCATTGCCAATCAAAGTTGGTTAATACTTAAGATCTTAAGAAACCGTTGGCTTTGTAAGATAGTTGAAAATGGTCGTTTCCAAAAATTTACGGGCAAAAAAATTCATCCAGCAGTTTTTGATTCAGTATGGTCCAGTGCATGGCGTAGCGGGTTAGGTATTGTTATGAGCTATGGCTTAGTCCAACTTAGTGGTATTATTTATGCCCAGTTTGGTTCAGCTTCTGGGGTTGCCTCCTATCTGCTTGCTTTAAGATTGATTCAACTAGTAAGTCGATTTTCCCAAGCTCCTTTTTACAGTAAGCTTCCTTTACTAGCAAAACTACGCTCGGAAGGAAACATCAAACAACAAGTTCTTGTTGCCAAGCGAGGCATGGTAATAGCTTACTGGACTTATATAGCTGGTTTTGTTGGATTAGGAATATTGGCAACCCCATTGCTTAAATTAATGGGTAGCAATGCTGAATTTGTTAGTCCTTTACTTTGGAGTTTGATGGGTTTAAGTATTTTTGCCGAACGGTATGGTGCTATGCACATTAGGCTTTATAGCACCACTAATCATATTATTTGGCATATTGCTAATGGGGTCTCTGGAAGTATTTATTTAATTGTCAGCCTTACTTTATTCCAGCAAATTGGCGTGTATGCTTTTCCTATAGCAACTTTGGTTGGATACTTGGGATTTTATTGTTGGTATTCTGCAATGCACTCTTATAGAGCATTTGGTCTAAATTTTTGGATTTTTGAGCGCTCCACAATGCTACAGCCTTTAGCTGTTATGATTATTCACTTGATTGCCAATTTACTAACTGAATTTAAATTTTATGTCTGAGATTAATTATTTTCTAAAACAACGCCCAACAATTAATCCTTATCGTTATAGTTCATATCAAATCTTGAAGAGTCTCAACCAAATTGTGAATAGACTAAGGTGGGACTTGAATCCAGAATCCTGGAGGTCTCGCAGCATAATCACATCTTGGAAAGATAAATATGCTGGTCATAAGGCTGTTATTGTTTGTAATGGTCCTAGTTTATTGAAAACTGATTTTTCTCTTCTAGAAAATGTTTTCACGTTTGGCTTAAATAAGATCAATTTACTTTTTGATAAATCAAATTTTAGACCATCATGTATTGTGGCAGTTAATTCCTTCGTAATTGAACAAAATGCTGACTTTTATAATCAAACAAACATCCCACTTTTTTTAAGTAGTGTTGGCACTAAATTAATAAAATCCCGTGAGAATGTAGCCTTTATGCACAGTGCTAGTCAAGCTAAATTTGCTCAAGATTGTGCTGTCAGCATATGCGAAGGAGGTACAGTAACTTTCGTTGCTATGCAGCTAGCATTTCACATGGGGTTTAAGGAAGTAGCATTGATCGGCTGCGATCATAACTTTACTACTAAAGGAAAAGCTGGCAAGACCGTTGTTTCAGGAGAACAAGATGATAATCATTTCGATCCGAGATATTTTTCGGGAGGAGTAAAATGGCAATTACCTGATTTAGCTAAAAGCGAGTTGTCTTATTCTTTAGCAAGAGACATTTACTATTCTTACGGGAGAAAATTAGTCAATGCTACCGAAGGTGGTAAGCTTGAACTGTTACCAAGGATCAGTCTAATTGATTTTTTGAAACAAACATAGTAGAAGAAGTATTATTAATTTTAGCGCGGAATTTTATTCCTGTTTTTTGTCATGCCCTATAAATTCCCCAATTAACCAAAATTTCTAACTCTTATTTCTCAATATTGGCAAGGTTAAAGAAAATTTAAAATTAGTCATACTAAGAAAGTAAAACAAGAATTAACATTGGAACTCTAAGCCTATTTTTATCTGGATTTGTTCCAAAAATTATTAAACAAGATAAATACTATGAATTCACGAATTTAAAACAATAGAGATATTATATGCATTATTTTGTCGAGTATTTATCATTTTTGAATAGCCTGGGTTTGCCCTCTCAATTTAAAAAAATTTTAGAAATCGAACCTCATAAAGCTAATTATAATAATGGCTGGCGAGGTTTAGAGTCTTTAGTTTGTCTTGACCAAAAGGAGGAATTATACGATGTTGATATTCGCTATGCATGGGATTCAGTAATTTTTCAGCAAAATTTAATCGATCACGGTTGGAGTGAAACTATTTTACTGACTAAAAAGCTCGAAGATGAACCTAACCGACATAAAGTAATTATTTATCTCTGCGAAAATAGCACAAAAATGAATGTTCGACAGAAACTAGCAATAGTTCCAGAGCGTTTTATTATCGGTAGCTATTGGCAAACAATTAGTCACTGTTATTTACTTTTACCTAGAAAACATCCTTTTGAGCTAAAGATTACTCAAAAGCAAATTACTTCAGTAAGCTATTCTGATAAAAGTAATTTTCTGACTACAGAAAAACCTACTCATAAACAAAAAAATGCCCACTGCCTTAAAACTCAATTTTTTCTGCCTCCTGATACTCAACGCATAGGAGAAGGTGGTTTACGGACAAAAGGTTTATACAAAACTTCTAGAGACAAACTGCCCCTAATATCCGTAATTACAGTAGTATTTAATGGAGAGAGATATCTCGAACAAACGATTCAATCGGTAATTAACAGTTCTTACCTCAATTTAGAATACATAGTTATTGATGGTGCTTCTACCGATAATTCTCTAAAGATTATCAAAAAATATGAAAATCAGATTGATTATTGGGTAAGTGAGCCAGATTCAGGAATTTATGATGCAATGAATAAAGGAACAATTGTTTCGTTAGGCTCTCATACACTACATATAAACGCGGATGATTTTATTTTTGACTCTCAAGCTCTGGAAGAAAGAATCAAGGAATCTCTTGCTAAGGAAAAGGATTTGTATTCACTTAATTTGCTTAGCAGTATCTTGTTTTATCGTTTAGACAAAAAAGAACTTGTCAAAAAAACGCCCAAGCAGCCTCATAAAAATAGGGACATGAATATTCTTCATGTCCCTGTTGGACATCAGGGTTTTATAGGATTAAAAACTTCCCTTTCTATATTTGATACTAGTTACCAGATAACAGCAGCAAGAGGAGTTATTGCTAATAAAACTAGCCAAGAAAAAATCAATCTATCTTCAAGAACCATTGCTATTTGCAGAAGTGGAGGTATATCCTATGGTTTTAACCCCAAAATATCGACAGAAATTAGGCGAGCTGTATCGAATTATAAGAATATTAAAATTATATTTAACCTTTTTTGGAGAGATACCTATGCTAAATTGTTGCAGCTTGCTAAAGTTACTGGCTTAATTAAAATAAAAAAGAAAATTCTGGGATGAAATCTAATCTTATTACTATCTTTATTCCTACCCTGAGAGGGGGAGGTGTTCAGCGAATGATGCTGAATTTAGCAAAGAATTTAATTGGACGTGGTTTCGAGGTTGATTTATTAGTTAGCAGAGCAGAAGGTCCCTACCTATCCGAGATACCGTCTCAAGTCCGAATGGTAAATTTTAAAAGTGCCAGACTAATAGCAAGTCTTCCCAAGCTAGTTTCCTATCTTAAACGTTACCAGCCTAGGGTTCTTTTTTCGGCAATGAATAGCCCCAATCTCCTGGCACTTTGGGCAGGAAGACTCTCTAGAACCAATACACCAATAATAATTAGCGTACGAAACCAGTTTTCCCGAGAGTTGCACAATTATCAAAAGCCTAGATATAGATTAATACCTACCCTGACTAAATATTTTTATTCTTGGGCAGACGAAATTATCGCAATTTCTCAAGGAGTGGCTTTAGACTTAGCTGATATTACTGGCTTATCCTTAGATCGTATTAGAGTTATATATAATCCAGTTGTCGTCCCTGAGCTTTGGCAAAAAGGACAAGAATCAGTAACTCATCCTTGGTTTGTTTCGGGTGAAGTTCCTGTAATCCTTGGTGTAGGAAGATTAACAAAGCAAAAAGATTTTCCTACTTTGATCCGTGCTTTTGCTCAAGTGAGGCAAGTGAGCTCAGTCCGTCTGGTGATTTTAGGTGAAGGAGAGGAACGAGCTTCTCTAGAGGCTCTAATTAAAGACTTAGGTTTAGATGATGATGTATGCTTACCTGGATTTATGAATAATCCTTATGCCTATATGAACAAGGCTAATGTATTTGTTTTATCTTCTGCCTGGGAAGGATTTGGGAATGTACTAGTCGAAGCAATGGCTTGTGGCACTACTATCGTTTCTACTAATTGCCCAAGTGGTCCTAGAGAAATTCTGGCAGAAGGCAAGTATGGTAGGTTAGTTCCTGTTGGAGATTACGTTTCACTTGCTAAAGCCATTTTACAAAGTTTAGAAAATCCTTTTGATCCCACTATATTACGATCGCGAGCTGAAGAATTTACTGTGGAAAAAATTGCCGAGCGATATTTACAACTAATAGAAAACTGAGGCTTAATTATTAAAATCTTGTATGAGAATTCAATCTTATAATACTTCGATACCGATAAATAAAACTATTAGTACACTTTTAATTTGGTATGGAATAGCCATTTTGTTTACTTACCCTTATGGTATAGAAGTTATTGGCGATAATTATATTAGATTACCAGATTTAATAGCTATAGCTATGGCAGGATTAGTAGGCTTACATTGGTTTCTATTAGGAAAATCAAAATTAAAACTACAACCTCTGTTTCCCTTACTGCCTTTTCTTTGTTTAGAGTTGATTTTTCCCATTATAGGAGCTATTTATTATGGTCCTATTTCTGTCTTTTTGAGTAGCGGAAGAGTTTTATTGCTGTATTTACCCATAACAATCTGTGTTATTAGATTAAGTACTAAGTCTGCTTTAAAGCTAGATACCAAAATAGAAAAATTATTAAAGATAGCAGTAATTACCAATTTATTTTACTCGATTATTCAATTAGCAGTTAATATGAGGATTTTGCCCGAATTCTTGCTAATTACTAATAGCCTAGAAGTCTTTGCAGCCGATGAACATTTTAATCAACTATCAGGTTTAAGAATTTCTGGTTTTTTTGTTAACGTGTCGGCATTGGCAACTTTTGGTATTGTTGCTATGAGCTATTTTTTAGCAAAATTCCAAGTAAAAAGTAAGGAGAACCATCTTCTTTATGTAATGATAGCTTTGCTATTAGTTTTACTTTCGACTTCTCGCTCTGCTTATGTAGTTGCTTTAATTCTTATAATTTTTAGTTTGATAACTAGTAAACTAAAAAAATCACTAAAAATTGCGCTAACTATTATTTTAAGCTTTCTTTTTTTAGCGTTACTTCTAAGTTTGTATCTAGAAATTGACTATGAAGTTTTCTTTTCTCGTTTTATCAGAATACAAGAAGAGGGTTTACAACAAGATTATTCTTGGAGTACTAGAGTACAAGGGTTATGGCCCATCATTCTTTACAGACTAAGAGCATATCCTTGGGGTACTTTAGTTCCTAGTTTTAAAGTTTTAGGGATTATTGATTCAGGATATCTGACTTATTATGCTCAGGGGAAATGGATTTTTATAGCTGGATTATTTAGTAGTTTTATTTTAATTTTGACAGCTTCGTTTAGAGTAAAAAAATCTCATAAAAATTGGTCAGTATTTTTCTTGCGTTATTTGTTAGTGTATTTATTATTTTCTATGGTAGTAACTAATCCTATGCGTTCTCCTACAGTGATTTTTGCTTTATTGTATGGTTTGTGGTTTTTGTCGCTCGCTCAAAATCGATATTTAAGAAATAATATATCATCTCACCTTTTTTATAAATATAATAATCTTTCTGAAACTGGAGTGAAATGAAAAATAAAATCAAAGTTTTGTATATTGTTTCTACTTTAAGAAAATGTGGACCGACCAATCAACTTTTTTATCTGATTAAATATCTCGATCGTCAGAAATTTGAACCGATAGTTTTAACTCTTTCTCCTGAGCCTGAAGACTCAGCCCGATCGCAATTTCAACAACTAGAGATTGCTATTTTTTCTTTAAATCTATCTCGTTGGCAGGGAACATTTTGGGGAGCGTCTAAACTTAAGTCATTTGCAAATCAACATCAGCCAGATATTATTCATTCTCAAGGTATTCGTCCCGATACATTAGCTGCTAAATATTTAAAAAATTATAAGGCAGTAGCTAGTATTAGGAACTACCCATATCATGATTATGTAATGAAATATGGTAAGTTGATTGGCTATTATGTAGCACAACAACATATAAATGCTCTCGAAAAAATTAAATTTCCTGTATCCTGTTCTACCACAATCAGTCAATTAATCAATAAACATGGGATAAAATCATCAATAATTCGCAACGGCGTAGATGAAGACTTATACACACCAGCTAGTTTTGAAGAAAAAATAAAGCTAAAATACAATCTAGGTTTACCACTAGACACAAGAATTATTGTTTCTGTAGGAGCTTTAATTCCTAGAAAACAACCAGATATAGTAATACAAGGATTTTTGATAAGTCAGACACAAAAAGATAGTATCTTATTAATGGTAGGAGATGGAAGTTTATTGGCTTCTTGTCAAGCGATCGCTGATAATTCTTCTAACATTAAATTTATTGGATTGGTCAATAATGTAGTTGACTATCTAAAAGTAGCAGATTATTTTATTTCGGCTTCTGTATCTGAAGGATTACCAAATTCGGTAATAGAAGCATTGTCTTGTGGAGTTCCTGTGTGTCTTTCTGATATAGAGCCTCATCAAGAAATACTGAATTTTAATCGGCAAGCTGGAATCATGTTCTCTACTGGTGATGTTAAAGATTTAGGATCACGATTAGATAGATTAAGTAATAATCACTGTGAATTAAAATGTATAGCTAGGTCTATTGTTTCTGAGAACTTGAATGCAAAAAAAATGTCGGAAAATTATCAAAATCTGTATTTAACTTTTTGCTCAAGTTAGTCGAGCTATTTTTTATTTAAAAAAATTCATAAATATGTACAGCATATGGATCGAAATTATCTGTAATTACACTTCTAGCCGATTTTATTTCTCTATTTTCTCCCAGAACTTTAACTTGACTACTAGAAGTTAAAGGCTCAGCACTTATAGTTGCTTTAACTCTATTCCTACCATGATGAACTGCAATTAGCAATTTTTTTTGACTAGATGGCTCTTGGTAAAGAATAGCTTGTATATCTTTACGATTTACCGAAGGTGGTCTTTTTATATTGTTAACATTTATAATTGGTAAATACTCACGAAACTCAGTAATTATAGGAGTCAAAACAGTATCTACCCAAGACTGTTGAGTCCAATGATGTCCGTAAAAAATTAAGCCATCAGCATCAGCGAGAACCCCAGTGTAAAACATATACCGCTCTTCTGCCATGGTAGGTAAACGCCTTTTATATTTAGGCTTTCCATCTTCTTGTTCGCCATAGCCTTGAAGTACTGGCCAAAATGGTTTATTACCAGCATAATACGCCGATTCCTGCATCCATTTACCGAAATCATCAAGATTATTAAACTCAGGTTTGGGATAAAAAAGAGGATAGCGATCGATCATATATATATCCATCGCGTTCCAATATAAAGGAACTTTTCTTCTTTGTGAACCCGCAAAAACCACAGCAACAGGATGCTTCGGATCTTCAGCTTTGATTGCTTGATAAATAATTTCTAAAGTTTCATGAGATACCCTGTTCCTCAGTGCTGGTTCATCATAGGCGTACCAACCAGCCACGGCAGGATGCTGTTTATAAGTTTTTACAAATTCTGTAACAGCAGCAATATCTCCAGTTTCAACTGATTTTCTATATGGCTCTAAAAAAACTTTGATTCCATTTTTCTGAGCAGCTTCTAAATAAGTTTCAATAGTTTCTTTTTGGTAACTGTGAGTATAGGGAATAAGCAAATTTATCCCTTCGTTGGCTACTTTTGCTGGAGTTGTTGGTCTTTCAATACGATCGATCCAGCCGATAGGAAATTCTTTGATTGACAAGTTGGCTGGATTTTTTACTTGGGCTTGAGCGATATCTATCTGATTAATTGATATTGGTTGAAAATAGATTTCCGCCAAAATAACCACGGAGATGGTAAATATACAAATAGTTATTATTTTGAGAAACTTTTGCATAATAAAAACAATAAGCAAATTATTTTAATTATTTGTAAAATTAAGCTTGAAGTTTTTAATTTAGTTAGATACCGTCGATTATCAAGTTATACATAAATATCTTTATTTAGCGACAATTGTGAAATCATATAATTTATTTGAGCGAACAATAGCCAAGGCTCTCGATCGATTTCCTCAACTAAAACAAGTTACTAAAACTACATATCAACACCTAAATTATTGGTACTATGGCGATCGCCATTTTCAATTAGCCCTCCATCCTCAAGTCAACATATATACTCCTTTTCAATGGAGTAAAACCGAATCTGAATCAGGAGAATTATTTTTTGGCTACTATGACAAAACTCCTTGGTCATCAGATGTGTCTCGGTTTGTTTGTCATCGGCTCAAGGATAACACTAAAGTTGAAATTGTGGTATTCGATCGTAACGAACAAAAAGCTACATTAGTCGGAACTTCTGCTACTTGGAGTTCTCAGCAAGGTAGCATGGTTCAATGGCTTGGGAATAAACAAATAATTTTCAATGACTTAGTAGAAAACAAACTAGCAGCTAAAATCGTTTCTTTAACAGACAAAGTAGAAAAAGTTATCGATTTTCCAATTCAAACACTTAATCCCAACGAAAAAGAAGCTTTGAGTCTTAACTATAAACGTTTAGATCGTTTGCATCCAGAGTATGGTTATGCTGTTGCTGCTAGTAATTTTAGTAGCGATCGCTCTTTATCAGAAGATGGTATATGGAAAGTTGATTTAGAGTCAGGAACAGGGGAATTAATTATTAGTCTAGAAACTTTAATTGCTTATCAGCCCCGTCCTGAGATGGCAAATACTGAGCACAAAGTGAATCATATAATGTATTCTCCCCAAGGAACAAGATTTGTTTTCATGCACCGTTGGCTAGGTTCTGAGGGCAAATTTTCCCGACTTTATGTTGCTGATGCTGATGGTAGTAATCTACAACTATTATTAGACGATCGCATGGTATCTCATTATAGTTGGCGTGATGAAGAAAATTTATTAGCTTGGGCAAGAACAAAAGAAGCAGGAGATCGCTATTATTTAATTAATATTGTTACAGGAAATAAAAAAGTTGTTGGTGAAGGAATTTTAGATGTTTACGGCGACGGACATCCTTCTTTTTCCCCAAATAAACGTTGGATATTAACTGATACCTATCCTGATAAATCGAGAAAACAGCATCTACTACTTTACGAAGTCGCCACAGAAAAACTCATAGAATTAGGTAGTTTTTTTGCCCCTCTAAAATTTAGTAATGCCTCGCGCTGCGATCTTCATCCTCGTTGGCGTCCTGATAATAATGCTATCTCGATCGATTCTACCTATGAAGGTCAACGTATGACCTATATTTTAGATGTTAGTGCGATCGTTAATAGTTAAAACTCAACAGTATCCAAGAATTTATGACAACTCCCATTACAGTATTGATGAGTGTCTATAATGGTATGCCCTACCTTAAAGATGCTATCGACAGCATTTTACAACAGACCTTCACTGACTTTAAATTTTTAATTTTCGATGATGCCTCTACCGATGGTACGAGCCAAGTATTAGTCCAATATGCCCAAAAAGATAGTCGGATTCAAATTGTAACTAACGATCGCAATTATGGCTTAGGGGCAAATTTAGCCAAAGGAGTGGAAATGGCGCAAACTCCTTGGATAGCGAGAATGGATGCCGATGATATTGCTTTCCCTCATCGTTTGGAAATACAGTTAGATTATGTCGCTCAACATCCTCATGTTAGGGTTTTAGGAGGTTACGCGATCGATATCGATCTTCAGGGTAATAATGTCAGTGAAAGGAAAGTACCTAGATCTCACCAACAAATTAGAAAACTGGTGTGGACAAATCCTTTTATTCATGGGACTGTACTTTTACATCGAGAATCTATATTAAAAGTAGGCTCTTATTCCAGTAAACTAGCTAAACGACAAGATTACGAACTCTGGTTTCGTTGTGCCAAAGCGGAGTTTCAATTTGCCAATTTACCTACACCCCTAATTTACTATCGATTTACCAATAATACTTTACAGAGGAATAATTGGAAAGTCGCTCTAACTCATGTAGCAGTTGGTTGGCGGGGGTGTTGGATGGTTAAAGCTTCTCCTATTGCCTATCTAGCAGTAACAAAGCAATTAGTTATTGGATTACTGCCCTCCCCTCTCAGATATTTAGCTTATCATTGGCTAAAGCAATTCGATCCGAGAACGCAAAAGTAGTTATGACGGTGTTATCGATACGCCTTTTTCTTTTAATAAACTTGACACGAGTCGGTAAAAAAATGAGACAATGAATGGCTAAACCAATTGCCACATCGATCGCCCATGAGTTTAAACTGGATTAGCCCTGCTAAACGTCTCAGTACTTTACCCCCCTATGTCTTTGCCCGTTTAGATGAGCTAAAAGCCCGCGCTAGAGAGCAAGGTCTCGATCTAATAGACTTAGGAATGGGTAATCCTGATGGGTCTGCACCTCAACCAGTTATTGAAGCAGCGATTTCTGCTTTAGCTAATCCCCGCAATCATGGCTATCCTCCTTTTGAAGGAACTGCTAGTTTTCGTCAGGCTATTACTAGTTGGTATCATCGCTGTTATGGAGTTAATCTCGATGCTGATAGTGAGGCTTTACCTTTAATCGGTTCTAAAGAAGGATTAGCTCATCTGGCTCTTGCTTATATCGACCCAGGAGATTTAATTCTCGTTCCCAGTCCTTCTTATCCCGCTCATTTTCGTGGTCCTTTAATTGCCGGAGGAATAATTCATCCTCTCAATCTCAGTGCGGAACAAGATTGGTTAATCGATTTGGCTGCTATTCCCGATGCTATAGCCGAACAAGCCAAAATTCTCTATTTTAACTATCCTAATAACCCGACAACTGCCACAGCACCAAGAGAGTTTTTTGAGGAAATTGTCGCTTTTGCTCGTCGTCACGAAATTATTTTAGTTCACGATCTGTGTTACGCAGAATTAGCTTTTGATGGCTATCAACCCACTAGTTTACTCGAAATTCCCGGTGCAAAAGAAATTGGTGTTGAGTTTCATACTCTTTCTAAAACTTATAATATGGCAGGTTGGCGAGTTGGTTTTGTGGTGGGTAACTCTAGTATCATTCAAGGACTAAGAACTCTTAAAACTAATCTAGACTACGGGATTTTTGCAGCCATTCAAACCGCTGCCGAAACAGCATTACAATTACCAGATATTTATATTAAACAGGTACAAGACCGCTATCGCCAAAGAAGAGATTTTTTGATTAAAGGTCTGGGAGAATTAGGCTGGAAAATTCCCCCTTCTAAAGCTACTATGTATCTCTGGGTGCCAACTCCTACAGGAGTTGGCTCGACGGAATTTGCTCTCAATGTTTTACAAAATACAGGAGTAGTAGTGACTCCAGGTAATGCGTTTGGCGAGGCAGGAGAAGGATATGTGCGTATTAGCTTAATTGAAAACTGCGATCGCTTAGGGGAAGTCCTCCACAGGTTTAAACAAGCAGGAATTTGTTATTAGTTATTGATTTAACTAATTTTAATTCGACGATAACGTGCTTGTAACAAAAGATAAATAGCATAGGCAACTAAACCCGCTGAGATCAGAGCAAGAAAAATTTTACCAAAAGATTGTTGTGCAAATCTTTGACATGCCAAACCCATGTAATCAAATTCAATTTACACTGTTTTTTTATATACAAAATATACAAAATTGACTTACTAATTATTGACAAGTGTAATTAATAATGTAATCAACGTAATCAAACATGATCTTAATTCAATTGTCACTCCATTTTTTAAAATTTTGAATTCTCTCTTCTTCATTCCAAAAATGTTGATAGAAAGAAGAATTATTCATTATGTTTATATATATATCTGGTAACTTCACTGATGAGCAAAATTTTCGATATATTTTATTATATTGTTTATTTTCAGAGATATTACTATAATTCCAATCACTAATTTTAATCCTTAGAAATTGGGATATGATATCTAGTTGATCTTGTTTATCTAAATCACAACGATAAATTAAAACTCTTATAGACTTTTTCTTATATACATTCCATTTTTTTTCTATAGGAAATGGCTCAGCAAAAACATCAATATTAAAAATAGGTCGAAAGTAACGATCAAACCATTCAAGACAAACATTATGAGGAAAATTATTTAAAAATAGATTTAACAATTCATTAACTTCCCATTCACGCTCATAAATTTCTAAGCCTGTATCTCTTTTAAAATTTTGAAAGAAAGCTGAAATATTTCTTGAAATTGGATCTCTTATAGGACAAATAATATTAATTGGCAAATATAAACTTTTTCTTAATTCAAGCAATCTTTGATGTTTGATACTCATCTTACTATAAAGATGAGCATGAACTATTTCTCCTTTTAAATATTTAGGAAGAGTTGTTCTAAGAGACATTGAGCCCACTTTACCCATCTGAAATATATAAGTTGGGGTCGATATTGTTTTCTTAATTGTTCTTAATTTATATAGCCCAGAAGAAAGCTTAGAGAAAATACTAGAAGTACTCATAATAATTCTAAAAAAAAAGAAATCGGGAAAAGAGATTTTATTTTCTATACTTTTGCAGAAATTGCTTTTTTGTATCTAATTTTACAAAAAAATACTGATTTCGAGATTGGCTACTACTACATATAGTGTTACCTTGGTATCAGAAAACACTATATGTAGCGTCACACAAAAACTGCAAAAGTATAGTTATTTTACAAAATTTTTTACAATATAATCAATTCGAGTCATCTAGTTCTAATGTTTCATTCGCCTCCCACCATGTAGTCTACCGTGTACACGTGTTAACAGTAAACAAGTGCTTAACTTATGACTGCTGACAGCTTTTTTATTAAGCTATATCGGAAGGCATATTACTTAATTGCCGTATTTGTTGTTGAATTAGACTTTGTAACTTGTCTCGCTCGATCTGTGTCCCTGCATTTAAATTCCCTGGCTTTTCTAGAAAAACAATACTGTCTACTGGTTTAAGGGCTAAAAGCTGAAATAAAATATGAGTGACAGGTAGAACAGTAGCTATGATATTAGGATCTTTACTTCCCTGAAAGTTGGCTGCATCTTGCAAAGTGGGAAAAGCATAGATTACTTTTTGCTCGGATTGTACTTGCTCGCGATCGCTGATAGTAAATAATACCAATTGCTCGTCTAAGTTTTGTAAAAGATAGTATTCTAAATGCTTCAGTTGTCGAGCAAACAAATTTAAGACAGGGGCGATCGCTTTTTCTACTACTAGGGGAGAAATACCATGTTTAGTAGCGTCATCAACCAAGATTTGTAATTGTTGCTCTAGTTCCATTAGTTGTTAGTTGTTAGTTGTTAGTTGTTAGTTGTTAGTTGTTAGTTGTTAGTTGTTAGTTGTTAGTTGTTAGCTATCAAAAAATTTAACTACGAACTACGAACTACGAACTGCGCTTGGGATGCGCCGAGGTTGTCTTGGAGGACGTTCCCTTGCTCGGTCGGCGCCGGGATGGGGGAAGTAGTGACTAGTAGCTTTTCTGCTCGAAATTAAAAATTAAATGTAAATTCCCCCATTCCCGCCCTTGCGGATTACGGTCGTCTCAAGCATCCGAAATGAATTCGGATGACGCGACCTCAAAAATTCCGCGGGTTCCGACCGCTGACGGCGACGCGGGCTTCCTCCGCTTCCTCGGCTAGCAGAACCAAGTAAGACACGAACTACAAATTCCGAACTCAAGTTCAACCAGCTTTGGCTTTCTTTTTCTTTTGTTTCTTTTTCTCTGCTTGTTTAGCTCGTTTTTCTGCTTGTTTGGCAGCTTTTTTCTCTGCTTCTATTCTTTGTCTTTCTTTGGCTTTTTCTTCTTCTATTTTATCTAAGTAATAATGATAATCTCCTGAATAAACTATTAATTCACCTTCTTTTATTTCGACAATTTTATTAGCTACCTTAGAAATAAAATAACGGTCGTGAGAGACAATAATCGCCGAACCATCATAATTTTGTAGGGCATTTTCTAACATTTCTTTAGCGGGAATATCGAGATGGTTAGTTGGCTCATCTAAGATTAATAAATTAGCAGGACGAAGTAACATTTTGGCTAATGCCAGTCTGGCTTTTTCTCCACCACTGAGAGCGGCTACATTTTTAAAAACTGTCTCTCCACTAAATAAAAATTGACCTAGTAGACTTCTTACTTCTTCATTTTTCCAGTCAGGAACTTCATCATGAATAGTGTCCATAACTGTTTTATCTAAGTCTAAAGCTTCTGCTTGATTTTGTTCAAAATAACCGGGAATTACATTATGTTTGCCCAAAGCAACTGTTCCTTCTTCTGGTTCTTCTATACCCATAGCCATTCTGAGGAGGGTTGATTTTCCCGAACCATTAGGGCCTAAAATAGCAATGCGATCGCCTCTTTGTATTTCTAATTCTGCTCCCAGGAAAAGAATATCATCGTTATAAGTATGGGTTAAATCTTTGATGGTTAACACTTCTCTACCACTACGAGGAGAGGGAGGAAAACGAAACTTGAGAGTTTTTAAGTCAGTAGTTGGCGCATCTACTAAATCTATTTTTTCTAGTTGTTTTTCTCTACTTTTTGCTTGAGTACTGCGGGTTGCACTAGCACGGAAACGCTCGATAAATTCTTGTTGTTTGGCTATTTCTTTTTGTTGGCGATCGTAAGTAGCAGATTGAGCCAGTTTGGCTTCTTCTTTTTGTTGCAAATAAGCAGAATAATTACCTGGGTAAGTAGTAGAAATTCCCCTTTCTGTTTCCACAATTTTAGTGCAAAGACGGTCTAAGAATTCCCTGTCATGAGAAACAATTACCATGGGGGTATTAATCCCTTTGAGATAATTTTCTAGCCATTCAATAGTTTCTAAATCTAAGTGGTTAGTCGGTTCGTCCAGCAGTAGTACATCTGGTTCTTGGAGCAAGATTTTACCCAAACTCATCCGCATTTGCCAACCACCACTAAAAGAACTTACCAAGCGATCGCCATCTTCACTATTAAAGCCCATTTCGGGTAGAATTTTCTCGATTTGTGCATCTAGACCATAACCATCTAAGGCTTCAAATTTACGCTGGTATTTATCTAATTTATGGATTAACTTCTCCAACTGTTCTGGTTCAGCCGTTTCCATCTTTAACTGTATCTGAGCAATGGCATTATGTACTTCATTTGCTTCGGTAAAAACCGTCCAAAATTCTTCTCTAACGGTACGAGTAGGTTCTACTTCAAATTCTTGAGTTAAATAAGCTATATGTAAACTAGCAGGGCGAATTACTTCTCCAGAAGTAGGTTCTACTTCTCCGGTAATAATTTTGAGTTGAGTAGATTTTCCCGCACCATTAACCCCAACTAAGCCAATTCTTTCCCCTGACTTAACTTCCCAAGTGACATCTTTCAGTACTTCCCCCGTGGGATAAATTTTACTGATGTGTTCTAGTCGCAGCATTAATAATCTCCTGGTAAGCTCTAGTTAACAATATGAATTTATATAACAACTCGTAAATAAATCTTATCTCAGTCACTCTTAAAAATTAAAAGATTTCTCTATCGATCGCCTAGTGTTAGACTTCACCTATTCGCTTACTTAATATTATTCTTACTCTTCGATCCCCGATTTTACTTTGATATCAGATGATGAGAAAATAAATATTCTCACCGACAAGCGAAATTAACAAAAATAAACTTATGGCTGAAATTCAGTTTTCTAAAGGAGTAACAGAGGAAGTAGTCCCCGAAATTAAAGTTACCCGTTCTCGTACTGGCGATACTGGTACTGCAACTTTCTATTTTGATTCTCCCAAAATTCTTAGTGAAGAGAGTACTGATGAAGTTACAGGGATGTATTTAGTAGACGAAGAAGGAGAAATTGTTTCTCGCGAAGTAAAAGGCAAATTTGTTAATGGTAAGCCTACAGCAATTGAAGCCGTTCTTGTCATAAAGTCTGTCAATGAATGGGAAAGATTTATGCGCTTTATGGAAAGATATGCCGAAGATCATGGTTTGGGATTATCGAAATCTTAACGCTACAATTATAAAACAGTAGTTCATTGTTGATTTTTAAATCGCAATGAACTTTTTTTTCTTTTGATACATTTTTTTGTAAGCAAAAATTGTTAACTAAACATATCGTTAGACTAGCTGTGGTTCAATTCAGTTTTGCCAAAGTTAAATTATTGAATTCAACAGATAATAAAATAACCAGCAACCAAATGTAAGATGGTAGACCTAAATCCTAGTGCAAGTTTTAGCTTAAAAATTCAGATTGAAATTCCCAATCGCCCCGGTACATTAGCTTCAGTAATTAATGCGATCGCGGGGGTCAAAGGTAGTTTGGGAGACATTGCTCTACTGCAACAAAACCTACAATTTACGCAAAGAGAGATAACTGTTGATGCTTCTAGTTCGGAACACGCAGATAAGATCGTTGCTGCCGTACAAGCTTTACCCGATATCAAAGTCATCAGTTTTTCTGACCGCACTTTTGCCCTTCATCAAGGAGGAAAAATTAGAATTGGTAGTAAACTACCACTCAAGTCTCAGTCCGATCTAGCTATGGCTTATACTCCAGGAGTAGGTAGAATTTGCAGAGCGATCGCCACAGAACCAGAAAGAGTTTTTTCCCTTACTGTTAAAAGTAACATGGTAGCAGTGGTAACTGATGGCAGTGCAGTTTTAGGGCTGGGTAATTTGGGTGCGGAAGCTGCTTTACCCGTAATGGAAGGAAAGGCTTTATTATTTAAAGAATTTGCCAACATTGATGCATTTCCTATTTGTTTGGCTACTCAAGATACAGAACAAATTATTCAAACAGTTAAGCATATTGCTCCTGTTTTTGGGGGGATAAATCTAGAAGATATCGCTGCACCTCGCTGCTTTGAAATCGAACAAAGATTGAGAAAAGAATTAAATATCCCTGTATTTCATGACGATCAACATGGAACAGCTATTGTTGTCTTAGCAGCTTTGTATAATGCCCTGAAACTTGTAAATAAAGCCTTATCAGAAGTAAAAATTGTTATTAACGGGGCAGGGGCAGCAGGAGTGGCGATCGCTCGTCTATTACAGAAAGCAGGAGCAACCCGAATTTGTATGTGCGACTCCAAAGGAATTATTTCCACCGAACGGACTGATTTAAATGCTCAAAAACAAGAATTTGCAGTAGCAGCCACAGGTACTCTAGCAGATGCCCTTAAAGGAGCAGATATATTCTTGGGTGTCAGTGCGCCAGGAATTTTATCTCCTGAAATGGTCGATTCTATGACAGACAAGCCAATTGTTTTTGCTATGGCAAACCCCATTCCCGAAATCCAGCCCGAATTAGTTTACGACCGCGTAGCAGTTATAGCCACAGGAAGAAGTGATTATCCCAATCAAATTAACAATGTTTTGGCTTTTCCTGGCGTTTTTCGCGGTGCCCTAAACTGTCGTGCCTCAGAAATTACCACGAATATGTATTTAGAAGCTGCCAAAGCGATCGCTTCTTTGGTTAATTCCGCAGATTTAGACTCAGAACATATCATTCCTTCTGTTTTCGATCCTAGAGTAGCCGATACAGTGGCTAAAGCCGTCCAATTAGCAGCAGAAAATGATGGGGTAGCTTGCCGATAGAAGAATCTCGGGGAGTTTTCATATTTTGATAAATAGGTTGTAATAATAGATACGAGAGTAAATCTCGATCGATTAGTACGAACATAACCAACAAAAGAAATGGACGATATTCCAGAGGCAATTAGAGAAACCGCACCTTCTAAATCATCATCTCAACTACCCTTAGTTACTATTGTGGGAGGAGTCCTAGGCGTAGGTGCGATCGCTCTATTGTCAAGTCTATTCTTTTCTCGTCCTGCTGCCAAATCAACTCAAGGTACTTCATCTCCACCAGAAAAGACAGAAACAATTGTTAAAGCTGAAACATTAAATAATTCTGCTTCGACACGATCGGCAACTGACAACAAGAATTCTAACCAGATAGAAAAGTCTATAACTCCAGAGGATTTATTAGGTCATTTACCCTATGAAGAAGTAGCACGATCGGAATTAACTTCTATTTCTGCCGATGGACGGATTAAATTGCACCACGCAGCAGCAGAAAAATTTAAACAAATGCAAGCTGCAGCTATAGCCGACGGAGTACTCTTAACTCCCTTATCTGCTTTTCGCAGTGTTTCCGAGCAAGATTATTTATTTTTTCGCATCAAAGAACAAAGAGTACAGGGGGCAGCTAAAAGAGCAGAAGTAAGCGCACCTCCTGGCTATAGCGAACATCATACAGGTTACGCGATCGATATTGGTGATGGGAAAGTTCCTTCTGCTAATGTTAACGTCAAATTTGAAAATACGGCTGCTTTTCGTTGGTTACAAGACAATGCAGCCAGATATAGTTTTGAATTATCTTTCCCTCGGAATAATCCTCAAGGTATTAGCTACGAACCATGGCATTGGCGTTATGTGGGCGATCGTCATAGCTTAGAAACTTTTTATAAAGCTCGTAATCTCAAAAAGCAAAACTAAAGAAATTATAACCCACTTTGCGCACGTCAAAATGTAATATATGAATATTACTTAATTGGAGCCATTTGGCGATACAGATAAGGCGCGCCATCGCTGTAACTATTTTTGGCATCATTTATTAAGTTGGCGATGAAAAGATAGACTTATACGAGTACAAAGATACGGCCAAGCGAAAAGAAATGCTAGCAACATAACCAACTTAATCAGTACAGGGCTAACCAAAAAACTAAACAGGAAAATAGAAGCACCTAGTATCCTAATAACTTGAGCTCCCTGTTCATCTTTGGTGTAAAAACTAAGATATATAACTAAAATAGCAGTTAAGAGTCCGATACTAGATAAAATTGCGATCATAATTTTTTGCTGCTAAAGAATCAATAATTAATAACTGTAATGCCAATAAAATAAATTAAAATAGTTGCTATATATTTAATCAAAAATAGTCATTAATGAAGCAAATAAAACTAAGTTAATTAATAACTTTTACTGGTTTAATTATTTTATAATTGCTCGCATTTGCTCTCGCAAGGCTATAATTAAAAGTTGTCCAAAGCTTTATTTTTATTTTTAATCTAAACTCTAGTCAAGCTGTCTATTTTATTGGGAATTCACCGATTCGATCGCTAAACTAGATTATTAATTAACTATGAAGAACCTCAGAATAATAGTCACAATTCTTATTAAATTACCTTGTTAAAAATTATAAATCTTGAATTTATTATCTTTATTTCTCGACCTGCGAAATGACCGTTATAACTGAGTCAAACAAAATTATTTAAAACCTAAGTTGATACTCAACTTTAAATTCATTGTCATTATTAGTGAAATTTTCATCTCCATTAATAAAATTGACAAGGTCAATGGGGTAATTGTATATTGCCCTAATAGAAGAATCCTCATTAATTTCGTAGACACCTTCTACAAAAGGGAATACCCGCAAGTAGTCTAACCCAACTTCTTTCCCTGCCTTGACAACCGCATCATCAACTTTGTTAAATAAACGTCTTTGGATGGGAGCAAGTATAAACTGAGTTGCACCAATATTTAATAACTCTTCTGAACTAGCATTTTGTAACTTTTCGGCAAAGCCAAGAAAACGATTACCTAATAAATTGATAATCTCTCCTTCGCTACGAGAAGGAATACTACTAAGTGATACGGCTGTAGTGTTAATGATTTGTCGATCGCCATCACTATTCCAAGCAGCTAATTTTACACATTTTGCTAGTTGGTCTAATTGTGCCTGAGTATAGCCTATTTCTTCTGTAAGGTTTGCATTATCAGGATGTACAGAACAATAACTTGAGGGGTCTTTGCCCAAACTAGGGAGAATTTCTTGTGCTTCCCCTTGGATATCTAGATTAACTGTTAGTATCTTAGCGTTACCAACAGCAGCAAGAGGATCGGGAATTTCGCTGCTGCCTTGATTTAACTGACGATGACTTAATCCAGACTCATTAACAAGAGAAACTTCTGTGTGCATTTGAATATTAAGATAAGGATTTAAAATTCCTGCTTCTGGATTAAAAACAATTATATTTTCGTGTCTACGGACAAGAGAAAAGTTATTACTAAGTAAGTTTACATTGCCTTCTTTAATTTGAATTGTGCCCTCTGCTTGAAGATTAGGAATATTGTCTACAGCTCCATTGAGGGTTAAATCTCCAGCTGCTTCAAATTCATAGAGGGGAGATTGTTGGAATCTAAAATCTTCTAAATTAACTTGAAAATCTTGTAACCTGACTATTACTGCTGGAGGTTCTTCAGTGGAAGGTTGCTGATTGGTAGATGCTGCTTGAATATTTTCGACTATATTACCATCAGTTCCAGGTTCAGACTCAGCAGATTTTTTTTCGGGAAGAAAAACTCGACCCTTTTCTAACCTTACTTTTCCACTAATAATGGGAGATAAAGCTGCACCTGTAAGAACTACTTTTCCTGCTATCTCTCCTTTATAAAGTTCTTTAACATCTATTGTTCCTGGAGAAAAATTAATAGTAAGGGGATTGTCTATATTATTGACAGCATATAAGACAGGCAAATTACCTTGAACAGATAAATTTTTCTCGGCGAATTTTCCTTGTAAGGTTTCTACCGTCAAAACTTGATTATTTAAGGTTACTTTACCAGTAGCAATCAGCGGTGCTTCAAAATAAGCACTCTTAATGGTAGCGCTGTCTAAATTAACTTCTCCTGTGGCATTTAAGTCGTAAAGAATGTTTTTTCTAGCTAAATCTATATGTCCCACTCCTTTTAACTTGGCTGTTCCTTCTCCATCAATCCAAGTTAAATTATTAGATGTCAAAATCCCTAATAGGGAAAAAGCTTCGCTAGTTAATTCTATATCTGCATAAACTCGATCGCTCTTTCCTGGTTGAATGGGATAAGGAACACTAGCATGGGCTTGGATAAATGAGGGTTCACTAGTTTTAAAGGTAAATAAATTCTCTTGATAGTCATAGTTCCCAGCCATTGTAAGTGGTAACTCTTGACCGTTAAAGGAACCTTTAGTAAAAGTAATTTGTCCTTCTATTTGTGGCTGAGATAGAGTACCTGTTAACTTACCTGTGGTGTCGATCGTACCAGTTAAATCGACAGGGATAGTAATGAATTTTTCAATGGTATTGATAGTTAAGTTTTGTACCTGATAGTTAGCATTTTGTTGGTTAGCAGATAGTTGTCCATTTAAACTTAGAACAGCATCTTCTACTTGGATAGTAGCAGTGTCAAGATTAACGGTTTCTCCTTGAAAATTACCCTGAATGAGCAGGTTGTCTAAAGCAATTCTGGGACTTTCTTGTTTGACCAAACCAAAAAAACCAACCAGAGGTTTGACATTTTTAACAATATTAACGAAACCAGGTTGAGTATGCCATTGCCAGTCGTCTCCCTCTACATCAAAACTTACTTGGGGATTAGTTATGGTTCCGCCTACAATAATCTCTCCTTGATATCTTCCTTCTATATCTAGTAAGGTGGGCATACTGCCCGCTTTTTTCGTTGCTGCGCTCTCCTGAATTCTATTTTCGATTTCTCTTAAAACGTTCAGTTTATAAGTAATCGATTCATTAACGGTAATAATGGAATCTGGTTTGACTGCCATAGGTTCGGCATAATCGGGAGTTTGCCACAAACGAGCTAAGTCTTCCAGGGTAAACCAGCGAAAAGTAGTTAAGATATCTTGGATATAAGCTTGAGGAATATTTAGTTTACCTTCTAGCTCTCCCGATTGTAAGTTTAAGTCACCCTGAAAATTGTATTGACTCTTACCTAAGTCAAAAGAGGCAGTAGCTACTCTAGCAATATTTTGATTCGGATTGTACTCAAATTCTGCCTTAAATCGATCGGCTTTAATATAGCCTATTGCTGGTCGATCGACTGTTATGTCACCTGTAGTAGCTAAGGTGTAGAGATTGGCATCTACTTCTCCTGTTACTTTACCATTCAATGCCCCTTGAATGCCTACGGGTTTGGCAGGAGTGAGATTGAGTAAAGCGAGAGGAAAATTGACAATATCGAGAGAAAATATATCTCCCTGTTTTCTACCTTCTGCAATAACGGGTTGACTGGTATCTTCTCCTTGACGTAATTCAACCCTAGTAGGTATGTAGGGAAAACGACAACGGTTGGCAGTACAGGGTTCTAAGGCTGCTGCAATTACATCTTGTTTACCTTGTAAGTTAAGCGCAATTCTCTCTCCTGGCTTGGCTACCAAATTCCCTGTCATTACGGGATCGAAAACGGTATCGTTAAAGGCGAAGTTTTCTAGACGGACATCTCCAGTTAAAGATACATTACCTGGTTGGGTAGGAGCAGAAATTAAATTTTTGCCTTGTAATTTCCCTTGAAATTCTGCTTTACCAGAAACGTTAACCGAATCTGCTACCAATTGATTATTATTAGAAGCGGTAGCCACAATTTCTTTTATCGGTAAGCGATCGAAGTCTATACTGCTATTAATATCTAAATCGGCACTAGCTACATCAGGCTTAGTATTTAGATCGCTAATAAGTAAATTGCCTTGAGCATCTAGAGATTGATTGCCTGTTTGCACAGAGGCTTTATTTACCTTAATCGGCAAATTTACTTCTTGATTAAGTATGGGATTAATGCTGCCAGTAAGATCGACTTGAGCATTAAGATTCTCTAGGTTGGTTACTCGATCGTTATTGGGGGCAAATGTATCTACTAAATAATTGGTATTGAGATTAGCAGCCCGAATATCAGTTTGCCATTGATTATTATTTAATTTTCCTCTAGCTATTACTGTCCCATCAGCAGTTGCTAAATTAGCATTGAGATTAGCATCAATACTACTGATATTGGGAGTCTGGGAAAATTCTAGCAGTTGTTTTAATCTACCAGAAAGATCGAGTCTAGCTGATTTTACCTCAGTAGGTAGGGGAAGGTTAGGAATAAATTTACCAACCGTAATATCTCTAGTAACAGCGTTGGCTTGAATTGTACCTTCATCTAACTTACTATTTACTGCTACATCTCCACCGTCTACATTTAAGTTCAGATCGGCTATACCTTTAATTTTATTAGGATCGAGGGCATCTAATTTCCCTTGAAATTGGGCCTTAGCATTATCTATACTGATGGGGCGATCGAGGTTAACTCCTTCTAGTTGCAGTTGAGATAGCCAAGGAGTCAAAGCAATAGAATTGGCTGCAATATCGGTTTGCCAGGTTTTAGTTTCTAGATTGCTGTTTCCTTCAACCTCTATGGTACCCGATCCTACTTGTAATTCTGTATCTTGCAGGAGCAAATTATTATTAATCAAAGCAATTTCTCCTTCTGCTGAAATGTTTTTATCTACTGAAGTAGTATTGGCTTGCAGAATTTGCCATTCTACCAAAGCTTTTGGGTTAGAAATTGTACCTCTTACTTCTCCTTCTGCGGTAAGACTACCGACTTCAATTTGCGTGGGGAATTGATAATAGGGGGCGACAATTTCTTCGGTGGGTAAATCTGCCTTAAAATCTAGATTTACAGGCATTTTAGCAGAATCGCTCGCTCGCTTGCTTGCTAGGGAATCTTTCAGGTTAGTGACAATCGTACCTTCTGCGGTAATTTTACCTCCAGCCACAGGATTAATCTGCAAATTATCCAGAACAACTCGATTTAAATCGGCTGTAAAATTGGCTTGAATGTCTTTAAACTCAGATTTAGCTATTTTTAATGTCTTAGTATTATTGATTTTTCCTGTTATTACTGGTTCCTTAATATCTCCTGTTACTTGCAGTTGGGCTGTTACTTCTCCCGTTGCGTCTACAGGTAACTCGGTGGGCAGGATTTTAGCCAAACTCGATAGGGTGAAAGGTAAAACTTTTGCTGTCAAGTCATAACCCTCTTGCCAATTTACCGTTCCTGCTAGTTGTGCTGTAATATCGCCAATGCTAGCTTGAGTTTGATTTACTCGGGCTTTGTCTCCACCAAAGTTAAGACGAGAACGGGCTTTAATCGGTGCATCTAACTCTTTTACTTTCCCAGATAATCCTTGCAAACTCAGTATCCCCTCGATATTCGTAGAGTTGATTTCTTCAAAGGAGGGGATATTAACATCTAAATCCGCATTGAGAGTACCGCTACTGAGATTTACAGGAGGATTGGGCAACAGAGTAGCTATATCCCTTAAAGCCAAATCGTTAATTAACAGTTTGGTATCGGTTTTACCAGTCTCGATAATAGTTTCGCCCACAATAGTTGCCTTAGCTTTGGCGATCGCTGCTTCTAGATCGTATTCTATTTGGGTATTATCGACAGGATTGTATCTACCACTACCATCTATAGCTATCTCAATGGGGGGTTGATTATAGGGTACGGCAGTGATATCTCCTTCTTCTACATCTACACTGACATCGAAATAAATTAAAAGTTCTTTTTTCTCTTCTGATTCACTCTGTAAAAAATCTAGATTTAGCCATTCGCCATTTTGTTCTTGTTCTGCATAAACTTTCGGCTGTACTAAAGTTACTTCTAGAGGCAGAGTACGACGAAAGATTACGGGTAAAATATTAAAACCGACCTTTACTTCTTCGACGGTAACATAGTCGGGGTCTGTAGCCGTAGCGGGGATAGTTGTCTTGTCAAACCTAATCCCATTTAAAGAAAATCCTTTTACTTCACCCAAATCGATCGGGCGATCGATAATATTCCCAATCTGTTTTTCCAGAAAAGGAGGTAATTTTTTCTTAACTAGTACTTGTAGTCCCCAGTAGCCACCGATTCCTAAAACAATACCCGATATACCGATAATAGTGACTTTTTTCGACGGTCGTTTTAACTTTTGCAATAAATTTATGATTAAATTTGACTTGTTAGGGGGAGGATTAGGGGGACGATTTTTTTGAATAGTCATCGTCGCATTTGGGTGTAAAGGAATACAATAAAGATTAGATCGATATTATCACTATAATTTTAAATAGGCTTCATTCCCTAGATAGAATCCCCTCAAACCTAGAGCAGTTGAGAACGAGTACAGACTAGCACTATAGCCCCAGCCAAGTCTTTAAGAGAAACATTTAACTCGCGGGCAAGTGCGATCGCACGATCGAATTTGGGAATAAGTCTACCATTCTCCCAATCTATAATAATCTCTAGTGGTTTAAATGTTTGTCCGAGCGGTATCGGGAATTAAGAGTTAATATTAAGGGCAAAGACTCTTTAACTAGAATTTTGTTTAAGGCAACGAGAATGTTATTCTATGAATTGCTCAACGAGTTGACAGATTAGAGAGAACAAAAAATTATCGGGATACATTGTTTATTTAAGGTTTAGTTTATTGTTTCAATGTCTCATCAGCCTAATTTGAGTCAGAGATATCAAAATATACTCAAAGCAACCATCAAACACTACATAGCTACTGCTGAACCAGTAGGCTCGAAAATTCTAGCCCAAGAATACGATTTAAAAATTAGTTCGGCGACTATTCGTAACGCTATGGGGTATTTAGAAGAAGCTGGATTACTATTTCAGCCTCATATTTCTGCTGGGCGTGTTCCCTCAGATTCAGGATATCGTATTTATGTCGATCGCCTAATTACTCCTGATGAAACTTTAGGCAAAAAATTAGGACATTCTTTGAATGAACAATTACAAAGCGAAAGATGGAGTTTTGAAGCCCTTTTACAGGGTGCGACCAAAATATTAGCAGCGTTAAGTGGTTATATTGCTCTAATTACTTTTCCTCAAACTTCCAACAATATATTATGTCATCTTCAGTTAGTTAGAATTACATCAGGGCAAATAATGTTGGTCATTGTGACCGATTCTTATCAAACTCAGTCATTATTGATGGAATCATCCCCTTTTTGTACCGATAATGGGCAATTAGATGAAGAATTAATTGACAGCGAACTACAAATTCTTTCTAACTTTCTCAATAGTAAATTAAAAGGTCGATCGCTCAGAGAAATTGCTTCTCTAAATTGGGATGAATTAGACCAAGAGTTCGCCCATTATGCTGATTTTATTCCTATCCTCATTAGAGAATTACAACGCTTATCTCAATCTTCCTCTTCTAAGCAAATAGTGATTCATGGTGTTGCAGAAGTATTACGACAACCAGAATTTTCTCAGTTAGAACAAGTACAAACTCTACTGTATTTGCTGGAGGAAGAACAACAACAACTATGTCCTGTGATTTTTAACTTACCTGCTCATAACTCTTCCCGACGAGTAGCTGTTAAAATCGGTTCAGAAAATTCTCTAGAGCCCATGCGTACCTGTACTTTAGTTTCTGCTTACTACTATCAAGAGGATAAACCAGTAGGTAGTGTTGGTATTATAGGTCCAACCAGAATGCTTTATGAAAATGCGATCGCTTTAGTCGAGACTACTGCGGACTATCTTTCCGAAGCTTTGAGTTAAATACTTAAAGCCAAGTAGAAACCGAGCGTAAAACTTCAGGAATAGGAGTATCTCGATCGAATTCTAAGCTAGTTTCCCTATCTCCTAGATATCCAGAGCGAGCAAAAGATAATAACATTCTTGTCAGAGCTACCCATACCTCTGAGTCAAATTCCCAATCTTTATCTCTGCTGGTATAGCAAGCGATCGATTTTAATGCCCAAAAATAACTATTTCGCACTATTGAGCCTCCCTTTTTGTAAACAGGAAGATCTTCTCGAGCGATAAACAAGATATCGTCTTGAAGGCTAACTTTCATAAACATCAAAATATCTCAAGTCAATAATTAATGTTATCCTTAATGATTGTAAGGGTGCGTAGCTCAGCGGATAGAGCACTAGATTCCGGTTCTAGGTGACGCAGGTTCGAGTCCTGCCGTACTCGTAAACTTAAAACCTGCGAGTAGGCAATATTTGAACCTACTGCACCTATCCCCGTAATCTACTTAGTACCCAAAATACCCCTAAAAGCGCGATCGCGCTAAGCAAAAATTCCTATCTTCACTAACTCTTTTTTTATTTATCAAATCTGCAAAGCTAGCCCCAAAAAAAAAATAACCAGCTAGCCTTTATCACTAACTGGCAATTCTGTGTTTTTAAAATTAGATAAAATTATCGCAAATTTGGCTTTATCATTATCATTACCCTTTCCACATGACAAAAATAGCGGGACTCCTCCATCTCCACTTGCTATCAAATTAATTAAAAATTGCAATAACAATCTGGTCGTTTATCTTTTGAATATCCATGAACTATTTTGATAGGTACAGGCTCTAAATTTTCTGGCATTACAGTTTGACTCAGGGCATAATCTCCTTGTAAAGAGATCGACGTCGAGTCTAAATGGGAATATTTATTATCAATTCCGTATTTCTTAAAGGCTACTTTCATCTATTATTCCAGCTATTATTCCTAAATGATTAATTGTTTGAACTTCAATATTGGCTAATTGACTCATTAAAATAAAGTTTTTAAATTATTTTTATTAGAATCATTTTCTCTTAATTCGATCTCCCTCGAAACTATTTATATAACATTGGCGGGCGGTCTCGCTACACGAGTGCGAAGCAGCGCCATCGTCCCTAAATTTAATTTGACTACAGTTAACTTTACTACCAAATTCTTTAATTAAGCAGGGTGGGACTGTAATAGTTAGGTTGCCTAAACTATTTAATCGACATAATTGATTGCCACAGTTATAAGTTTTGGCACCAACCATTAAAGACGACGGACATCTAAACTTAAACCTAGCGTAAATTAAATTCTTGGTTAGGAGATTTGAATAAGGGTTGACGGAAACCAAAAGAGAAAGTCTCGGTTTCGCTTTCAATATCAAAATCGCGGAATTCTTCTTCGATGATACCGCTATCGCTATTGTCATAACTAAAGCTAAAAGTACTATCATAGGCATTCCAAGGAATAGTGTAGCTGACATTATAGATATCTAATCCTTCTGTAAAACCATATTCAGCAGAAATGCGATCGCCAAAACCCAAAAGATTGTTGTGAGCAACATTAATACTACCTTGAATTTCGCCAATACTGGGTGCGCGGTAATTATCTACAGCCAAGCTAGCAGTAAAAGCCCGAGCTTGTTTAATATCTAGTAATAAAACATTACTTCCTGGTTTTTGACCTGCGGTGAGTTCCGCATTAACTGTATCGATCAGAGGATCTAAGATTAACAGTTGCAATCCTTGTTCTAGACGTTGTCTATTTAAAGGACTAGTAGCAGCAAGTTGGAGGCGACTGCGGATATAATTTTCTTGTAGACGGTTTAAACCACTAATTTCAATCCGTTCTAATTCTCCCTCTACTACTTGAATTTGTACTATCCCTTCGCTTAAATCTTGATTATTAACTAAAAATGCCCCAGAGGTTACATAATCATTATCAATATAAAGTTGAGTAATTTGAGAACGCAGACATATTAAATCGGCAAAAGTGGCAGTGCGGAGTTTAAAAGGTTGAATTATTTCGTTTATTTCTGCTTGTAGAACTGTATTACCTTCTACTTGAATATCTCTAATAAAAAACCGTTCTCCTTCTGTGGAAACAGGACAATTGGGGAATTTAGGAATAGTAGGAATCTGTAAGTTCGGGTTGGGTAATGACTGTGGCGATCGACGATCGAGGGGACGGTCTTGTCGAGGAACTGTTTGTTCGAGTAAGTCTTGAGTATTGGGAGGGAGATCGACTTCTGCTGGTGGCAATTGAGCTAGAGTCTTAAAAGATAAAGTAACTAAAGTTGCTAAACTAGTAGTGGAAATAGTAAGTTTTTTAAAGATTGAATGCACTTTACACCACCAAATTACAGAAAATATTGCTGATCTAGCTACTAGTTAAGCTATAGCAACAATTTGAAAAGGATTAATTTTGAATCAACTGCTTGTGTAGGTATACTACAGGAAAAGATGATGCTATGGAAGATAAAAGCGATCGCTTTCCTAACTTAAAAGTAGAAAATTGGGTCGATCGATCTTGAATTAGATTTGCGATCGCAACTTTATTAGCAAATCTCGATCGAAAGCGATCTTGAAACTCGATCGAAGTCTTATCATAGAAAGAAGAACAATTTTTCTGGAATTTATCGATCGTGACAACTGAAGAAATCACAATTCACGTTGATGCTGATACAGCCAAAGCTTTTAAAGCTACTTCTGCCCAAAAGCGTCAAAAATTAGAACTTTTGCTAAATCTTAAACTTAAAGAATCTTTAAGTAATAGTGATTCTCTATTAGAGATTATGGATGAAATTAGTCAGGAAGCTATCAACAAAGGACTAACTCCAGAAATTATTCAATCTCTACTTGAAGATGAATAATCTTTATGTTTTTGACACTAATGTTTTGGTAAGTGCTTTGTTATTTGCTAATTCTTCACCTAGAGAAGCTTTTGAACTAGCTTTAAATACTGGAAGAATATTAATATCAAAAGAGACAGTAGATGAACTCAATAATGTATTAAGCCGTCCTAAATTTAAGCGATATATTTCACCAGAAAAAAGAGAGCGTTTTTTATTGAGCTTAGTTCAAAAGTCTATTTTAATAGAAATTAAAGAAAAGATAGAAGAATGTCGCGATCCAAAAGATAATAAGTTTTTGGAGTTGGCTATCAATGGTAAAGCGACTGCGATCGTTAGTGGAGATAAAGACTTGTTGATTTTACATCCATTTCGAGGTATTCCTATTATTACAGTCAGCCAATTTCTCAATTCTTAACTTAGACGATCGCGCATGAAGCGTATCCTTTGGGTAAGTAAATCCCGCCATTCTTTTCAAATCCTGACAAATACTTGACTCGAACTGCCAAAAATCGGCAAAATTCAAAAAAAGTTTTTTAAACCCTATGAATAAAAACCTCGGTAGCTTAACTTGGCAATCTTTTTTGTTGGGTAGTCTTACGCTTAGTGGAATACTAATATTTAATCTCGATCGAGCTATGGCTCAAATTATTCCCGATAATACTTTGGGTGACGAGAATTCGATTGTAAATCCTAGAGATGCAACCAGTGACAGTATAGATGGGGGTGCGCGCCGAGGACAAAACTTATTCCATAGTTTTCAAGAGTTTAATGTGGATGCAGGAAGAGGAATATATTTTAGTAATCCCGATGCGGTAAATAATATCTTTTCTCGCGTAACTGGTAATAATGTATCTAATATTTTAGGTACATTGGGAGTAGATGGTGCTGCTAATTTATTCCTGATTAATCCTAATGGCATTATTTTTGGAGAAGATGCGAGATTAGATATTCAAGGCTCATTTGCTGCGACTACTGCTGATGGTATTGAGTTTGACGATCGAGGTTTTTTTAGTGCTACTCAACCAGAACAAAGTAGCTTATTGACCATAAATCCAGGGGCATTTTTTTATAATCAAGTTGCCAACCAACCAGGCAATATCATTAATCGCGGTAATTTAGTTACAGGTCAAGATTTAATAGCATCAATGCTCAGAACTTATTTTTAGAAACAGGAAGCTCATTACAAGCAGGAATAGAGAGCGGATTGGGTTCACCTGAAGCTCAAGCAGGGGATATTGAGATTAATACGCTTGAGAATATCGAGATCAAAGATGGTAGCTTTATCTCTAATGACATATCATTAGGAGGTTTTGGAAATACAGGCGCGATCGCTCTTAATTCTAATTCCGGGATGGTTCAAATTAGGGTTACACAGAAATAGGGATTGCTGGCTTGAAAACAGAAAACGTAATACAGGATACTTAGAGAACAAAAAGTATGACTGAAACGGTGTGGAGGAGAATGGGTCACAACTCATCAGTAGCAGCTAATTTAAAGCCAGAGCGCAGAAAACAACTATTTATCGAAATGCAATCTTCTGCTCAAACAGTAAAAGCGCCCAGCTTGATATTATCCCGCTTGACGGGACTGGCAGCGAAGCTGATCGCGCTTTAGAGAAGGGGTGAGTCGGAAATTTCTGTACCAGCAGCAGCAGAAAGGAAATCAAGCTTTAGAACAAGAGTTTAATCCATCCCAAGAAGAGTCAGACATCCTAAGCATGGATACCTGTTACCAAAAAGTGGATATTTCAGGTCATATTGGCGTTAATTTTCATCTGTCATAGTTCCTACCCTCGGAGTGGTAGAATTCCTGAGGGATATATTTGACTATCCAGTGAGCATCGCTACAGTTCACAACCCTCGTGACCTCGGTGGTACCCAAAGCTCAAAAAATCAATAAAGACCAGGACTTATCAGGAATTAAGGTGGGATTAGAAGACGAAATCTTCCAAGCCAAATTCCCAGAGAGGAGCGGGAATTGATGCCTTCTCAACTTATTGCTATCTTCTGGCGGGAGCTGAACACCGCTTCGGAAGATACCTGGGGATATCATTTATTGGAAGCCAGTGAGCAAGGATTAAACCCAGATTACAGTATCGCCGATGCAGCTAAAGGCTTGAGAGCTGGACATAATGCAGCTTGGCCAGGAAAACCCTGCCACGGAGATGTATTTCATATTTTGCATCAGGGGGAAGGGGAGCGAAAACTATTTACACCGAAGAGCCAAAGGTGCAACCAGCCGCAGGGAAAAACTCGAAGCGAAGATGAATAAAGCCAAGAAGAAGGGACAAGGGAATCGTTGGTCAAAAAAGCTAACTGTGTCGCGCTTCGCTGAACAACAAGCCCAAACACTGGCTCAGGACGTATCGATTCTCTGTGACTGGCTCAGAAATGATATTTTGGCGTTAGCTGGTCCCGATTACCATTCTAGAAGAGAATTGTGGGATTTTATCGTTGCCGAATTTAAGCAGCGTGAAGCTTTGTGCCTTCATCGTCTTCGCCCCGAAAGCAACAGCATTAGCGGGACTTTGACAATCCTCAATTTTTGCTCATTGTCTTGCGTTTGTAGTCATCAAAAGATGGCTCAATTCCTGCTGTTTTGTTACCCAAAATCGGCTGTTTTTGAACCATGCCGATTTTTATTCAGACTACTGATTTAGCAAATTTGAATCGCGGTTCTATCTCTACAGGCACACTGGGAATGCAAATATCTCTACTTATTCTACAGGAGAAGTGCGAAGCGTACCCGATACAGAAAGCAAATGGCAACGAGGAGAACCAATTATCGAACCTCAAGGAGTTTATCGCTTGACTAATGGCAAGTTGGTCTTGAGTCGGAAATGTTCTCAGTAGTTTGTTTTCGGTAAAAAAAATAAAACTTGGCACTTTTCGGCGATCTTATTGGCAAAAAAGGTAATTGAATTGATAATCTTAGATCTATACCTTGAAAGTTAAATACTCTAACCTACTTAAGGAATGCAGCCATGAAAGTAATCGATCGATTACTAAACTCTAGTTTAATCGCTACAACAGCTTTATTAGTTACCTCTTCTGTAGCTCAGGCAATTACCATTCGACATGATGTGTCAGATAGCTATTATCGAAATCTGGGAAATTCTTATACTAGCGTTGGCAAGCTTTTAATCAATAACTCTAGCACTTGTTCGGGTACGCTTATTCGTTCGCGCTGGGTTTTAACTGCTGGTCATTGTGCTGTTAATTACGATGATGACTATATCTTAGAATCTGCTACCTTTGATATCGGTCAAGATACCTACGCGGTTGACAGCTATGTTACCTATCCAGAATGGTTGGAGAGTAAGGGAAATCTTGGACTGGGGGTAGACCTTGCTTTGTTAGAATTGAATACCTCTGTTATTGATGTTAATCCTGCTAGTCTATACATTGCATCTAATGAAATCGATCGAGTTGGCACCCTTGTAGGTTTTGGTCGTACTGGTACTGGATACACAGGAGATATAGAGCCAGGTGGTATAAAACGTGGTGCTGACAATGCTATAGATGCTACAGGTAACTCTTTGGGATTGTCAAATAGACTTCTTTTGGCTGATTTTGACGATCCTTTTGGCACTTCTAATTCTCTAGGTTCTTCAGTATTTTATAACTTAGAAGGTGCTATTGCTCCAGGAGATAGTGGTGGTGGTTTGTTTATTAATGGATATCTCGCGGGAGTAACTTCTTTTATAAGAGATTCATTTTTTTCCGATGGTGAAAATGTAGCAAATGGCAGCTACGGAGACATATCAGCCTTTACTCGTGTATCGAGCTACTATAGTTGGATTAATTGTGTAGTTACTGGAGTTTCAACAAGTTTTTGCGATTCTTTCCAACCAAACCATAGCGTTACCAACAATAGCTTAAATAGTACTTTTTCTCTGGCACAAAATAATTCTGCTCAAGCTACAGAAACAGTACCCGAACCCCAAAACACGATCGCTCTTCTCTCTCTCCTCGGAATGTTGGGATTTTTGCGTCGTCGTTAAAGAGATTTTGTTAAAGAGATTTTTATTGTTCAACGCGATCGCTATAATAAGTCCTACCTTTATCTTACTTGCCTTTTTCTGTAAGAGAAAGAGCTAAATTGTGTCACAGTCTTGTCTATTTACAGAACTATTATTGGCATAAATAGTAATCGAATCATCTTTTCTTTCCTTGTATTCTCTTAATAGATAGAGTAATTGAATACTTGTTCGACACAGAGGAAGAGAGAAAATGAATATCGATCTAAATGGTTTTATTTCCCTGGTTTTACCTAAGTTATTATTTTTAGCTTCTAATTTTTTAGATGACTTATTTTGTTTTTTTCTCTCCCATCTGGGTGTTCATTTATCTTGGTTGCAGTTACTCAGTTCACTACTGATTGCTAGTAAAGTAATTTATTTTACGTTTGTTTTTCTAGTTAAAAAATTTCCAAGCGATCGATTACAGCAAGCCTAAGGCATCTTTAAGTATTACTGAAAAAATACGTTTTTAGCTATTTAACGAGGTAAATATGACTAAACCAAGCCTAAGTACCATGATTAACTATCTGCAAAACTTCTGGAATAGTAAATTGTTGACTAGCTGTTTACTGTGTCTATCTTTGGGAATTACTAACGCAGCTTTAGCTGAATATAAAAAACCACCAAATACTAAAGATGATGCTCCCGACTCGCGATCGACTAGTATATCGGGAATTAGAGGAGACGGAGGAGGTTGCAGTGGTACAGAAACAACCAACTTAACTGCCTTTGCACCTTATACTCACATCGGACAAACTACTTCTATTCATCCTACCTTTGCTTGGTTTGTTCCCGATCGTCAATCTTATCCAGTGGAATTACAGCTATCTGAATATAGTCCTTCTAGTGCTAGCGGAAAAGGTAACACAATTCTCAAAGTCAGGTTAAAAAGCTCTCCTGGAATAATGAGTTATTCTCTTCCCAAAAACCAATTAGGCTTATCATCGGGACAAAAATACGTTTGGCAAGTAGCAATTTTGTGCAATCCCAATCACCCTTCTGAAGATTTAGTAGTCAGTACCGAAACAATAGTAGTAGACACGCCAACTAGTTTACAAAAACAACTGACAACGGTTAGCGACTCTTTAACCAGAGCCAACCTCTATGCTGAAGCTGGTTTATGGTACGATGCTTTAGCTGAAGCTGTACGAGCAAAAAATAATCCTCAAGCCGAAACATTGACCTATGAACTGATTGAAGAACTAATTATGCTCGAAAAACTGAACCAAGAGGAGAATATCAATACAAACGATATTAAAAAACAAGGAAAAATTATTCGCACCAGACAAGAACATCAAAAACGATTAAAACAAATTTTAGAAGCTAATACTAAGTAGTTAGTAGTTAGTTATTCACTGATAACTGATAATTGATAACTTTTAACTGTCATAGCCAGTTCCCAATAATAATAAAAGGTGCCCAGTAAGCAGGATGAATTCCTCGCTCGATCGAAGCTATTTGAGCTTGTTGGAGAGCTTCGGCTTTATTAAAGTTACTCTTTTTCAAACTGGCGTAAAATTGTTGGATAATTTGAGGAGTCTCTTCGTCCCCGATCGACCATAGAGAAGCCAAGGCACTATTAGCACCCGCTTGAACTGCTACTCCTGCTAGACCCAAGGCTGCGCGATTGTCTCCTACGGCAGTTTGACAAGCAGTTAGAGAAATTAACTCCACAGGATCGTTACTAGGGGCATTACGGCGAATAATACGGTCTAGTTCTGTCAGGGTTAGTTTTTGATTATTCCCCGTGACTAAAAAAGTATCTTCTGGTTCAGAACCAAATTGACCGTGAGTAGCAATATGAATAATAGGATAGGATGTTTCTTCTAATTCTCGTTCCACATTAGGCAGAGGTGCAAACCTACGACCGTCAATTTGAGAAGCTTCAGTTAAACCTAAAGCTAATGCTCTTAAGCGGTCGCGATTTAAGACTTCGGGATTGGTAAGATTTAGACTGGGAGTAGTGGCGATCGCATATTTTTCGATAAGAAACTTTTCTCCATCATGAAGTGCAGCCATCGGAATACTTCTGAGTAATCCATCTTGAGCAAATACTAGAGTTTCGATTTCTGCTTCTTCTAAATCTCGGGCAAAAGGACTAATTAACCACTGATAAATATTTTGTCCCGCTCGGGGGTCGTAGTTATCGCGAAATCTTTCTAAATTGCGACGAAATTCGTTAATTTCTTGTTCTATCTCTTGCCGATTTTGTTTATGCCCAATAACTTTAGTTTTTCCCCCTGGAAACAGAGCGATAATTGCTGTTCGATTATCGAGAATAATGGAACTAAAATAAACTGTCTGGCGATCGGGATTGCTTACATCTACTGTAGTTAGAGTTACATCTCTTAAGGCACAATCGTTACCAAAATAGTTTTGCAGTTCGGCTAATCTAAGAGAATCAACGGTATTGAGAATAGAAGTAACATTATTAACGGTATTGGTTTCATTCGGTTCAATTACCAACGAATCAGCCACTTTATCTAATCTTCGATCGATCAATTCTCGATAAATTGGTTCGACAGTATCGCGAAAGTCAAACTGGATGTCTCGATTAGCAGTGAGAATATCTCCCCTAATACTTTCTAAAGTAGCGATCGCTCTTTCGTAAGCTGCTATTCCCGCTTCTTTTTTTCTTTGTTTGATTAAAATTCTCCCTGTCTGCCATTCCCACAAATAAAGACTATCTTTATCTTTTTCTGCTGCTAAACGAGCTTGTTGCGTAAGTTCTAAAGCTTGTTGATAATCTTGGCTGCATTCATAGGTATGTCCCAATTCTCCTAAAGCAAAGGATTCTCCACGGCGATCGTCTATATTTCTGGCTAGAGAAACCGCTTGTTGTAATAATTCTCTGGCTTGCGGTAATGTGGCTGAATTAAAACAACGCTCTGGTGTAATTTTGTTTGGTTGCAATAGTTTAGCTAGATCGATCTTTTAAACTATTTTGTAAATAACTAAGAGCTTGTTCGTAGTTAGCCCGAAGACGATAAGCTTCGCCCAAACTACCCAAGGCTGCGACTTCTCCCAGTCGATCTTCTTGCTGTTGGGCTAAAGCGATCGCACTTCCTGCTTGACATTTTTGCTCTTCAACTGCCGTCTTTTTCTCTGTATCCCTTTGTCTCTGTATCTTTGCATCTTCCAAAGTACCACATAAAAGAGCGATCGCCTGTCGATGTTGCCCCAGACGACTATAAGCTTGAGCTTGTTCGGTAAGACTTCTTTCTAACTGCTGGATATCTCCTAGTCGAGTATATGTATCTTCTACTTCTTGCCAAAACGCGATCGCTTTTTCTGTTTGTCCGATTTTTTGATAAGCTCTAGCTAAATTTTCTAAGACTATTGCCGTACTGGCTCGATCGCCCGTTTCTCGGTAAGTAGTTAAAGCCTTATTCCAAGAAGCGATCGCCTCTTGATATTGTTGGCTCTGATACTCTTCAACCCCCTGTTGTACCAGTTGACTGGGTTCTGGAGTTTGGGCTTTAAGAAAAGAAACTTGCCCTAAAAGTAAAGATAAAGTCAGACTGATAACAAATAGCGATCGCCACCAAGGAGTAAAACGCAGCTTCATAGAACTAGTTTATCGACAGGATATTTTTGAGCAACCTTGAAATTGCCTTCATTTTACAATTGCCACTGTCAATAATTATGTCAATATCCCAAATTATTTAAAATTTTGCCGAAAACTGCCAAATAGATGGCAGAAAACAGCAAGAAATTAGAAAGATTTTACGAAAGGCGATCGCCTTACTATAATTAGGGGCAAATTTCAGGTAATCTGAAAAAGAAAGTGTCAGCACCCCGTGAATCACGCGAACGGGGCTTCTTGCCTCTAGCTGTAGCTAGCGATCGCTGACCCGCTTAAGACCACTCATGGTCTACGTTATTAGCAAGAGTTAAAGACCTACCTTG
>JASJDJ010000039.1 GCA_030065635.1 Xenococcaceae cyanobacterium MO_188.B32
ACCCAGGGCTATTTCATTCTAAAAAGCCAGAGAATAAATTCTCGCATCTTTGCATATAAAGTCCTATAAGACGGACTTTGACTTTAAGCCAAGAAATTCATTTCTTGGTCGATCGCAGTCAGAATGAAATAGCCCTGCCTAATACCTAATAATTAGGAGCTTTTTCAATTTAAACTTTATCAACCAACGGATATTACTAAGTAGTTCAACCTAATTATTAAGACAAATTTTTCATAGTCGCATAGCTTAAATCTGAATCACTCTGAACTGCTGAACTCCTGACTCCTGAACTCCTAAAATTGTATTTGAAATTTAATTAGGTGGAGTGTTAATTAGGAGATGTTTTTCTCGACCACTCAGTATGTCTCCAAAAAACAAGAAAAATACCTCCAGAAAAGAGTGCTCCTATACACCATTTAAGACTTTTCTTGATTAAACTGAATTTTTGCTTTTGATAAGCCGAGCGTATTTGATTTGCACTCTTTATTTGTTCTTGCTCTACTCGCTCGAATGCTTGTTGCAAGAGTGTATTAGAAGAACTGCTTTTTGTGGAAGAAGATTGTTGAGATTGTCTCTGTCTGAGATAATTTGCCAATTGTCGATCGGGAATTTGACTCAATTGTTTTTTGAACTGGGCTACCTGTTTTTTTTGAGTCTCTAATTGATTTTTTAACTCAGAGAAGCTTTTTTGCTGAATTTTAATGGTATTAGAGATAATTAAGGGTGCAGATAAGAAATAAATTATTGCCATTAACAACATTAGGCGAGATAACCAGGACAATAGTTTTAATTCTGACTCTCTAAAGCCATTTTGTTGGCGTATGAATACTAGTGCAAATCCCAATAATGGAGCCCATACATTTTCTACTAAATGACCGATAATATTCAATTCCCAAGTAGGATTTAGAAAACGAGGTGGTATTAGTAAAAATACATAATCAAGAAATGTTAAGACAAGAATAAAATAACCAATCGAAGGAAGCATTTTACCAGAACGTTCTAGTTTTTCTGTAGCTACTTGGATTATTCGAGGAGTTCTAGATCTTTTAGGCTTACGATTTCGATTTTTAGAATTACGTTTCTTTGAAGATGATTTACTTAATGTCATTTATTAATACCAATTTTTACGGATTAATTGATGTCGATACTTTTAAATCAACAATATTTCTGCATATTGTCTTGTAACTAGACTGCAGATATGCTAGCTAAAATACATAATATTTATATCTGTATATTGTTTTCTTTGTCGTCAGTATATCTTCGTAAATATCTTCTCCTAGTTTTAATTTTATTTATATAAATACTGCACAATTAATATTAAAATACTTGCCGTTTTTTTGAGATGAAATATAATGTGATAGTCCAAACTATTAAGGATAGATGAAGATGCTTTCTAAGCACACATTTTTACCTACAAAAGGTTTATTTATGGCTGCTGGCATCGCTGCCTGCGGTCTAGCTACTGTTGGGCAGTCTGCTAATGCTCTCAATATTAGTTTCACTGATAATGCTCCTTTTTTTACCTATGACATTACTGTTGAAGCAAACGAAAACATCACGGCAGGCGTTACAACTGTTACTTTTAATAATCTGGATGACGTTTCATTGCCCTCTTTTTCCGATGCCACTCTTAACATTTTTGATGTGACTAGCTCGGGTAATAATTTTATTCAACTTACAGCCCAAAGTAATTTGACATTTCCTGCCTCTTTTAATGCAGGATCGTTAACTTTTCTATCTAGCACTCCTGTAGTTACAAATGCTATTTTATGGAGTACAAACGCCACTGGTGTAGCTAATACTACTTTTGCTTCTATCGATGGACCGGCTGCTGTTCCTTTTGAGTTCTCTCCTGGCTTAGGTCTTATCTTATCTGGAACTCTTTTCGGTGCGCTTAAATTTCGTAGCAAGTTTAGCCAAAAAGAAGAGATTAATTTCTAGATATATATGTATAAAGGACTAAGTTCGTAGCTAACGCTAAAGCTATGGCTAAAGATTTAAAATAAATTAAAATTTGTTCTAATAGTTGCATAGTCAAAGCGAACAATGTTCGCTTCGCCTACTAGTTTAATTGTGTCATAACTTGTAACTATTATAAAACAATTGAAAATCTCTAGCCACTAAGCACCAGCGTTAGTTAATTAATGGCTTAAATTGATAGTGGGAAATTTACTTGTCATGTAGATATAAAGCATTACAATAGGCTGCATTCAGAAAATCGGATGCAGCTTTTTCTCGAAACTGAAAAATTCAAGTACACACAATATTTATTCTGCAAGTTAAACCAGTAATGAAACTAGGGCAAAAAAGTGACAAATTCTGGTTATTTTCCAGTCTAGTCAGTTCTGCTGTTTTATATCTTAATTTAAGTTGGAAAACTACGGCGGATATAGATAAGCTGACGACAGAATCTCTATTTTGGATTGCTATTCTCTGGTTGCTATGGCGACGGCGAGATAAACTCAACTTTAACAGCAATCTTTTTTCTACTTGCTTTGGTTTAGTCTTAATTTTTTTGGTACTAGCTAAAAGCTTCTCTCTTTTTTGGTTTGAATCTACTTTAATTCCTTTAATGCCGATTTTTCTTAGTTTCGGTTTAGCTTTAATTGCTTCTGGGTTTAAAGGATTACGGCAATATTGGCGAGAACTATTTTTTACTTGGTTTTTATTTTTCCCTGAAGGAGTTATCGGTACCTTAATAGATAAGTTCATTCGTATTACAGTTATCAATGCTAAATTAGCGAGTTTTGTGCTGCACTATGTGGGATTTAATGTTAGTAGCTATAGCAATCACGTAGTTCTGGAATTGCCCGAGTTGGGTAAGTTTACTGCCTTAGTAGATTATCCTTGTGCAGGAATACCAATGATTGTTTTGATGCTGAGAATATCTCTGTTATTAGTTGCTTTTTTCCCTTTACCAAAAAAGGAACGTATTTTAGTACCTTTAGTATCTTTAGGGATTGGATTTGGATTGGGGGTTATTCGTGTCTGTATTCTCACCTTGCTAATATCAGAAAAGGCTAAATTTGATTATTGGCATGGCGCTGAAGGTTCGCAAATTTTTTCAACCCTAGCTATTGTTATTTTTTCTTTCTTTTGTCACTCGGTACTCAAAAAATACGCTCTTTTTGATTCCGTTCAAAAGTCAGAAGTTATCAAGGTTCAAGAAGTTCAGAATTCAGGAGTTCAGTAGAGGCAGTTTGCGAACTGCCCTTAATCCGCAATTTTTTGAAAAATATGGCTAAAATTCAATACCGTAATAATTTTCTTGCTTTTACTTGTATAGGATTTTGTCTGGCTACTGTTTATTCCCTCATTCAGCCGACAGTAGGCAGTCGTCAAGTATCTTCTTTCAGTTTTCCCAGTACTGTTCCTCTTAAATCTTGGCAATTAGTAAAAACTGAGTCTATTTCTAATCGTCAACCAGAAAAAAATAAACAGAAAGAACTAATAGCATCAGGTAAAAGTTATCTCTATAGCAAAGATAATCTTTCTCTGAAAGTGGAAATGCTATATTTAGTAGGAACAAGAGCAAATGTGCATAGTGTATTAGAAAATAAAATTGCTATTCCTGCTAAGTTATTGAAAAAAGCCGATACACACAAATTAGAAGATATTGGATTTTACACAATTTTTAGCGATAAAAATAGGGCTTATTTAAGTAGTTGTATTAATCCTCGTGGCAGCACTACTGTAACGCAAAAGCAATTTTCTCAAAATCGTTACAAGCACGATTTGAAATATAGTCTTTTATTACCTTGGTTATTTGGACAAGAGACAATTAGAGATCGTCGTTGTCTGTTAACTAATTTATCTATACCAGTAGAAAATTTACAACCAGAAATAGCTTATAAAATTCTTCAGGAAGCTTGGCAAGATTGGTATTTATGGTGGCAACCTCGGTTTCCTAGTCTATGAATATTTCTGATTATAATTAATTTCTAAATATCTGTTAATTCTGAACTCCTGAACTTCTGAATTATAAAATTCTCTCCTTAGTATTAGACCCTCATGATGAATCAATTTCGTAGTCAACAGGTATTTTCTCTCTCCGTCATTAGATTGGTAGGTTATGGATTATTTTTAATGGCTGTAATTGATTTTGTTAGTCTAACAATTCCGCCACAGTTAATGAATCCTGCTTGGGAATTACAAACAACTGGAGCTTTAGTAGAAAGAATTCCGGTTACTTTATTAGGAATAGCTTTAATTTATTATGGAGAAAGGAACGATCGCACTCCTATTGAGCAATTGTTACTTAAATGGTTGTCTTGGTTATGTTTGATTTTGGCAATTGCCTTTTTTTTATTGATTCCTTTGAATATTAGCAACAGTATTAGAGTTTATCATGGTCAGAATGCTAAAGTTAACCTTCAAATAGCTCAAAAAATAGACCCGATTAATGAATTTAAGCAGCAATTAAGATCGGCAAAATCTCCCGAGCAAATTAAAAATATTTTACAAATAAAAGCTAGTACAAAAATTAACATTCCTGACTCGGTCGATACTAAGTCTTTAAAAAAAAATTTGCTCGACAATATAACAAAACAAGAAAATTTTTTGCGTTCGCAAGCAAAAAATACACGCTCAAAAAGAGCCAATAAACTTATTAAGAATTGCCTTAAATGGAATCTAGGTATGCTAATTTCTGCCTGTATATTCTTATTTATTTGGAAAAATACTCTTTGGGCAAGAATTGAATATAATTTGGATTGAATGATTATAAATTGCTTACATAAAAACACCTGATTGAAAATCTTAACATTAAGAAATAAGACAAATAAGTGTATACACTGAGGCGACTTAAAAGGTAAATATCTATATTGTTATTCGTGGATTCTTTAGATTAATTTTTATCAGTAAAATGCCAGAAATACTGTAAGCAAAAATGCTGTGGATAGTAAAAAAAGTATTGCCGTAACTATTATTCGTTCAAGGTTTAAATATTATGACTAATACATTAGCAAAGCCCGACGTAATTCATTTACCTTCTTCAGAAACAGGATTTTCATTATCAGACTTAAAGCAAATTGTCTTTCGTCGCTGGAAACCAGCTTTAGCTGTAGGAGCGATCGCCTTTGTTGGTGTTTTTATTCCTACTTTGCTCGAAACGCCCAAATATAAGTCAGAAACTCTGATTTTATTAGATAGTGCTAAAAATAAACAATCTGCATCGGTAGTGCCCGAACAGTCAAGAACTGGATATTACAATCTCAAAGACTTCTCTACAGAAATTATGATTTTGCGGAGTTACTCTCTGGTGGCAAAAGCAATGAAACAATCACCAGAAGTATTTGCAGGTATTCCTATTTCTGAAGTATTAAAAAAACTATCTATTCACCAGGCACTAGTAGGGGATACCCCTACAGATATATTAACTGTTTCTTATATCGATCCCGATCCACAACAGGCTAAAGCAATTTTAGAGGCTCTTGGTGCTACTTATGTAGATTATAGTTTGGAAAGACAGCGATCGCAGGCTACCAATGCCATTGCCTTTATTAAAGAACAACTGCCTCGCTCTCAGCAAGAATTAGATGAAGCAGCCAAAGAAATCCGTCAGTTTCGGCAAACTTATAATATGGTCGATCCCGACCAATATGCTGGAAACATAGGAGAATTTAGACAAGCTCTAGAACAAGAAATCAAACAAGCACAGATAACCTTAGCTCATACTCAACGAGAGTATCAAGAGATATCTCGTCAACTAGCAGAACTGGGTCAAAATCCTGACACTGCTTTAATTTATACTGTACTCGGTCAAGACCAAGTTTATCAAAATTTAGCTGCTCAACTAAAAGGATTAGAAACTGACCATGCGTTGGGAAGTGTTGATTTTAAAGACACTTACCATGTAATGGAGAGTATTCAACTAAGAAGAGCAGAGTTAAGGAAATTATTGCAACAAAGAGCAAAACAGCTTTTAGGAGATGCTGTTTCTCGGATCAGTTTAGACCAAGTACTAGTTTCTCAACCAGAACTAATTGCAGCACCCACAGAACAATCGGGAAGCGATGCTTCAGAAGCTAATTCTAGCTCTCAAACAGGTACTTCTGCTTCAACCTTACAAAACTTGGCTCATCAACTTCTAACTACACAAACAAAATTAGCATCTCTGCATAGTCAAATAGATGGAATAGATCGAGCTAAAGCACAAGTAGAAAAAGATTTTCAAAGTGTACCTCAATTACAACAAACCTTTGCTGAACTACAACGCAAGTTTAAAGTTAAATCTGAGGCAGTTGATTTTCTCCTAAAAAGACAACAAGAATTAGAAATAGCTGCTGCCGAAGAAATTGCTCCTTGGCAAATTTTGGATGCTCCTTATCTGCCGACAAAACCTGTTTCTCCTAATATTCAGCGAGGCTTGGCGATCGCCTTAGTGGCAGGAGGATTTTTAGGGGTAGCTACAGCCTGGTTATTACAACAGTTAGACCAAAAAGTACGAGTAGTAGAAGAAATCAAACAACTAACTCGTTTACCGTTACTGGGAACTATTCCTGAGGTTGATTATCCTATCATTGATATCAATACTGGAAATAACCAAGAGTTCAGGAGCTATCAATACTCATCTTTTACAGAAGGGTTACGTGCCTTAGCCATGAACTTGCGTTATCTAATGTTAGAAACTGGCAGAATTAAGTCTTTGGCATTTACTTCTTCTACCTCTTCTGAAGGCAAAACCACAGTAACTTATAATCTAAGTTTGGTACTGGCAGAATTAGGATTTAGAGTACTGGTAGTTGATGCCGATTTGCGTAAGCCAAGAATGCACAAATTAGCAAAACTATCCAATGAACGAGGGTTAAGTAATGCCATCATTGGCGACGAACCTTGGTCTGATTTTGTCCAAACTGGTATAACAGAAAACTTGCATATCCTAACTTCTGGTGATACATCTCCCAATCCTATTGCTCTACTAAACTCAGAAAAAACTAAGCAACTAATTCAAGAATGGCGAGAAAGTTATGATTACCTGCTCATGGATACTCCACCTATTGGCGTAATGGCTGACGCTAAAAGTGTAGCCAGTCAGGTAGATAGTATTTTGTTTGTCACTGGTATTGGTAGAGTAAGTCCTAAAGCCATACAAAACTCTCTCGAAATTCTCCACCACAGTCGTTGTAATTTAGCAGGGTTTGTAGCCAATATGGTTAATCCTGATTTTGATTACTACGCTTACTCTTATTACGACTCTTACTACAACCAAGCCTATACCAACGGCAATGGTAATGATAATGGCAATGGTCACGATCCAGAAGAAAGACAGGGTATTTTACAACAGTTCCGTCGTCGTTCCTAAAAAACCCTTAGAGAAAACAAAGCAAAGGTCTTACTATGGGTGCAATTAAAAGATTACGTTCGAGAAAAATAGTCGATCGACAAACAGATTGGGTAGTTTACACTCCCAAAAGTCGAATGAAACAACCAGCTCTATTGTTAAAAGAGCTATGGCGAGATTTGCTTGCTTCTCGCGAATTAGCCTGGCAGTTGTTAGTAAGGGATATTAATGCTAAATACCGTCAATCTTTGTTAGGAGTTGTCTGGGCTTTTATTCCACCAATTATTACTGCTGCTGGTTTCACTCTTGCCAAAGGAAATGGAGTTATCAATATTGGCAATACAGACTTACCTTATCCAGCCTATGTAATGTTTAGCATGACCTTATGGCAGACTTTTGTGGAAGCACTTAATGGACCAATTCAGGCAGTAACTTCAGCAAAATCGATGCTAGCTAGGATTAATTTTCCCCGTGAAGCAATCATTCTGAGCAAACTGGGAGAAGTTTTCTTTAATTTTGGTATCAAGCTAATTTTGATTTTTTTACTTTTTCTCTGGTTCAAAATGCCAGTGACTGGAAGTGTAATTATCGCTCCTGTGGCTTTAATTCATCTAGTCTTACTAGGAACTTTTCTTGGTTTAATGCTTGCACCTATGGGCGCACTTTATAAAGATATTTCGATGGGGGTTACTTTAGTTACTGGATTTTGGTTGTTTCTGACTCCTGTTGTCTATCCAGTTCCTAGTGAAGGGATGTTTGGCGCGATCGTTAGATTGAACCCTGTCACTCCTTTACTAGTGACGACAAGGGAATTAGCTACCACAGGGGTTATTTCCGATCCTGTCGGTTTTTGGATAGCTAGTGGAATGAGTGTAGTTGGGTTGATAGTAGCTTGGATTATTTATCGAGTAGCCATGCCTTATGTAGTTGAGAGGATTAGTTCCTAATGATCATTAGTATGACAGACCAACCTTCGTCGAGTAAGACAGAAGATAGTGAAGTTGTTCTCTCAGTTGAGGGAGTGTCTAAAAAGTTTTGTCGAGATTTAAAACGGTCTTTGTTTTATGGAGTTCAGGATATTGCTAGCGATCTATTAGGAATTAGAGAAAAAAGTGACAAAATCAGAAAAAAAGAGTTTTGGGCTTTAGATAATGTCAGTTTTGAGCTAAGACGAGGAGAAGCACTAGGCTTAGTTGGCAAAAATGGTAGTGGTAAATCTACTTTGCTGCGTATTATTGCAGGTTTGATTAAACCCGATCTGGGAACAGTCAAAGTTAAAGGTAGAGTAGCACCGCTAATTGCTTTAGGTGCCGGTTTTAATCCCATTCTGACAGGGCGAGAAAACATCTATGCCAATATGTCAATCTTGGGTTTAACTAAACAAGAAATTGACGATCGATTTGATGAAGTAGTAGAGTTTGCCGAGATTGGTGATGCGATCGATTCTCCAGTGCAAACCTATAGTTCTGGTATGGCTGCGCGTCTTGGTTTTGCTACTGCGATTCATACTGAACCAGATATTTTATTAATTGATGAAGTTTTGTCAGTAGGTGATATTAAATTTAGAGGAAAATGCACTAGAAAGTTAGCTGATTTACGAACAAAAGGAACATCTTTTTTAATAGTTTCTCACAATTCCTCGACAATTTCATACGTATGTCAAAATGCAGTCTATCTTTGTCAGGGAGAATTAGTCACTCAAGGACGAGTAAACGATGTATTAGAAAAATATGAAGAAGATTTATTTTTAAATAAACACAACATAGAAAGCTCCGTTTTGAAGATTCCGAAAAAGTCAAAATCTCATAGTCACGGTTTAGACATCAAATATGTATGTTTCAAAGACGAGCAAGGCATTATTATAGAATCGCCAAAAGTAGGAGAATATGCAGCGTTGTGTGTTGGCTGTAGTGCTTGGAAGAATTTTTCTTCAATAGCTCTTTTTGTAAATATTAGAGATTTGAGTAGAGAAGGAGAATCAATTCTCAAAGTTTCAAACTATTTCGATCGCAATTTTATATCTGTTACTGATGAAGAAATAGAAATACAGTTCCAGATGACCCCATGTCATTTTAGACAGGGGATATATGAAGCAACACTAGTTATAAATACCGTACCTCCGCCAGGTAGAATTGATGAAGTTGAATCCTTCAAGTTTCAAGTTAAGGATAGAAATCAGATTAGCGGAATAGGAGTAAATACCAATATGTTTTATCAGCCTCGACAATGGCAAGTCTTGAAGTCAATATCTTTCAATTAATAATCTAACTATTAGCTGAATTATTTTGTAATTTACAATTATAAACTGCTACCAATTTTAAAGCTATGAAAAAGCAAATTAAAGCTGCTCTGACACCCGTTTTAATGAATTTTGGACAACAAGTTTTAAAAAACAAAGTTTCTACTGAGCAAACTGCTTCCTCCCATCTAATTGAGATTGAGGGTAAAAGTATATATCTCCCTAAAAAATCTCTATTTAAGTTTAATTACGAACATATTTTTAGCCATCTGACGACCAGTATTGATACCCCAGTAAACTTTATTCAGATTGGCTCTTTTGACGGGATTACAAACGATCCAATTCGCAAATTTGTTATTAACCATTCATGGAAAGGTATTTTTGTTGAGCCGATTAAAGAATATTACGATCGGCTTTTGAAAAATTATGATGGAATTGAGGGTTTAATTTTTAAAAATGTCGCTATTGATAGCAAGCCTGGACATCGTTCAATTTATCGCTTAAGACCTGAAGCTATTTCTCTTACTCCCTATGCACCTCAATTTAGCACATTTAATCGAGAAGTGCTAACAAAGAGAAAAAATAAATTTCCAGAGATTGAATCTTTAATTGAAGAAGTTAATGTGCCATGTATGACAGTTCAAGAGATTATCAATACAGAAGGAATGACACGAGTTGATTTAGTTCAAATTGATACAGAAGGTTACGACTTTGAAATACTTAAATCTATTGATTTACAACTTATAAAACCCTCTGTAATTCGGTATGAGCATATTCATCTGAAAGATGAAGATCGACAAAAAAGTGTCGATTTATTGGTTAATAATGGATATAAAATTCTTTTTGAAAGAATGGATATTACTGCATATAAGTTATAAGAATAAAGTATAAATTTCAATAAAATTATGTAAGGTGTATCTATGGCTCTTATGTATGAAGATGCAGTTTTTCTGCAAAAGTTAATCAACTACATGAATAAGTATTCAGACGGACATAAAGCTCATAAGAAAACGGCTGTTTTTCTTGGAAATCCTGGTTCTAATATTACCTACTCTACTTTTAGTAATTTACTTGATAGATTGAGAATTGAATGTAATCAAACAATAAAATCCAAAAAAAATCAGAACCAAAAAATAGGTATTAGAGATTTTTTTAGTTCTTTAGGATTTGATGAGTTTAAAGCCATAGATTTTAGTGACTATGAAGGAGCTGATATTGTTCATAATTTAAATAATATCAATTTACCTGAGAAATATCATTCTATAGCAGACTTAATCTTTGACACTGGAACTCTAGAACATTGCTTTAATATTCCAAATGCCCTTCAAAACATACACAAAATATTAAAAGAAAATGGAGTTATTGTTCATGTTCATCCAGTCAATGGATACGTCGATCATGGTTTCTATCAAATATCTCCTACTTTGCTACATGATTACTATGGAACTAATCAATATAAAATTTTAGGCTTTGTTATATGTCCTGAAGTTCATTATAAGTATTCTAAATACTATTTTAAGATGCAACAATATTCGGAAGATGTTTATTGGAAAAATGGCTACGATACCTATCATACCTATAACAAAATACCTTCTCACTACCCCAGAGCAATTCTCTGTTTTGCTGCACAGAAAACAAGCAAAAGTACTTGCTCTCAGCAAATTATACAAAGCTGGTATCGGCAGGTAAATAGCCTTGAAAATATTTCATATAATACCTCAATAGAATTTAATTATGAAATTAAAAAACCAATACCGATCTTTAATTTTTCTTTTTTGAGACTACTAAAAGGTTTTTCTTCGATCGAAAAAACTTTGAATTTGAATTTCGATCTCTATTACCCTAACTAAAATAGGCCTGGAGTAAAAAAATGCAAAAATACATATCTAAGATGATGAACTTCAACTATATAACCCTTAAAAGTTAAGACCAAATTCAGTTAAGTTGAGTGAAATATCATAAACTCAGGGAAATAAATTTATGTATAGTGACTGTTGCTTTGTGACATCTTGTGATTCAAATTATTTTCAAGGTGCTTTAAGTTTAATTTCGAGTATACGTTGTTTTTCTAATTTCCCCATAGTTTTTCTTGATGCTGGAATAACTAAAGCTCAACAAGAACAATTAAAGTCACGAGTTGATAAAGTCGTCGATATCACTGAATTATTAAATGATTTTAGTAGTCTAAAAATAGTTCATAAACACTTAAAAATATCTGCATTAGCTTCACTTTTTTCTCACTATTCAGGTTATGAAAGACAAATCTATATGGATGTTGACACTCTTCTTCTGGGAAAAGTCGATTTTGTTTTTAATTTTTTGAGAGACTTTGATATTGTTGGAGTAAGAGCAGGGGTCAGAAGTACTTTAGAATCATCAATCTCCCATTCAATGCGTGATGAGATCGCGCCAGAATCATTAGATATATTTCGCTCTATTTTTCCTGGATTAAAGCTTGACGGCTTATGCTTGAATACGGGTTTTGTAGGCGTAAATTCATCTGTTTTAAAAGACTGGGAGAAAAACTATCAAAGTCTCTTTCAGTATATGGAGCATTATAAGTTTGTCGATCAATCTATTTTTAATTTATTATTAAATTCTTTTTCTAACTCTATTAAAGAGTTACATTGGAGCTACAATTTTGCTGGTATTTCCGATTCACTTGATGAATCTAAGAGCTCTTTTAGTTTTGTTGCGACAAAATCGTTACCTCAATTTCTCTATCAAGCAAATTATCAAGCAAATTTTATAAAAGTTCCGCATTTTTCAGGTAAACCTAAACCATGGGAACTACAAAATCAATCACCTGGGTTTAAAATTTGGAATCATTTTAGTTCTATGCATTACAATCAGTCTGATTCAAGTATTAAAGATATTAATATTATTCTCGATGAAAGTTGGTTTATTCAAGATGAAATTAATGCTAAGAATAAGTTTGAAATTATTGACAGGCATTTGGGAAATAATTTAAATATAAAAAATAGTAAAAATTTAGTCTTAGGATTGGGTTCGAGTTCAGCAAGCTTTCTACGCTTAATGCAAGCTGCTGGGTTTAAGGCATTCTGTTTAGAGCAAAGTAATATCGATCTTAAGGCTATTCAAGAGAGATATGGATTTGAAATAAAAAAGAGTATTCTCAAAAAAACAGAATTTTCTCAGAAGTTCAATTTAGTTGCGACTTTTGATTCTATCGAATATGCCAAAAATCCGATTGCTTGTTTGAGTGATATTAATTATCTACTAGAAATTGGTGGATATCTTTTTGTAGAATGTCAGAGTATTGAGCGTTGGTATAGTGGCATTCTTGATTTTTCGCTCGATGATATTTGTCTGATTACTTTATCAGAGAAAGTCATTTTTTCTTTGTTAGATAAAGCTGGGTTTCAGATTATTGATAGTGGCTGGAATGGAATTATATTATGGGTTATTGCTAAAAAAGTTAGCCCAGATATTATTTCAGTTGCCTCAAATGACATTGATGTAATTAAAACTATTATTCAAGAGACAGTTAGTAAATCTGACGGAAGCTACCATAAGGCTAGTAAATTGGGTAGTTTTGCTTCTTTAACTCAGAGAGGATTGACGTTAGCAAAAAAGTCTCCCTTGCAAATTCCTTCAAAGATTTTAGCCAAGGTGAAAAAACGCTTTGGCATGACTGCAAATCCTCTGGATGCACAGAATATTGCACTAAAGCCTCATAAAATATTAGCCAAAAGCTTAAAAATTGCTCATGTAGGTTTACACGGTAATGGTAACGCAGGCGATACTCTCCTATTTCCAGCAGTTAGATGGCTTTTCCAAAAAGAAGTTTGTCCAACTCACTTTACCCTTATCCCACTCCGTGAACCAGTAACTCAAGATACAATTGCTCAAATTAATCAGCAAGACGCTTTAGTTATTGGTGGCGGTGGTCTATTTCTTGCAGACTCTAATCCTAATGAACGTTCGGGTTGGCAATGGGCTTGTCCAATAGAACTTTTAAAACAAATTAAAGTTCCGATTATTTTGTTTGCCGTTGGATATAATCAATTTCGCGGACAGAAAAACTTTGCACCAATTTTTGAACAAAATGTTCAATTGTTGATTGAGAAAAGTGCCTTTGTTGGTATTCGTAATCGAGGTAGTATTGAAGCTCTAAAAGATTATTTGCCTGAGTCTTTACATGAGAAAATTCACTATCAACCCTGTCCAACTACTGTCCTGAGACATTTTTATCCAGATTTGCCTCAACATACTGAAGCTTCAAAGCCCATATTAGCTGTTAATATTGCCTTCGATCGTCATCATCTTCGCTTTGGCAAGCGAGAGGATGAAATACTGTGGAATATGGCTGATGCTTTCTTAGAGCTAAAGAGCCAAGGATGGCAGATTAAGCTTTTTAATCATGTGTCTATTGATGGTGACGCTCGTTATTGGTTTAGGGCAAGAGGTCTTTTTGCGGAGGAAGTTAATATTGGTAGTGTTCCACCTGTTGATATTCTGCATGAATATTCCCAAGCTACTATTGCTGTAGGAATGCGAGGTCATGCACAAATGATTCCATTTGGTTTACATCGTCCTATCTATAGTCTGATAAGTCACGATAAGCTGCAATTTTTCCTCGATGATATTGGGCATTCTGATTGGGGGGTTGAGGTGCAAGATCCCACTATTTCTGAGAAGTTGATTCACGATCTTAATGACATCTATACAAATCTTCCTCACAGAGAGACTCAGTTGGAAACAGCACAAAGCAAGCTATGGAGTCTCACACAGCAAAATTTAGACCTTATTAAGAAAGTCCTCAATGTATAACCCCCTGAAGTTGTCACAATTAAAAGTTGCCATTATCCCAGCAAGAGGAGGATCGAAGGGTATCCCTGGTAAAAATATTCGTTCCCTTGCAAACAAACCTCTGATTGTTCATTCTATTCTAGATGCACGAGAAGCCCAACTTGTCGATCGGATTTATGTCTCTACGGATGACTGCAAAATTGCGGAAATTTCTAGAGATTATGGCGCAGAAATAATTAACCGTCCTGATGAATTAGCAGGAGATACAGCTTCTTCGGAGTCGGCTTTAATTCATGCAGTTAAACAAATTGAAGCTACTGGAGTAGTTATAGATTTAGTAGTGTTTTTACAATGCACTTCTCCTATTAGAACAGGAACAGATATTGACAATGCCATCAGAAAGGTTAAAACAGAAGGGGCAGATTCTTTGTTGTCGGTTTCTTCTGACCATAGATTTCTTTGGCAAGAAGTTGACGGCGTAGCTAAATCAATCAACTACGATTACCGTCGTCGTCCTCGTCGTCAAGATATGCCATCACAGTACGTAGAAAATGGTTCTATTTATATTTTTAAGCCCTGGGTGTTGAAGGAGTTAAATAATCGCCTCGGTGGTAAAATTGCCCTTTTGACCATGAGTGAAGCAGCAAGTTGGGAAATAGATTCTTTTCTGGATTTTGAAATTGCCGAATCTTTACTTAAAAAGCAGGTTATAGCCAATGCTTATTGATAGAAATATAGCTAAATATATTGTCTTTGCTGAAGACAGTGTCATTAATGCTTTAAAAAAGATTAGTGACAACAAGAGTAAGGTTATCTTTTCTGTAACCGAGTCTGGAAGACTAGAAGGAGTGATGACCGATGGTGATTTTCGCCGTTGGTTGATAACTCAAAAGACGATCGATCTTAATAAGTCAGTTTCTAAAGTTGCCAATAAAAACTTCAAGTATGTCTTTGACGGGGATGAACCAGAAAAGATTCAATCTTACTTATCAGACAAAATTGAGTTTGTACCTTTAATTAATAAAAGCCATCATTTAGTTGCTGTTGCCAGAAAACGCTCTAATATTGTCCAGATTGGGGAGTTTACGATAGATGCAGAGTCTCCTAGCTTCATTATTGCGGAAATTGGAAATAACCATAATGGTAGTTTGGAATTAGCGCGACAACTAATTGACGCAGCCGTATTAGCAGGTGCAAATTGTGCCAAATTTCAACTACGGGATCTGAACTCTTTATATGTTAATGCTGGTAATGCTAACGATGCCAAAGAAGATTTAGGCTCTCAATATACTTTAGACTTATTATCTCGCTTCCAATTAAGTCCAGAGGAGATGTTTGCAGCCTTTGACTATTGTAAAGAGCAAGGTATTTTACCTTTATGTACTCCTTGGGATAAAAATAGTTTAAGTCTATTAGAAGACTATGGAATGCCAGCTTATAAGGTTGCTTCTGCCGATTTTACTCATCATGACTTTTTAAAGGTGTTGGCGAAGACAGGCAAACCTTTAATCTGTTCGACGGGGATGTCAACAGAAAATGAGATTATCGAAACAGTTAATTTATTACAGGGTTTAGGAGCAATTTATGTATTACTGCACTGTAACTCTACCTATCCTGCCCCTTTTAAAGATATTAATTTAGCTTACTTAGACCGTCTGCGAGAATTGGGAGATTGTCTTGTAGGGTATTCTGGTCATGAAAGAGATATTAATGTAGCGATCGCATCTGTGGCAAGAGGGGCAAAAGTGATTGAAAAACACTTTACCCTAGATAAATCTATGGAAGGTAACGATCATAAAGTGAGTCTCTTACCCCAAGAGTTTCAAGCAATGGTAGAGGGGATACGCCAGGTAGAAACAGCCATCGGTAGTTCAGGCGATCGCCGTTTGAGTCAAGGGGAATTGATGAACCGCGAAACCTTGGCTAAAAGCTTAGTTATCAATTGTGATTTGCAGTCAGGAGAAATTATTACTGAATCGATGATTGAGGTTAAAAGTCCAGGTAAGGGCTTGCAACCCAATCGGAAAAAAGAGTTAATCGGCAAAAAAGCCAAAAGAAACTTTAAAACAGGAGATTTTTTCTATCCTAGCGATCTAGAACAAGAAAGAGTTTTAGCTCGTGCTTACAAGTTTAAACGTCCTTGGGGTCTGCCCGTACGCTACCACGACTTTAAAACCATTTTAAGTAAAACCAATCCTGACTTATTAGAGTTTCATCTCAGTTATAAAGATTTAGAACAAGATATTAAACAGTATTTCGATCGAGTTTACGATTTAGATTTAGTCGTACATAGTCCCGAATTATTTGCAGGGGATGTCATTTTAGACTTATGTTCTACAGATAACGATTACCGTCAGCATTCAATTCAAGAATTGCAACGAGTAATTGACTTAACGCGATCGCTTAAACCCTATTTCAGTCAAGCTTCTCGACCCTGTATTGTAACTAATGTGGGCGGTTTTACAGAAGACAAACCTTTACCAAGTTCCGACAAAAGCCAATTATACGAACTGCTAATTTATAGTTTATCTGCTTTAGACACAGAAGGAGTAGAAATCATCCCCCAAACTATGCCTCCTTTCCCTTGGCATTTTGGCGGACAACGCTACCATAACTTGTTTGTTGCTCCCCAAGATACGGTGCGATTCTGTCAAGAACAAAACTATCGCATCTGTCTAGATGTGTCTCACTCTAAACTCGCTTGCAACCATCATAAATGGTCTTTTAAAGAATTTATCGAACAAGTAGCTGGCTATACAGCCCATCTACATATTGCTGATGCTGAAGGGATAGACGGGGAAGGATTACAAATTGGTGAGGGGGATATTGATTTTCCTGCTTTAGCGGAAGACTTAGCCAAAACAGCTAGTCAAGCCTCTTTTATTCCAGAAATATGGCAAGGACACAAAAATGATGGTGAAGGGTTTTGGATTTCTTTAAATAAACTCGAAAAATATTTCTAAAATTGAGAGCAATGGAACAGACAAAACAATGGAAATACGAGGATTTTCATTTCCCAGAGAGAGGGGAAGCACTCGCTTTTTGGCAAGCACAGCAAATACTAGCAAAGGAAGACCCAGATCTTTCTAAATATTTTAGGTATTTAATTTATAATGTCGAATTTGCTGAATCACAGTTTATAGATACAAATAAAATACAAATAAACAAGCATCTTAAAATTTATCGAAAGATTAAATCTTTATTTTTAACTCTAATAAGCTTTCTTGCTAAATTTAATCAAAGACCAAAACTTCACTATGACATTTTAATCAATCCTTCATTTTCAACTATTTCTCGCAAATCAGAACAAAAAATACTTTTTGAACTTGTAAATGCCTGCTTGAGTCTCAATCATAAAGTAGGAATTGTAAGCGATCGCAGAACCCAAAATCTTTTTCAAGATTTATTTACAGATAATGAACATCTTTCATTTATACAAATAGATTTTATTTTCGGAAAATTTGTCAGAAAAATACTACTATTTTTATCTAGACTTATTTCTAGATTAGACTTATATCTAATCTCAGAATTACTAGTAAGAAATAATATTAAATTTAAACAAGATGTTAATTGCAATTTACTTATATTTTCGGAGTTAGTATGGTTTTGCCTCATAGGAAAAATCAATTTCGATCTTGCCATTTTACGCTGTGAGTGGGATGACCATTCCTTTTCTATCAAGGAGTATGCTAAGCGAATTAATAAGCCTGTTTTTTGTTTTCAACATGGTGTCATCAGTCATTCATTGGATATCCCTGTTACGGTTAATAGATTTTTTACATTCGGAGAACAATCAGCACAACTACTACAGTCCCTAAATCAGCAATTTTATAAATTGATTTATCAGAATTGCAAAAAAGTTGAATTTTGTGCTGTTGGATCGATAATTGACTCCATAGTCAAAACTGAAAATAATTTTGCAGAAAAAACCGTTCTTGTTATCGATCAATCTGTAGGAAGGGCTGTTAAGTTTAATGGTCTTAAGAACCAAATTGATGAACTTAATTATTTGATTAAAAATTTTTTAGAACTTGAAGATATTAAAAAAATTATTATTCGACCTCATCCTCAAGCAAGTTTTTCTGACTTTTGGAATTACTGTTTAGCAAACTTTTCTAATAAATTTGAAGTTTCCAACCCTAAACTATCTTTAACAACTGATGTTAAAAGAGGTTCAATAGCGATCGGACTTTTTAGTGGTGCATTAGTTACTTGTGCAGCTAGTGGTTTACCTAGTTATTTTCTAACCTGCGAGAAAGCATACTATACTCCAGATCTAGAATGCTTTAGAGAAAATTTTACACTACCAAAAGATAAACTATATTCAGAAATAAATCACATAATCAAAGATGAAGTAGCTTATCTTTCAAAAAGAGAACAATGTCTTAAAGCCAGTCAAGCATACTACAAAAACAATAATAATTGCGTCTTAGATAAATCTTTTTTTACTAAATATATTAGTACTTTCAAATGTTCTTAAAATTAAAATTATTCAAATTAATTAAATGATATCGGAATCATCTTATTCCATAAAAAAGAAATTAGTAAGCTAATGATTAAGCAATATATAGCCAAGGGAAAAAAATATTTTAAATATTTGTCTTTACTAAATCATCCTAGCAATCAGGGTTTTTGCTCAATTTGTAATAAAGAAACACTATTCGTAGAGTATGGTTCTGGGTTGAGAGATCAGTATAAATGCATTAAATGCAATTCTATTCCACGACATAGAGCATTGATCGATACCATTAAATTATTTGTGCCTAATTATAGGCAAATTTTAATTCATGAGTCTTCTCCTGGCTCAAGATCGTCAGATTATCTGAAAAAAGAATGTCAAAATTATTCTTGCTCACAGTATTTTCCAGATATTACTCCTGGTGAAATTCATCGGGGTTTTCGATGTGAAAATCTAGAAAATCTTACTTTCTCTGATGGAAGTTTTGACCTATTTATTACTCAAGATGTTTTTGAACATATTCTTCATCCAGATAAGGCTTTTAAAGAAATTGCCAGAGTCTTAAAACCTGGCGGAATGCACATTTTTACCATGTCCTGGTATCCAGAACTTCAACACTCAAGACAAAGAGCAACCATAGAAAATGGAGAAATTAAATATCTAGAGAAAGCAGTTTATCATGGTAATCCCATTAGCGATCGAGGTTCTCTAGTGACCTATGATTGGGGAGCGGATTTTGTGGATTACGTATATAAACATTCAGGAATGTCAACAACGATTTATTTGCATATAGATCGTAGTTTAGGTCTTGATGCTAGGCATTTACAAGTTTTTATTAGTAGAAAGTGTTATGAGTAGTAATATTAAAGCGATCGCTTTTTACCTTCCTCAATATCACCCCATCCCAGAAAACGATCGATGGTGGGGTAAAGGCTTTACTGAGTGGACAAACGTTACTAAAGCTAAGCCTCTGTTTCTCCATCATTATCAACCCCATTTACCAACAGACTTGGGCTTTTATGATTTGCGTCTACCCGAAGTACGCCAAGCTCAAACAGACATGGCTAGAGAGTATGGAATTTATGGCTTTTGTTACTATCACTATTGGTTTAATGGAAAACGCTTGCTGGAGCGTCCCTTTAACGAAGTCTTAGCTACTGGAAAGCCAGATTTTCCCTTCTGTTTATGTTGGGCAAATGAAAACTGGACACGTCGTTGGGATGGTTTTGAAAAAGAAATTTTAATCAAACAGAATTACAGCAAAGAAGACGATCAACACCATATACAATGGCTAGCTAGAGTTTTTCAAGACCCTCGGTATATTCAGATTGACGGAAAACCCCTATTTTTGGTTTATCGAGTCAATAATCTGCCTAATCCGCAAAAAACTGCTGAAATTTGGCGGGAAGAGGCTTATAAACTGGGAGTTGGCGATATTTTTCTCTGTAGAGTTGAGAGTTTTACCGATGAACATGACGATCCTAGTGTCATGGGCTTTGATGCGTCTGTTGAGTTTCAGCCAGACTGGACACAAATGGGCTTGCCATTACAAAAAGGTAGACTTTGGGAATTTTCACGAAAGCTAAGATTTGCGGAGAGAGCATATTCTGACCACAGAATCTATGAATATTCAGATGTAGTTAAGAGAATGCTGGCAAAGCCTAATGTATCGTACGAGCGTTTTGCTTGCGTGACACCCTCTTGGGACAACACTGCCCGTCGTCAAAAGAATGCAACTATTTTGCATAACTCTACACCTGAAATTTACAAACGCTGGCTGAGAGAAGCCATTAAAAAGACTGCTACTAGTAAATCTGGCGAAAAGATAGTGTTTATTAACGCTTGGAATGAGTGGGCTGAAGGTAATCATTTAGAACCCTGTCAACGATGGGGACACGCTTATCTAGAAGCAACTCGAAAAGTTTTGCTTGAGAGTGAAGTAAAAGAAAATCGAGAGTTTGCTTCCGTTGGTTAATATGACAAACGTAAACAGTTTTTCAATGAATAAATCTAAAACTAGTTCAGAGGAAAATATAGCTTTTCCTTCGATCGAACCTATTCCAGAAGGAATTCATCGACCATTTTGGTCAGTAATGATTACCAGTTATAAACGTATAGAATATTTAGAGCAAGCTCTTAGAAGTGTTCTCAATCAAGGTATTGACGAGCAGGATATGCAAATAGAAGTAGTAGATGATTGTTCTCCACCAGAAAATGCCCAAAAAATTGCCAAAATTGTCGAAGAAGTTGGCAAGGGTAGAGTTGCTTTTTATCGTCAACCTCAAAATGTTGGCATTTATGCTAACTGGAATACCTGCATTGCTCGATCGCGCGGTCATTGGGTTCATATATTACATGATGATGACTTCGTTATGCCTGGGTTTTATAGATGTTTGCAGGAATCTTTAGAGCAAGAATCAAATGTAGGAGCAGCTTTTTGTCGTTATGCCTACATTAATGAAGAAGGAGAGCGACACTTTTTATCCCGACTTGAAAGAAAAACACCAGGTATCCTCTCTAATTGGATAGAACGTATTGCAGTATCTCAAGCAATTCAATGTCCTTCTATAGTCGTCAAACGTAAAACCTATGAACAATTGGGTGGATTTTATCTGCAATTACGTTGGTCTAATGATTGGGAGATGTGGAAGCGAATTGCGATTAATTATCCAGTGTGGTACGAGCCTCAAATCTTGGCATCTTATCGTTTACATTCGTCTTCAGAATCTTCTCAATTGACTAGGTCTGGAGCAAATATTGTCGATATACGTAATGCGATTAATTTTTCTCAATCTTATCTAGCTGAAAAATTGTCCCCAAAATATGCAAAAAAGCTTTCCAAAATGGCTTTTATTCACTATGCCTATTATGCCTTTAATGATGCCAAGAGATTCATTAATAAGGGTGACTTTGTGGCTGCTTTCAGCCAGCTCAAAGAAGCGTTACTGTGTTCACCATCAATCAAGATGATTTTAAAGTCATTGATGTTAGTGACCAGAGCATTTTATCAAATGATTAGTTCAAGATTACAAAGAGCATAAATTACTAAGGCTGAGATTATGATTGTTAAACAAACAGTAAAAAAGATCTTTCAACATTTAGGTTATGACTTGTGTCGTCTCAGGGAGACTGGAGCAGAATGGCTAAAAAGATTTTTCCTGATGCCAATTGTTTCTTAATCGAACCTCTAGCAGAAATGGAATCATTTATGGAAAAATTTTGTGAGGAAAATCCTGGGTCTCAATATTTTTTAGTCGGTGCCGGAGCAGAAATTAAAGAGTTGACTTTTACGGTTCAAGATCGTCTATCAGGCTCCAATTTTTTATATAAAGAATCAGCACAACTAAAAGCACAGGACAAACAAAGAAGGGTAAAAGTTATTTCTATTGATTCATTAATTGATAGTAATCAAATAGATATGCCTCAGTTGGCAAAATTAGATGTTCAGGGTTTTGAACTTGAAGTTCTCAGAGGAGGTAAAAAGCTATTTGGATTTGTTGACATATTTATTCTGGAGGTATCTTTATTTAGATTTATGGAAAAACAACCTCTTTTTCATGAAGTCGTGAATTTCATGATTGAGCGTGGATATTTAGTTTATGACATTCCTGGTTTTTTACGTCGACCCTATGATGGAGCCTTAGGACAAACAGATATTTGTTTTGTCAAAAAAGACTGCTTCTTACGCATGAGCGATCGCTGGAATTAACCCCTACCAATTAAATTACTGATGAAAACTATCAATGGAGTCAGTGTCGTAGTTTGTTGTCATAATAGTGCCAAGAGATTGCCTCAAACCTTAGCTCACTTAGCTAATCAACAAGTTCAAGAGGAACTACCTTGGGAAGTAATTGTGGTTGATAATGCTTCCACTGATGAGACAACACAAACTGCCCTCAATTGCTGGTCAGAAAAACTAATAGCCCCTCTAAGAGTTGTCTATGAATCTCAACTAGGACTGAGTTATGCCAGAGAAAAAGGCTTTCAAGAAGCACAATACAATTTTGTTAGTTTTGTTGATGATGATAATTGGGTTTGTCCTCAATGGATTCAGCGTATTTTTGATTTAATGACACAACATCCCGAAGTTGGGGCGTGCGGTGGTTCAATTGAAGCAGTTTGTGAAATAGAGCCACCTTGGTGGTTTGAACAACATAAGGCAGCTTATGCCATCGGTTTGCAAGCTCCAGAAGAAGCTGATATTACTGATACTAAAGGTAAGCTTTGGGGAGCTGGACTAACTGTCCGTAAATCAGCGTGGCAGAAGTTAAAAGACCAAGGTTTTAGCTCATTACTTACAGGTAGAACAGGTAAAAAATTAAGTGCTGGTGAAGATACAGAACTTTGCTACGCATTGCGACTTGCGGGATGGCGTTTATGGTACGACCCCAAACTACATTTAAAGCATTTTATCACTGCCCACAGACTACAGTGGGGATACTTACGTCATCTTTGTCGTGGTTTTGGTGCAGCAAGTATTTCTCTTGAGCCTTATTATTTTGCTTTAGATTGTAATCGACATAATTTAAAAAGAAAACTATGTCAAAATTGGCAGGTGCGACTTATAGGTGATCTAAAAAATATACTTCCTCACTGGTATAAGGTACTCAAATCTTGGCACTACAACCTGGAAGGTGATAACGAAATTTTAGGAATAGAAGGATTGTTGGGCAGAGTTGATGAGGTACTTAGGCAGAGATCCTTGTATAATCTCGGATTTAAAAAAATCAAAGAAATAGCCTGGAAAAATCATTTATCCATCCCTATAAAAAATCTTAAATAGTCTTATTCTCATGAGAATACTTATGCGTCCTTGTTATGATGTAGGACTGAAAAATCATATTTTTGAACCTCAAGACTCTAGAGCTAATCATTGGCAATATCCTTTATATAAGTTGCGTTCTGTCGCCCAAGATCGAGGTATCGAAATTGATACTTGGGATATGTATCCTTTATCTGAAGCTGATTTAATCTTAGTGCAGGATTTACCTGCTGACAAAGCCGAAATTATCAATGCTAAAAAGCAAGCCCCACATACTCCTTTTATTTTATTACTTTATGAATCACCTCTAAGTAGAACCCATTTTTATAATCCCCAAAATCACAATCTTTTTGATGCAGTTATAACCTTCAATCATAATTTGTGCGATGAAAATAAATATTTTCATTATCAACTACCTATAGGTATACCAAAATCCTTACCCTGTTTTGTTTCTTTTGATGAACGTAAAGATTTAGTCATGATTAATACTAATAAATACGCTGGATTACTAGCTCAACGTAATCTGGGCTGGACAGGATTACCTGTAATTGGAGCGCATTTTGGTGGATGGAAAATCTCTTGGTTAGAATTACTCAGACAACAAAAATCCGATCTATGTAAACGACGGAGAAAAATAGCGAGATTGGCAGAAAATCGATTTCCTCATCTCCTCAATATTTATGGAAAAGGATGGCAAGGAGAATCTATTAGTTGGCTGCATAAAATTATTCCTCCTAGACCATTTAATAATGCCTTTGGACGAACATCTCTTTCTAAATTAGAAACCTTAAGTAAATATAGATTTTGTCTGGCTTTTGAAAACATTTTTGGAAACTACGGTTATATTAGTGAAAAAATATTTGACTGCTTTTATGCAGGAGTTGTTCCTATTTATCTAGGGGATAACAATATTAGTAAGTATATTCCTCAAGAAGCTTTTGTCGATGCTCGTCAATTTGCTACAGATTTAGAATTACTTAAATATATTCGAGACTGTCCTAAGTCTGTATGGCAAAAAATGTATGATTCTGGACAAAATTACTTACAATCTGAAGCGATCGAAATATTTCAATCAGATAGGTTTGTATCGCTAATGCTGGAAATAATAAATAAGCTTTCGAGAAATAAATTGACCTAGCTTAAAAATTAAATACGAAACAAATTATTAGTGTACGGGATGAATAAATGGCAAATATAAAATATCTTACCAAAGTAGTAACAACTTATTTGAGTGGGCCAATGGATGAGACTTGTCCTTTTTGCCATCACACTCAAGCCGAAGTGTTGGGAAATAAGTACTTTTTAGTTCAGCTACGAAAGTGTCAAAACTGTGGTTTAATGTTTAGATTTCCTAAAGAAAAACCAGAGGAAAACTTAAGATTTTATCAGTTTGACTATAAAGAAGGATTAACCACCGATCTACCCAGTAATTTAGAGTTAAAAAATTTATTAGAACGGCAGTTTAAAAATACAACCAAAGATTTTTCTGGGAAGATCGATCTACTTAAGTCTTATGTACCAAAAGGTAAATTGTTAGACTTTGGTTGTTCCTGGGGATATGGTGTTTGGCAATTTCAACAGGCTGGTTATGACACTATTGGTTTTGAGATTTCTCAGCCAAGAGCGGAGTTTGGCAGTAAATACCTGGGAGTAGATATTATCAATCGGTTAGAAGAAATTAACAACCTAGCCAAGGAATCTTTTGATGTAATTTTTACCAGTCATGTTCTAGAACACTTGCCTGATATATCCAATGTATTTGAATTATTTTACAAGCTGTTAAAAACTGGCGGTATCTTAGCAATATTTGTACCCAATTGTGATGGTTGTAATACATTATCGGGTTTCAAAAAGAAAAAAAGCTTTGCATTTGGTGAGAAGCATACAATTGCATACGACTCTTCTTTTCTATCTCAAACCTTAGAAAATCATAAATTCTCAGTTCATCTACTAAAAGACCATCATTCAGAATTACAGGTCATTGCCAAAAAAATAATGAACTTAAATGAGGCATTTTAAAAAGCCCATACACACATCATGATGATTCATCAACAAAAAATACTTGTTGCTCAACTGGGGGCACGCGGTCACTATGCTATCCCTCGAATTTTGCATCAAGCCAAGATGCTAGAACATTTCTACACGGATATTTGTGCTGTTAAAGGTTTACCTAAATATCTCCGTTTAATTCCATCCCAGTTGCAAAGTAAATCTTTAGCCCGTTTAACTGGCCGTGTACCACATCAACTACCAAGTAAGCTAATTACTGCTTTTTCTGGTTTTGGGTTTGAATATGTTCGACGTTTGCGAAAAGCTTTTTCAGCCTCGGAAGTAACCAAAACCTTTCTCTGGGCGGGAAAAACTTTCAACAGATTAGTTTTACAACAAGGATTGAGAGGAACGGGAATATATACCTTTAATACGGCAGGATTAGAAATACTCCAAGCTGCCAAACAGCAAGGATTAACAACGATTATGGAACAAACCATTGCCCCTCATCAAATCGAATATAGTCTTTTACAAGCAGAACAAGAACTTCATCCAGGTTGGTCAGAACCAATGCAAAAGGATGAGTATCGTCAAGAATATATCGATCGAGAGCAACAAGAATGGTCGCAAGCAGATATAATCCTTTGTGGTTCGGAGTTTGTGCGCGATAGTATTGACAAATGTGGTGGCCCGATAGAGCGTTGTTTAGTAGTTCCCTATGGAGTAGACACTAAGTTTCAGGTTTCTCCTAAAACTGTTCCAAATAGACCTCTGCGAGTCTTAACTATTGGTTCTGTGGGATTACGCAAAGGAAGTCCTTATGTGTTGGAAGCAGCTAAAAGATTAGCAGGAAAAGCCGTTTTTCGGCTGGTAGGGCCGATTAATGTGTCTGATCAAGCTGCTTCTAGTTTGCAAGAACACTTAGAGTTAGTTGGACAAGTACCGCGAGCGCAAATTCACCAGCATTATGCCTGGGCGGATGTCTTTTTATTACCTTCTATTTGTGAAGGTTCGGCGGTAGCTACTTACGAAGCCTTAGCCTGTGGACTCCCTGTTATTACTACTCCTAATACTGGTTCGATCGTGCGAGATAACCTTGATGGTTACATAGTACCGATTCGAGATGTAGATGCCATAGTCGCGAAACTAGATTTTTTAAGTAATAATCCAGAACAGTTAACAAACATGAGCCAAATGGCATTAGAACAATCCATTTTGGGTTCTCTAGACCAATATAAGCAAAGATTATTAAACAATTTAAAGAGTAAAAAAACTTTAGTTTCTAGTTAAATTAAACTAGCTACTTTTGATTAAAAATATCTTAATTATGATTACTACACTTAAAAATATTCCCCCTCGATCGATTCCCCAAACTTATCACAATCGCTGGATGAGTGAAAATTATCTAGAAGGATTGGTATCTGTTATTATTCCTACCTATAATCGATCAGAATTAATTATAGATGCGATTCAATCTATTATAAAACAAACCTATAGACCAATAGAATTACTGATTGTAGATGATGGTTCTACTGATGCGACTAAATTAGTAATTGACAACGCCATATCTCAAACAGAACAAGATGATAATTTAACCATTCGTTATTTATGTCAAGCTAAAAAAGGAGCGCAAGCTGCTAGGAATTTAGGCTTAATTGAATCTCGAGGTCAATACATTCAGTTTTTAGATTCTGATGATGTTCTTACTCACCAAAAAATAGAATGGGGAGTAGATAAACTAAAAACAAATAATTCTGCTTTAGTCTATTTTCTTACCCAACAAGCCGAGCGAAATCTCCAGCCAATTCCTAACTGTTTTTGTGGGAAAAATAGTTCTCAGTGGCATAACGATGTTATCGATTATTTATGGCATACTTCTGCTCCACTTTACCGTAGAAATGTGGTTAGAGAAATTGGACCGTGGTTAGAAACTTTGAGTGGCAGTCAAGATTGGGAATATGGAGCAAGAATTAAACTATATAAATACGAAGCATTATACGATGACAGAATTGGTTCTTTATTTCGGAGTCATCAAAATCAGCGTATTAGTGTTGCAAAATTCGATTACAAATACACTCATAGCGCAGAGTTAGCTTATGACTATATTCTTTCTCTAGCTCGTCAATTAAATTATTTAGATACTAAATTAGGTTCTCGTTTTGTGCGTTTGTATTTAACTAGAGCTTTAGAATTTCATCAGGCTAATTATTATCCAGAGCGCGATCGATGTTTGCAAAAAGCCCTAAGTTTACCTTCTCCTAAAAATCTAGTTTGGTTTATTGTCTATTTGTGTCAAATATTTCCCCATAAATTACTTTTGAATTTAATCAACAAAGTTTTGCTCTTAAGGAGAAAAATAAAATGAAATTTCACGCCTTACTTCCAGTTCGTGACGAAGCCGACATTATCCAACAGTGTTTAGAACATCTTCTTACCTGGTGTGATGCTATTTATGTTTTTGATACTGGTAGTGTTGACGAAACTTGGGAAATAGTTCAAGATGTTGCTTGCCAAGATATGCGAATTATTCCGATTAGAAAAGAGCCTGTCTACTATTGCGAAACTAGACTAAGAGGATATATGTTTCACTATGCTCGTCAGCAAATGCAAGATGGGGATTGGTTTTTACGAGTAGATGCCGATGAATTTCATCATATTCCACCCCCTGAATTTGTTAAAACTTATCTCAAAAAACACGAAACCATCGTTTACCATCAATACTACGACTTTCAGCTAACCCAGAAAGAGGTAGAAGCTTGGAACAAAGGAGAAGAAACTATTGCTGACCGACAAAAACCCATAGCAGAACGTCGTCGTTATTTTACCCCTAGCTATTATAGTGAACCTCGCTTGTGTCGTTACCGCAGTACTATGAAATGGCCCGTCAACTGTTCATTTCCTATCAATGCTGGCTTTGTTGCGAGAGAAAGATTACCTATTCGTCATTATCCCCATCGCGATCCTCTTCAACTAGAACGTCGCTGTCGTCTCAGAGCAATTATGATGGCAGATGCCACTAACCGTCAGAATTGGGCTAACCCCAAACAGCATCATTGGTCACAGGCAAATTGGCGACAATTTATTGTTAGTAATGATGACCCTCAATTGCAATACTGGCAACCAGGTACAGATTTACCAAGATATCAATTTACTAACCATCTCAAACCAATTCCTATACGTTTAGTACAACGGTTGGTTCACGCATTTTTATTACCCATTTTGGATAGTAAAAGACCATCTTTCCCCGATGATGTTAGACCTCAACCTATTCCCGAGTCGATCGATCGAGCATTGATTCAAGAACTACAAATAGGATAAGAATCTACACTATTGCACTAACTAATGGCAAACTAGCCGTTCACAGCCAACAAGACAAACCTTATACAAATAAAAGGAGTAAAAGATATGAAGATTCCAACACCTGTAAATGATGTCATTAACGGTTTTTATCAAGATTATCTTAAAACCGACCAGGATGGGAATCAGAGAAATATGCGGTTAGGAAGCGGATGTCCTAGGATGGAAGAATGCTTTATTCTAGCAGAACTCTATTTACAGAAAAAACCCCAACATTCTCTAGATTTTGGTTTAGGTGAAGGAACAGCTTGTATAACTTTGGCAGCTTGTCGAAAACATCTTAACCTAGAAGGTAAACACACTACTCTCGATCCTTTTCAGTTCAATTTAGCAAAAGGAATTGGCTTAAATGAAATTCACAAATATAACTTGCAAGAATATGTAGATTTTCTAGAAGATAAGTCTGAAGAGTTTCTTTACCATCAATATAAAAAGAACAACCAATACGATTTTGTATTTGTTGATGGGGCTCACGATATAGGTCATAAGGTTGTTGACGCATTCTGGATCGATCGGATTCTGCAACCAGGAGGAATTGTAGCTTTCCACGATAGTTTATTTTTTTCAACAAGTGTAGCTATTAGATATCTAGCTGAAAATCAACAATATGATCTGTTAAAACTAAATATCGATCCAAACTGGAAAGTATGGGGACGAACTGTTAAGCATTCATCTCGACTTGGTCCTCAATTTTGCTTCAAATATGTACCCAAGATGGGTAAATCTATTACTGCTTTGCGTAAACCACTTACTCCAAACTAATAGATTATTACAGCAAACACTCTTTAGTATTTCGCCACTTTATTAAGTCTTTTGTCAAGATAGACTTCTCATGAATTATACTCCACCTATCAAAGTACATCTAGTCTGCACTGGTGTCGGCACTATTAACCGAGGTATAGAGACTTTTGCTCGTGAATGTTTTGATGGATTACATGGCACAGAAGGACTAAATATCACACTGTTTAAAGGTGCAGGGGAAGAGAAACCAGACGAATATCGACTGTGGAATTTGCCTCGTAATAGTAAAATGGCTTCCTGTGTGGGCAAACTAATTAAGCGCAATGGTTATGTAGTCGAACAACTATCTTCTTTTTTGCCCCTAGTTAGACAGATCGGAAAAAATAGACCAGATATTATTTTTTACAGCGATTCTAATTTAGGTTTTCAGCTTTATCGTTGGCGCAAAGAGATAGGTGTTCCCTACAAACTCATATTTTCTAATGGTGGTCCCTGCAATCCACCTTTTTCCCGAACCGATCATGTACAACAAGTCGCTCCATTCTACCGCGATATGGCTCTCCAAGCGGGGGAATCAGCCAACAAACATTCTTTAGTTCCTTACGGTATCAATGTTCCCCAAGGACCTCCTGTTTACGAACCAGCAGCTAAAGTTCGGCTTCGACAACAGCTTAATTTACCTACTAACCGTCCTCTTATTTTAAGTGTCGGCTGGATTAGTTCTACTCATAAACGCATGGACTATATAGTTAAAGAAATTGCTGCTTTACCAGAACCTAGACCTTACCTTGTAATGCTAGGACATATGGATGAAAATAGTAACGAAATTGTGCAGTTGGCAGAACGATATTTGGGTAAAGAAAACTTTACTGCTCGTTGTGTCCCTTACGAACAAGTACAAGATTACTATCAAGCAGCAGATATTTTTGTGCTTGGTTCTCTTAAAGAAGGTTTTGGCAGAGTTTATCTAGAGGCATTAATTCATGGACTACCCTGTATAGTTCACGATTATCCAGTCATGCAATATGTTCTCAAAGACCAAGGAATATTCACCGATTTATCTCAATCTGGTTCTTTAACTAAGACATTAGCTGAATTACTAAAACAAACCCAATCTCCTCAAATTGCGATCGCCAGAAGAGAATATGTCAGAGAGCATTTCAGTTGGCAAACTCTTACTCCAGCTTACTTAAATATGTTTCGCAACTGTTTAAAAATGCCTGTATTAAATTGCAGCTAACTCAATATTATTAGTTAATTAATTACGACCCTAATGCACCATTTTTATCTTTATTTATTTGTAATTATTTGTTTCGGTTTACTAGGCTGGGGCATGATGCGCCTAGAAAGGATTTATCAATATCCTTTTTTCATGGGAGCAACCTTTATTTCTTTTATCGTGCCTCAAGCTTTTTCTCTTACTAACAATCCAGGAGTAGTAAGCGATCGAGCTTTAGAGCGAGTTTTTTTGATGGCTTGTTTATGTGCTGCTATGTGTTGGATTGGGTATCAGTTTTCTCCCGATCCTAAACTGTTGAAAAAATTAAATATAGAAATCGACGATCGAAAACTATTTAAAGCAGGAGTAGCTTTAATGATTTTTGGTCACTTCTTTAATTTTTTACTTTCTCGCACGAATATCGAAACAGCAGCCAATGGTAATTGGACTGGTCGAGCTACTATTTATGTATTTTTTGCCAAAGTTTTATACATTGCTTTTGCTATTTTTTTGAGACAGACTTTAAAAGATTTTAAGCTTAAATATATTTTTTGTACATTAATTACAGCTTATCCACTATTAAGCTCTATTTTAATATCAGGTCGTAGACAGTCAACTATAGCTTTTGTAGTAATTATTGGTGTTTTATTTTGGTTTGTTAAAAGGTTTACGGTACCAAGATTTATTATTTTAGCTTTCTCATTATTAGGAATTTATTTTATTCGTTTATTAGGAAGTATGCGCGGAAATTTGTGGGGCCATATTGCTACTAATAAATGGGAACAAATTATGTCTACATCTCAAGACTCTATGGAAGTACTTTTGCAGGGAAAAATCTTAGAACTAAGAAATGCAGCCTTGCTAATGGATGCTTCAGTTATGACTGGAAGACATGGCTACGGAACCGGCTATTGGGATAATATTGTCTTTCAATATTTTCCAGGACAGATTTTTGGGCATGGACTCAAGAAGGCTTTACAGTTTAATTGGGGAACAAATCATTATTTGAAATATTTATATCATTACACTATACACCCCGGTACGACATTTACAGGAATTGGTGATAGTTTTGTTGAATTTGACTATTTTGGCTGTCTGGTTTTTGCGTTAATAGCATTTTTATTTAAAACTCTCTGGTTTTCATCTAATTATTACAAAAGCACACTAGGTACTCTGTTATATGCTGCGTTAATTACTCCCGCTATGGTTGCAATAACTCATGGTACGGGAAGATTTATTCAAGAAGGAATATTTCAAGTTGGTGTACTCGGATTAGTCACATTATTTGCCAGAAAAAAAACTAATTTAGATCGATACAATTTGGAAAATTATCGAAATTTACAATGAACAAAAATATCGGTATACTATTTTCTAGTTATGGTCCTTACCATATAGCTAGATTAGAAAGTATTAGTGCTTATTCTCCATCATCCGAGTATCAAGTAGTCGGGATAGAATTAGCTAGATCTGTTAAAAAATATCCTTGGAAAGTCAATTTAGATAATCTAGTTTTTCCACTTATTTCCCTTGTTCGAGACCGAGATTTAGAACGAACTAATTTTAAAGATTTAATCCAAAAATTAATTAAAACACTAAACCAAATAAATCCAGAATTATTAGCGATTTCTGGTTATTTTAAACCATCTTTACTTATGGCTCTTTTTTGGTGTTTGTCAACGAAAAAACCTGCTATCTTATTATCAGAAAGTACAGAAGAAGATGCTCAGAGAATTTGGTGGAAGGAAAAAATAAAAAGTTTAATTGTTAGCAGATTTAAATGTGCTTTGGTGGGAGGTATGCCACAAAAACGCTATTTAATGAAGTTGGGAATGCCAGAATCAGCTATTTTTCTAGGTTATGATGTGGTAGGTAATGATACATTTCATCCTGAAAAAATTAGCAATTTGTCTAGTCCTTGTACAAAACCTTTTTTCTTAACTATTAATCGGTTTATAGCTAAAAAAAATATCCCTTCTATTATTTCTGCCTATGCTCAATATCGTCAGCAAATAGGTCAAGATGCTTGGGATTTAGTTTTATGTGGTGACGGGGAATTACGCCCTCAAATTGAACAACAAATTGCCAAATTTGCTCTCCAAAATGTTATTCACTTGCCAGGATTTTTGCAACAAGAAGAGCTATTACCCTATTTTGCTCATGCTAGTTGTTTTATCCATGGAAGCACTCATGAGCAGTGGGGATTGGTCGTGAATGAAGCTATGGCTGCTGGCTTACCTGTTATTGTCTCTAACCGCTGTGGCTGTTTTGAAGATTTAGTGATTGAAGGTGTAAATGGTTTTGGTTTTGAGCCTACAAATATTGAGGCTCTGGCTAATTTAATGCTCGAGATGAGTTCTGGCAATGTCGATCGAGCAAAAATGGGTCAAGCTGCCTTAGAGCATATTCAAAAGTTTTCTCCTGAATATTTTGCAACAGGTTTAATCCAAGCTGTTAAATACGCAGTTGCCTAATCTTGGTTTACTCTCATGAGATTCAATAGAGGTTTATATAGTGGCTTTAGAGACTTTTTCGATTAGTGAAGGGTTAAAATCTTGTGGTCGAGCATTTAAGTATGAATGGCTTAAATTATCTGCGCAAAGACAAGTCAGGATTTTGAAGACGAGAAACCAACTCCAAAATTATAGCTCTTCGTCTATGGCTTTTATTGTTGGTTGTGGTCGTTCTGGAACAACAATTTTGGGCAAAATTTTTAGTAGCCACCCCCAAGTAAATTATTTATTTGAACCGTACCATTTATGGGCAGCAATTGACCGTAGAACCGATGCTCTTAACCTTTTTTATCGAGTAGATGCTTCTTTATTAATGGATTCTGCTGATGGCGATCGACAAACAAAACTCTACTTTGAAAATCTAATTAAATCTGCTCGCCAAAATAAACAAGCCAAGCTCACTATTGAAAAAACTCCTCTCAATGCCATGCGTATTGGATATCTAGAAGCACTTGCTCCTAATTCAAAATTTATTCATCTTGTTCGTGATGGTGTAGATGTATGTTATTCGATCGATAAGTTGGCATCTGCCAGCACTTATAAAATTATGGGTAAACCAGCACTAAATCAATGGTGGGGAGTAAATGAAATAAAGTGGTCAATTCTGCAACGAGATGGTATTGCTGCTGGTTACTATACTGAAGAAGCTAACATCCTGTCGGATAACTTATCGAAAGCAGCCTATGAATGGTTAGTAACCTTAGGAGAGATCGAGCGCAGAAAAGCCATGCTAGGCGATCGCCTCAAAGAAGTTTCTTATGACATCTTATTAAAAGAGCCTCTCACCACTTTAAAAAATCTGTGTGAATTTTTAGAGATAGATTGGTTTTCTTCTTGGGGTAACAAAATAATATCTGCCATTGATTCTTCTTTATCTAATCCCAAACGGACTATAGCTTTACCCAGATCGATGTGTAAAGCTTTTAATCTTTATCAGCAGCAATATCAATTTGTTAATCGTTCTGTATGTTCTGATTCTTAATTAATAATGAAAGTCTTAGCTGTAATTCCCTATCTTGCTTCTACTTATGGTGGTACTTCTAAAAGTGTCAAAGAACTAGCTCGAGAAGTAAGCAATCATAAAGTTTCTCTCGATTTAATTACAACTAATGCTGGCTATGCTCAAAATTTTACAATTCCTGTAAATACCTGGCTCAATGAAAAAAATTATCGATTAAGATATTTCCCTTGTTGGCATCATAACGATTTTATAGTTAGTATTCCTTTAATTAGCTGGTTATTCAAACATATATCTCGATACGATTTGGTGCATACTAACACTATGTTTGCACCCTTAATTTCCATTACTCATAAGATATGTCAACTCAAAAAAATCCCTTATATTGTTACTCCTCACGGTATGTTAGAACCCTGGGCATTATCTTATAAAGCCAGAAAAAAACAATATTATTACAATTTAGTAGAAAAAGCATCATTAGCAAAAGCTAAGGCTATTCAAACTTTAGCTAGTTCTGAAGCTAAAAATCTTCAATCTTTAGGATTCAAACAAACTATTGTCGTTCCCAATGGTATCGATACTCAAGAATACCAAGAACTGCCTACTCCAGAAATTTTCTACCAGCAATTTCCCCATACTCGCAATAAAACCTTAATTCTCTTTCTCGGTCGTATCGACCCCAAAAAAGGACTAGATTTGTTAGCTTCTGCTTTTGCTAGAGCTTATCGACAGTTTCCTAACATTCATCTTATTGTAGCCGGACCAGATAGTATCAACTTTTTTCCTACTGTGCGTAATTATTTTGTGGAAGCTGGCTGTATAGAGGCTGTTACTTTTACTGGAATGATTAAAGGCTCTCTCAAATATGCTGCTTTAGCTGCTGCCAAAGTTTATATAGCTCCTTCCTACTCTGAAGGTTTTAGTATGTCAATCTTAGAAGGAATGGTGTCAGGATTACCTTGCATTATTACTAAAGGGTGTAATTTTCCCGAGGCTGCAACAGCACAAGCTGCTCGTGTAGTAGATATGGAGCCAGAGGCAATAGCCTCTGCCTTAATAGAATGTTTGCAAAATCCCGATCGCGCTCGAGCAATGGGCGATCGCGCTCGTCAATTTATTTTAGATAATTATACTTGGGATAAAATAGCTGCCCAAATGAAAGAAGTTTATCAAGCTATTGCTGACAATCAGTCTATCCCCGTTCACTAGAATCAAGAAGATCGATTGTACTCATAATATTTTGCTACGGGAACTTAATTTTAATAAGTTAAGTTCTTTTTGCTTTTTTTGTTATTGTTTTTTTCTATCTAAAAAAATATAAGTTTAAAAATATAAGTTTATATTTCTTATAGATCTGGGAAACATGGGAGTAAGCCCTCATATTTTCTGAGAGATAAAGATCGTTAAAAGACAACTACGATTGTAGTTGAATTAAAACAAGTATGACTACTTTTATTTTTAAACATCGATTTATTTTATTGTCATTAATTAGCTTAATTATTTTTTCTTTAATTGTAATTCCTCTAAGATTGGCGATCGCTCAATATCAAGCACCGTACCCCCAAGCAATTCTGACTCTTGGTGGTAGTCCAGATCGAGAAACCTTTACCGCCCAATTTGCCAAAATCAATCCTTCTTTAGAAATCTGGGTTTCTAGTGGAATTTCCAATGAACAAGCGTGGCAAATTTTCCGAACGGCAGACATTGCTGAGGAGCGGGTACATTTAGACCGTCGTGCTACAGATACGGTAACTAACTTTACTACTCTAGTTGACGATTTTAAACAAAAAGATATCAAGCATCTTTATTTGATTACATCTAGTTTTCATATGCCTAGATCGGTCGCGATCGCGATGATAGTTTTAGGTAGTCAAGGTATTACTTTTACCTCTATTCCTATTCCTTCTAAAGAAAAACCCGAACCTACAATAGAAATTCTGAGAGATAGCTTGCGAGCATTGTTTTGGCTATTCACCAGACATACTGGAGCGAGTCTTAAACATAGATAGGGCTTAGGAATTGGGGATTAAAAATTCTCTGAGACTTGAGTAAGTAATGTTTGGAGCTTCTTCGGGCAAAAAATGACCACAGTCAAGTGCTTTGCCAGTAACATTAACTGCTCTTTTGCGCCAGCTTGCTAAAACATCATATTTCTTGCCAATAATACCCCTACTGCCCCAAAGTACTAGCAAAGGACAAGTTATTTTTTGCTCTAAATCTCGTTCATCATGCACGAGATCGATCGTAGCCGAGGCACGATAATCTTCACAAGTACCGTGAATAACCGCAGGGTCTCTAAAACAGCGTAAATATTCAGCTAAAGCTTCGGGAGTAAAAGCATCTGGTATTTTGCTCCAGTTGTTTAAACAAGTGCGTAAAAAATATTCTGGATCTGCGCCAATTAATTTTTCGGGCAACGGGAAAGGTTGAATGAGAAAAAACCAATGATAGTAAGCAGTAGCAAATTCTCGATCGGCTGTAGTATATAACTCATAGGTAGGAACAATATCTAATACAGCTAACTTTTTCACTTTTTGAGGACGATCGAGAGTTAAACGATGGGCTACTCTACCACCGCGGTCGTGTCCAACTAAATAAAATTCTTCATAGCCTAGTTGAGACATTACCTCTACTTGGTCTCGAGCAACAACTCTTTTAGCATAGTTACTAGAATCTGCTGCACCTTGGGGTTTAGAACTATCTCCGTAACCCCGTAAATCTGTAGCAATAACTGTAAAATCTCGTGCTAAAAGATCGACAATTTTATGCCACATAAAATAAGTTTGTGGATAACCGTGGAGTAGCAATAAAGGCTCTCCTTTTCCACCTATTACTGTCTTAATTGCAGCTTGACTAGTTTGAACAATTGTCGATTCAAAATTAGTAAACATACTATTTGTAAGTGACCTTCGGTATCCCGCTTCGCGTACGCGTACGCGTAAGGAGTTCGGAGTTAATGCTTATCCCAAAAATGTTGAATTTGCAGTTTCCTAACTCCAAATTCAGTAAAAATAACTACAATTTATATTAAGCAAGTAAAAAATACGTATTTACACTGGTTATTTATAGTTGGGGATTGATTAAAACTAAAAAGACAAATCCTACTACTCTTATACCAAATTGCTAGATGCTTGTTGTCAATAAATTATTGTCAGGGCTATTACCTAAAGGATGTACCAATATTAGCAAAGTGGAAAACCCAGAAGGCTAATTATTCCTACAAAAATTTTTGGCAACCAAAAAACAAATTGGTATTAATTACTGGTAAAAGTCAATTTACTAGCTATCGAAGCCGAAGAGCCAACTCTAAACTTACGTTGAGGAAGGGTTTTTTCCAATCCCGTCAAATAAATATATTTCTCCTAATTTTAAGTCCAGCCAAGGTCTTTAGCTGGACTGTTTATTTTTTAAAATTTGAGGGAGTTAACAAAAAAACTATTAACTTAGAGGAAACTGGGTTGATGGCGAATTAAGTTTAAAAATTCTTCGCGAGTCTTTTGATCTTCTTGGAATACTCCAACCATAGCACTAGTGACTGTCCAAGAGCCTGGTTTTTGTACACCGCGCATAACCATACACATATGAGTTGCTTCCATAACTACTGCAACTCCTTTTGGTTCTAATACTTCTTGAATGGCTTCGGCAACTTGACGAGTGAGACGTTCTTGTACTTGTAAACGACGAGCATACATTTCCACAATTCGGGCTAATTTACTCAAACCAACTACTTTTTGATTGGGAATATAGGCAACGTGCGCTCTCCCCATAAAAGGTAACATATGGTGTTCGCACAGGCTGAAGAAATCAATATCTCTCACCAGTACCATTTCGTTATGCCCTTCATCAAAAATAGCACCATTGACAATTTTTTCTAAGGATTGGCTGTATCCTTGGGTCAAAAATTGCATTGCCTCTGCAACTCTTTTGGGAGTTTTAAGTAGTCCTTCTCTCTCTGGATCTTCTCCTACACTTGTGAGCATCGTCTTGACAGCGTCCATCATCTGTTCTTTATCTGTTGCTAAATCTGTATGGACTTCTGCTTGCTGACCATTGTGAGTATTGCGATCGGGTCTGCTAGAAATTTGTTCTTTGATTTTGGACTGATATCCACTGGTTGTGTTTAGCATTACAGATTGAGAAGTACTAGAACCGTTAGAAGAACCATTAGAAGAAACTGTTGTCATAATAAAAACTGTGAGTAAAACTCTTGCCTCATATAATTCGATAAAATTGACCGGGGAACGCCGAGCACCGCAGGCACCGGAGGGGCTGTCTTCTGAGGACACCTCAGACGGGGGTCTTGAATTGGCGACGCAGGTTCGCAAGGGGCTGTCTGCCGAGGAAACCTCGGCAGTTTATACGCCCCGCCAACCGCCCCCTCAAGTTTATACGCCCCGTTCGTTAAAAGGCGGTGTAACGGTGACGAAATACTGGAGAACACTATAAAAAAGTGCGGTAAAGCTGGCTAGAAAATACTATCAGTGAATTTAGACTGATTTTCTGCTCAGTTTTACTCTCTACAAAGCCCCTCCACTGGGCATAACTGTCATCTCTTCTATGACTGCTTGTGTTGGTAGGAGTGCAGCATGAAGAATAGATTGAGCCACAATTTCTGGAGTTAACATTGCCTCTCGATTAAAATCTGCTTGAACTGTATCTGTATCCCAAAGGGAAGTATTGACAGCACCAGAAGCAATATTAACTACACGAATACCGTTAGCTCTTTCTTCTACTGCTAGATTTTTACCCAATGCCACTAGGGCAGCTTTGCTAACGCCGTAAGCCCCCCAGTCGGGAAAGGCATTATAAGCTGCAATGGAAGCTACATTAATAATTGTTCCTGTAGCTCGATCGCGCATTTGAGGTAATACTCCCTGAACACACTGAAAGACGCTAGTTAGATTTAGATTAAGAATTTGCTGCCAATCGGCTAGAGAAGTTTTTGCTAGTGGGTTAGTATAGCCCATTCCTGCATTGTTAACAAGAATGTCGATCGGACCGAATTCTGTCGCGATCGCTGCGATCTTTTCTCTAACTGTTTCGATGCGAGCTAAATCTACTGGATAGGCTTTGGCTTCTACCCCCTCCTCGATGGCAGCCTGTTCTACTGCTGTTAATTTATCCAGAGAACGACTGAGTAGAGCAACGTTAATTCCAGCTTTAGCAAAAGTGAAGGCTGTTGCTTTACCAATGCCACTACTAGCTCCTGTTATTATTGCTCTGAGTTGACTTGGGGGTAGATTCATAAGATTTGGCTAAAAATTTAGTACGAATTTTTCTGTCTGGGTGAGTTTTTGTCGCATTAAAATAAGGTGATAGAGCTAAAAGTCTTTTGTCAACTCAACTATCACTATTTACTTCACAACAGCTATAGGACTGCCGATGAAAATTGATATTTAATACAACAAGTATTTTTTAGATTGGCTCAATGGCTCTACCATTAATAGTCTTACTAAAAAGTTAATCTTTAAAGATAGTAGGTATATTTGTAAACCCTCACCAATTCATAGAAATTAGTACATACAAGTAATTGTTACAAAATGTTACCCGATCAATTATAGCATTCTCATAATCTTAATTTAAGTTTTCTGGAAAACTAAAGAGGAAAAATAGACAATATTTAACTCAATCGGACGGGAAGTCCCCCGTCTAAAAAGCGAGTGGGATGTATCGAGCCGAAGGCGAGTACCCACGAAGCTTTTAGCGGTGGGACGGGGCGTATAAACATCTGAGGTTTCCTCAGATGAC
>JASJDJ010000202.1 GCA_030065635.1 Xenococcaceae cyanobacterium MO_188.B32
CGAATTTACCTCGACGAGGTAAATTCGTCTGAAACCCAGATATATTAAGGATTTAGCTATTTTGAGGTTAAAGTATTGATATATCAGGCTTTCACCCCTTTTTGAACCTAGTTTTTTGTCAAAGTCCCGTTAAAAGAAATCAAAAAGCTCTCAGAAATCTGTTAGTAAAACTATATTTTGGGGAACTATAGGCACATAATTGTTGATTTATATCTAGAAAATTTTCTAGCTTTACCAAAATATAAGTCTATATATTCTCTATGTCTTTTTATATTAAAAGCGGACTTTTTAAACTTAATATTACTGATTATCATGCTATTTTGGGAGTCCCCCTCAATGCGGATATTAAGCAAATTCGTCTTCAGTATCTCAAAATTGCTCAAAAACTGCATCCTGACACTTGTAAAGGTGACAAAGACCAGAAAAAATTAGCTAGCGATCTTCTCTCTAAGCTAGTTAATCCTGCCTACAAACAAATATCACAAAAAAATTCCTATGCTGAATATAAGTTAGTTCTAACTCAAATAGGAAATCGTTTGGCTAAACAAGCTGATAAAGTCACTATTGCTAGCGAAACAGCTAAAGAGCTATTAAAGTCTGGCAATAAAATAGAATTGGTTTATCCTAAGCTAGTTAAAAATCTCGTTAAAGAACAATATAAATCTCTAGATGAAGCAACAAACTATATTGCTCAACTCAGTGAACTTAATTTAGTTTACTTGATGCTAACCCAAAAACAAACAGCCAGAAGAGAAAACTCTGTACCTGCCAAAACTGTAAAAAGCCCAATTGAGCCAAAAGCAAAACCGCCAAAAAATAATAATGCTAGTCCAGATGTTCCAGAAAATAACGATGAATTAATCTCAAAGTCTAGAATAGATTCTTTTATCAGACGGGCTCAAGAGTATATGGAGAAAAATAGTTTTGCTATGGCAATTTCTGAATTGAGGGGAGCTTTAAAAATCGATCCCAATCATAGCACTTGTCATGGCTTACTCGGAAAAGCTTATTTACAGCAAAATCAGCCAACGATGGCGAAAGTTCATATGAATAAAGCCTGGAATGCTAACCCTAAAGATCCAGTGGCGATCGAATGTAAACAGTTATTAGATAAACTCAATAAAGGTAATAACAAAAGCAAAGCAAAATCTTCTAATTCTGGCTTGGGCAACAAATCCCAAACTAAATCTACCAGTGGAGGTATTTTTGGCGGTTTATTCGGTACAAAAAAAAAGTAAGATAACAGGAGAATATCAGTAAATATTAGCTTGTTGATTCTCTTCAAAAATTACCAATGATTCATCAACCCCCAGCCGGAGCCAGAGATTTATTTCCTTTAGAGGTAGCCCAAAAATGTTGGATTAACGACCGCCTACAAGTAAAGTTTCAGCAATGGGGGTATCAGCGTATTGTTACTTCTACTTTGGAATGGTTAGATACCTTAACTGCTGGTGGCGCGATTAAACCTTCAACTGTCATTCAAATACAAGATAATTCGGAAAAAACTCTAGGACTGCGCCCAGAATTAACAGCTTCTATTGCTAGGGCAGCGGTAACTCGTATGGCTGGTAATACCTATCCTCAACGCCTTTGTTACCGAGCTAATGTTTTTCGCAATCCACCCCAAAGTCATCATGGTCGTCAATTAGAATTTTATCAAGCAGGGGTAGAATTACTTTTTGCTGGTGGAGTTTTGGCAGATGCAGAAATTCTGTTACTTTTAGCCGACTGCTTAGAAGATTTGGGAATTCAAAATTGGCATATATTGTTAGGCGATGCAGGTTTAACGCGATCGCTGTTGAATATTTTTCCGACTTCTGTACGGCAACAAGTACGCTATTGTTTAGCCAACCTCGATCGGATTACCCTAGAAAACCTTCCTCTCGAACCAGCATTAAAAGAACAGGCTTTATTATTATTCGATCTGCGGGGATTTCCTAAAGACGTATTAGCTAAAGTTGCCCATCTAGATTTGGATGATGAAGCGCAAGCCATCGTTAGGAATTTGAAATCTTTAGTAGATTTGCTCGATCGTAGTTCTACCGCATCTATTTCTCTTACTCTGGATTTAAGCTTAGTACAAACTATTGATTACTATACTGGTATTGTTTTTGAACTAGTCAGCTATCACGATAATCAATCTTATATTATTGGACAGGGAGGGCGTTACGATCGACTCCTGGGACTATACCACCCTCAAGGAGAAACTTCTCCCGGTATTGGTTTCGCCTTCAATATAGAAGATTTGCATTCTTGTCTATTACCTACAGGAAAATTACCTCAACAAACCCTTGCTAGTGATTGGTTAGTAATCCCCCAAACTCCTCAAGCAGAGAGTGCTGCTTTTATCTACGCTCAAAAACTCCGTAACACCCAACCGAAGATTAGAGTAGAACTAGATTTAGGTGGACGCTCTCCAGAAGAGATTAAAGAATATGCCCGTACTAGTCGAATCAAAAATTTAGCTTGGATTCAGGAAGATGGTACGGTTACTACGGAAAATGTTTGATTTTCTTGGTCGAACAAATGGGTAACTTTTCATGAGTTTTAAGCCACCCGAAGAAAGGAAATTTGTGTAACTTACCTCCAAGATTGATAGGTTTACCTCCAGCATCAATAGTAAAACTATTGCTAGATTTCCCTTTTTTCTTGAATCTCGGATGCTTGGCTATACCCTTGAAAAAACGCTTATAAGCTTCATCTAAATCAATAAAGACATATTGATAGATTCTCGAACTCAGACTTGATTGCCAAGGGAACTTCGGTTTAACGTAGTTGGTGTAATATTTCCTTAACTGAGATTTATTGAGCCTAATATCTTCTTTATAGGCTTTTTGCTTAAAATTTAATGCCCAATTCCAGACCCATCTGCCATAACCAGCACATTGACGCATCAAAGTTTTTTGCTGGTTATTTAATTTGAGTTTGGTCTTGTAAGCTAAATATGACATACTGGTATTGTATATCATATTGCTACCATTATAAATGGCTAAAATACAAATTAGCATTAGATTAGAGAAAAAAGAAAAAGAACTATTAGACCAGTATTGTCTGTTGACGGATAGAACCCAGACCAATGTAACCCACATTCATCAGCAACCTTTATATAATAAAACAGATTACGCCATTTAGAGGGTTTGGCGTACGCTATTTTCTCTTGGCGTACGCGTTTTGGTCAAAAAATTGGACAAGCGCGTACGCCAAAACCGCCGATCTGGTAATATTTAAAACTACATCTGTGTGGCTGATGGATGTGGGATGTTAGCAAACAAAGAAGCACCATCAAGAGTAACCTTGGCTTTAGCTACACCTTCAGGAAAACTTAAACTACCATCTTCATTGATAGTAACTATTCCTGACTCGGATAAACCTCCTAACTCTACTCTGCCTCCTGGTGCAGTCGCTTCACCAGCTTCAAAATTAATATTGCCCCCGACTAAAGTAAGATTTTTCCCAGGTGCAACTTCTAAACCGACGAAATCACCTGCGCTATTTTGTGCAAATGATCGATTTACTAATTCCCCTGGATTATCCCGAAAATTCGCCCCAATGGGAATATCAACCTCTAATAATGGCGGTGCTTGTGGGTTAGTAGCACTAAATTCCGTATTACCTTCAAATAAAAAACTATCTGCGGTACTGGCAAAAAATGAACCGCCAAGATCTAACCTGGCATTTTCGCTCCCGATAATTCCGTTAGGATTGATTAAAAATAAATTAGCCGTACCGTTGGCACGAATCAAACCATCGATATTGGAAATATTACTACCCGTTACCCGACTGAAAATATTGGCAATATCCCCCGCATTATTGAATGCTGCCGAACCTATTGTAGGGACAGAAAATTGCTCGAAGCTATGAAATAGATTATCACCAACACGATCGCCTTGTTCGATAGTAAAATTATTGCCGTTTTGGTTAACTTTGGTGGATGTTGTTCCATCTGCTGTTACCTGTGCCTTAGCAGTTAAGGGGAACAAGCAACCAAAGATAGCTAAGGGAAAAAGCGATCGCGATAACCATGTTGTCTGCTTCATTTTTTTTAGCTCGATCGTTTAACTTGACAATGTTAGATTTGATTAGGGGGTGCGATCGCTGCATGTGTTGAATGATATTCCCCCTTGAACTCAATACTGTAAGGCTACAAAATTTCAACGGAAGCGAATTAAAATCTTTTCAATTGTTAATCTTTAAAAAGGACTGTAATGAATCGAAAAATGGGCAACCGTCTTTCGTTTTCATTCGTCTTTTTTGAGCGCAAATTATGGCAAATTCCTTAAAGATTTTCCCATTCTTCTCTCGTAATGTTTGCCTGACGAAGAATACGAGCGAGTAAGCTTTTGCGAATATCTCCTCGATGAGGATTGGGTATAAACAGTTTAAGTTGTCCTTTAACCATATATTGATGGTTGCCTCCAGCTTTAGGCTCAGAAAAGCCTAATTTTTTAAGCTGACGAATCAATTCTTGACGTTTGATTGGTTTAAACGGTGGCATTATGCAACTTCTGGCTGAGAGTTCAAATCGATATTGTCTATGACAGGTAATTGGTGTTGTAATCGTAATCCGAGAATAATCCAGCCTTCTAAAACTTCCTGTAACAAATCTCGACAAGTTTCTAAGGTTTCGGCATTAGCATAAACCCCTTGAAATCCTGCTATTTCTCCATAGAATGTTCCATCTTCAAGTAATTCATAAGTAGCTTGGTGCATCGCTGTTTGAATGTATTTTGTTAACATGGGAATTTAGTTTTTACCTTTACTTTTAATCTATGCAATTAATGAGTGTTGTTCGAGTAAATTTCGCTTATAAATCATGATATTTGGTACTAAAACGGACTATAGTTAGTAAATTGTTTGACCGTCTTGCTTAATTCTTGGTTGCTAAATGCTGTATTCCCTTCAAATTCAAATCTAGTTACCGTGATCTTGCCAGGTATAGCAGGAAAATCTTCTAGGGATGGAGTTTCTGGAGGATTTAACTCTACTGGTGCTGGCGGATTAGTTGGTGACTGTAGGGGTTGTTCTGATGGTTTGGGAGGGATAGGATTAGGAAGTTGAGCAAGACCCCAAATTGGTTTTCTCAATAATGTTGTCGCTCTGTTTTCTGATTGATTAATTTGTTGGGAAAATTTGGTTGGTTGGCTATCTACTCCCAAGGAAAAATTAGCAACAAAAGTATCATTGCTCTTTTTCCAGCGATCGCCAATTCTGAGGTAGTCAGACAAACTCGTAGCTAATAATCGTTTACTTTGGCAGATTAGCAACAATCCTTGAATTAAAACCATAGCAAAGCTAGGCTTTAAACTCCATAAAGAAAGATCATAGCTCATGTTTAGTGTTGAGTTCTAACTTACATTGAATAACTCAACACTACTTTGAATTCTTAAATCTTTCTAAATTTTCCCGAACTTGTTCCTAATGATTTTTCAAATTCTCTAAAACCTCATCAGTAAAAGGATTTTTATCTTTTTTGAGCAATTTGAGCCACTGTTTTCGTTGATTTCGAGATTCTTCCGTGAACTCAGAAGAATCAACATAAGCTTGAAAATCCTCGATCGCTCCTTGAGTATTTCCTATCAATGCTCTAGCCAGTCCCCGACTATCCAGATAATGGGTTGGTACTTGGTTTTCTTGCTCCGCAGCTAATGCCACTGCTTGTTCACAGGCAAAGAAAACCTCTTCAGCATAGCCGTAGATACTGCCAAACCAGCAAAGTATATTTAGGGACTTCGACGAAAAAAATTATCCCATCGTTTAGTAGAGTTTAGGCATTGCTCAGACTCTGGAGAGAGCAAAGGTGGAACTCGCTATGGGATGTTTTTTTCTGTCCAATTCCCTTAAACCATCTCTGATTAAATTTTTGGTTGTCACCCGCTAGCTGAATGGATTCTAGTAAATGCCCTATTTCATGGGAAAGAGATAGTTTAGCTTTGATATTTGCTGCTTGTTGTTTTAATTGTGCTTTTTGAGCTGCTTCTTGAGATTTAAGGCTTAAAAATAAAGCTGATATTCCAAAAATAACTGCTACAGAAGATAAAATTCCTAACCACCATGCTCTTTGACGCAACTTTTCATTGGTATCTGCTTCTAAAGTGGCTTTCTCTTCAGCAACTTTTTGGGCATTTTCAGCCTCTATCCTCGCTTTTCTATCAGCTTCAGCCAGTTTTCGGGCTGCTGCTAACTTTTCTTTCATTTGTCGACCGCGTCGCTCGATACTAGCATCAATAAATTCATTAGCCATATCGCTTAAACCACCGAGAACCACCTCAAAAGTGCCATCTTTTCTTAATTGAACAACCTTCTCTAATTTAGAACCGCTCCAGAGTTCCTCATTTGCTTGTTGCTGATTCTCTTTCTTTAACTCCTGCCAATGAGTTGCATCCTCTGCCAAGCGATTGTTGAGAGAAATCGTATTACGGGCATCGCTAATCCAATCCTTGAGTTCTACCCAAGATGTCAGTAAAGCTTCATGGGCAATCTCCACCGTTGATTGTCCCTCTCCCTCGAGGTCGTCACTTACTAGCAAGCTTTCATCGATCAGGAGATTAACTGTCTCTTCCTGTATTTCAGTAAACTCCGATTTGTAAGCCCTTCTACTTGTGGTTGTTTTGAGAACCTCTGACTGCTCTGAAGCAACGACATCAACCAATCTCAGCAAGATTTGTTTAGTAGCTAGTTGTTGTGCTAAGGATAATCCTTGATAAATTTGCTTGACGTGCTTTTGTAATGCGCCAGTCACGCCACCCAATTGGCGATAAGTAACAATATTTAAGGTTCGATCGGAAAGATCGTCATCTTGCCAGAGTAAATCTAAAGATATCTTTTGTCGGATCGAGCAAACTGCGATGGAAAGAAACAAAAGGATCTCGGTTGGGAGTAAACAGACAACTCTGAGCTGGTGTTTCTGATAATCCCTCTATCTGAGGAATAACTCCAGCCCTCACCACAGAAGATTTACCACTTCCAGAAGCCCCTAAAACCAACACCAAATTACTTTGATTAACTGCTTCAATCAGTTTATTCGTCAACCGCTCTCGACCAAAAAATAAGTCTTTATCTACGGCATTAAATCTTTTTAGTCCTTTGTAGGGAGAACGGGCAATAAAAGGACGCTGCAAGATTGCTGCACTATCAGCCCCTAAGCTAGCAAAAGAATCCACAATGGTATTGGGTGGGTCTTTAATTCGCAGTTCAATAACTTCATGTTGGGGAAGATCCACCCATTTACTCTCTGCTTCAGAATAAACTGGTACTAACTTGCGTTTGTGGTTACTACTACCATAAATGGCTATTTGAATGCGGTTGCAACCAAATTCATAAGCCCGTTCAATAGTTTCGCCATCCCCCAAGGCCTCATAAAATCCTTGACTAAACGCGATCGCTGCATCATCTCTAATCTCTTTCTTAGTGCCAATGACATAATTAATATGTTGGTTAATTTCTGCTGCTTGAACCTGGGAGTAACAAGCATTTAGCACCACACATTCTACCCGCTCCGCAAATAACTTAAATAAATCAGCGATCGCTTGAGTATCTAATAATTGTTGTTGTCCCGATGTAGTTTCTAAAACCAATCCTTGACTACCAGTACCATGGCCACAAAAATGAACAATCCTCGCTGCTTCTTGGCGAATCGAGCGTTGTAAATCTTCTACCCGAACTGCTACTTTCGAGCGGAGAATAAATTGCTCTCTATTCTTACCACGCTCTAGTGCATCTTCAATCTCACGAATTTCTGCATTTAGGCGTAGTTGTTCCGTACCTTGAGGATTGGATTCTAATACCAGAATCTTGGTGGTCATTACATCGGTCTCTCAGCAGTAGGTCTTCTAGATGAAATATTTATTGTTTGAGGTCAAGCTTGCCAGTTATATTTAGCACTGGGTAATTCCTAATTTTTCTCTTAGTCAAAGAATAATTTAACAACAAAATTCAGTCCAAAATTCGGGCTCAAAACTGTTAATTAATCCCAATTATTTTGTTTATATCCTTAATTTAATTGTTAATTTAATTACCAAATTTTGGTCGAGCAAAAACTGATTTTAAGAACAACTATATAGCCAAAAAACTATAATTAAAAACCCCTAAATACAAATAAACTACAGTCGAAAACAATTAACGCTTCTGAGCAGCAAATAAATAGTTTCTGGAGAATGTTAACATTATTTCTGGGCTGAAGAAGAGTACAAATATTACATTTTTCAAATCTTTACACGAATATTCACCTATGTATAATAATCTAAAATAACTTTCGGTAATTATACGTATAATTCAGAAAAATTAGTGGTAATTATTTGACTGAAAATTTTTCAGACTATGTTGTAATTTTTCATAAATGCGATCGCACCAAAAAGTAATGACAGGATAGCCCTCTTCTAACTTTTGTTGAGCCAATTCAACATTAAAATTTTCTACATTAATCTCGTTATTATTCGTACTCAAGAAAAACATTAAACGAGTTTTATTTTTTGTCCACGACTTAGCTGATAAAAATAAACCTTTCTTTATAAGAGCGTTCAAAACTATTAAAGAGATCTCAAAAGCTAGGTTTCAACGACCATTTCGCAATGGGTTGGGTTGAAAGATCGATAACGACAAATAATTAGTTACCGTACAGATGGCTCGGGGCAGATTTGAACTGCCGACCTTGGGCTTATGAGTCCCCTGAAGAACGTAAAATCAATGGTTCTAGCCATTATTCGTTACCTACCACTAAGCAATATTGGGGACAAATTGGGGAATAATTTGGAGTTCCCCAAATGTACACACATGGTCAAGAATACGCGAAAGTAGGTCGTGTTACTGTAGATATCAAAGGTAAGTCATATAGAATACGGTTTACTTATCCTGAACGCAATAGGCATGAGTTCAGTATTGCCAGGGTATCACCTGAAGGTTGGACTAATGCTATTAAAGCAGCGCAATTGATTAACCGAGACATAGAACTCGGTGACTTTGATGATAGCTATGCAAGATACTCGCCTAAACACGCTAGAAAGCTTAAATTAGCCCAAGAAAAAGCTAATAAGGAATATAACCTCAAAGAGCTATGGGAATTGTATAAGGAGCAAAATAAGGATAGAGTAGCCAAAACTACTCAGAAACATAGTTGGAAAAAACTTGATAGGCTATTAAGCAAAATTGCTCAAGAAAATTTAGCAATAGAAAAATCAAGCAGTTTTGTTGAAACTAGTCTTAAAGTTTATTCTATAGGTACATTAAAAGGTATTTTTAGAACTTGCCTGTATCCTTGCGTTAATCAAGCAGTTAAACAAGGATTGATAACTAAAAATCCTTACAAAGATATACCTTTACCAAGAATACAGAAAAAGCCAACAGAGTGTTTTGAACCGGAAGAAATTAAAGCTATTATTGCTGCGTTTTATTCTGATGAATTTAACCCCAAATATTCTCAGTATAGACATTCTTGGTATGGTGCATATGTTGAATTTTTGGCATTAACAGGTTGTAGGCCAGAAGAAGCTATTCCTTTAACCTGGGATGATGTTAAAGAACAAAACAATAAGATGTTTATACGCTTCAATAAAGCGTATTCTGATGGTATTCTATTACCCCATACGAAAACACATGAAATAAGGTTATTTCCTGGTAATAGACAACTACAAAACTTAATTAACTCAATACCAAGATTGATATATCCAAATAAACTTAATTTATTGTTCCCTAGTCAAACCTATGGGTATATCAATCAACATAATTTTTGTGGTAATCGGTACTGGAAAAGAGTAGTTAAAGGATTAGTAGGACAAGGAAAAGTAGAGCAATATCTCAAACCTTATTGTTTACGACATTCGTTTATTACTAGGTTAGTTCGTGAAGGGGTAGACATAGCAACTATTGCAAGTTTAGTTGGCAATAGTACAGAAATGATTGTTAAGCATTACCTAGCATCTAGAAAAGACTACGAGTTACCAGAACTCTAAATAAATACAGGGTAGGAAAAGACTCAAACCTACCCTGACAACTAGCTAGAAAATAATAACTTAACTACCTGGGATTCCAAGTAGTTTTTTTTAACGGCAATAACTAACCCTACCTACCGCTTATTTAGTTTATTCCCCTGCCTACTACCGTCAAGTGTTCCTATGGGAAGTTCTGGCGAACCAAGCACTTGACAGTATACGGCAAGCGGGGAATTTCTTTTTTCTTGGCGGTAGGTGAGGGGGATGTATCTCTTCTAACTGGGATAATGTACACAACCGTGCACACCTCAAATCCTTATTCTGTATAGGTACTGTAGACTTTTACCCCTAATTAATGTAGACCTATTTTCATAAGCTGAGTGTACGTAAATAAAAAATGTATAATATACATTTTTAAAATATACTCATCTAATTAGAGTATGGACTTGTGTAGACTAGCAAGAATCTTGACATACTACTAGAGGTGAAAGCAGAAATTAGCATCAAGGGGTAGGGCAATTGGTTATCAACTATCAATAATAATTAATAATTGCTCTTTTCGATCGATGCCTAGAAAACCTCGTGACCTAAAACCCAATTGTTAGAGTCGATGCCTGAGTTACCCCAGGATACCTCTCCTGCCAAACCGGACGTGCAAGTTTCCCCGCATCCGGCTTTAAGTTTCATAGGGGTCTCCCCCCATCTCTAGATTCTGTAAGAAATATAAGCCCAAGCCCAAGCCTGAGAAAAGTTACTCCTGGGGAAGTAGATTGTTACCTAAAGTGCTGAGTGCGAGGGAGAGAAAAAGGCGTGTACCTGGACAGATGAGTTTACCTTTCTGGGATGATTGGGAAGCTACTAACGGTGAGATAAGGGA
>JASJDJ010000203.1 GCA_030065635.1 Xenococcaceae cyanobacterium MO_188.B32
AGTGGAAGCAGAGATTTCCGTTTGTTGGCTGAGATTGAAGTTTTGGGTAGTGATGTTGATACTGCCAGCATTTCCTGTGCCTGTAGTTTCTACTGCCACTTTGCCTTGTCCTGTAATGTTAATTGTTTCGGGAGCAGTAAGGTTAATATCACCCCCTCTACCACTGGCACGGGTCGAGGCGGAAATTAGGGCGGTATCGGTGAATTGAATATCTAAGTTCGGTCGATCGTTATCTGGCTGGATATTGAGAGTCCCTGCTGGTGCTACTCCTTGAGTTTCGGCAAATATGCCCAGTTTGCCAGTTAAATCTAGATTAGAGGAGTTAATAGTAATACTGCCACCCCTCTCGGTGTTAGTAGAAGTTTCTGTAGCAGTGGCACTAATTTCTGCATCTTTGCCAATAGTTAAATTGGGAGTGGTAATAGTAATGTCTCCTGGTTTACCAGCACCGCTAGTTTCCACAGTCAGTTCGCTGTTATCTGTCAGGAGGACTTCTTGAGGAGCGTTAACTGTAATAGTACCGCCATTACCACTTGCTTGGGTGAAAGCAGAAATGGAGGCTCCTCGATCGATGGTGAGTTGGGGAGAATTAATAATAATGTTACCAGCCTTACCTGCCCCTTCAGTTTGGGCGAAGAGTCCGCCGTTTGTACCTGAGAGAAAGATTTTGTTGCTAATTTCTAAGGTAATGTCGGCAGCCTCAAAGTCAGTAGTGGTGTTGGTTTTAATTTGACTACCGCTAGTTGCTTCTAGAGTGTTGGCTGTGATAGCTATATCACCTGCTTTGCCCTCTCCTTCAGTCTTAGTAGTTACTTCAGCCCCATCAGTGAGGGAAAGGGAGGCGGTGTTAATGGTGATGCCCCCTGCCGTTCCCTGGGCTTCTGGTTCCACCGCGCTAAAGATGCCACTGAGAAATCCCTGGTTGCTTTCACCTGACAGGGAGATAGCATCGGTAGCGGTAATAGAGAGCGCTCCTGCATCCCCCACTCCGAAAGTACTCGCACTCACTTCAGCCCCATCAGTGAGGGAGAGGGAACCGGTGTCAATAGTGATGCTCCCTGCCGTTCCCCGAGCTCCTTGGTTGACCTGGCTAAAGATGCCACTGGGCAATCCCTGGCTGGATTCGCCTGACAGGGAGATAGCATCGCTAGCTGTAATTGTAATGGCTTTGGCATTTCCCAATCCGTTAGTACTAGCACTCACTTCAGACCCATCAGTAAGGGACAGAGAATCCATTTCTATCTCGATCGCCCCTGCATCCCCCACTCCAAAAGTACTCGCAGTCAGTTGCGCTCCATCAAAAAGGGAAAGGGAGGCGGTATTAATGATGATGTCCCCTGCCGTTCCTTGGGCTTCTAGTCCGACTTGGCTAAAGATGCCACCGGAAAATCCCTCACTGTTCGCGCCTGACATGGTTATAGCCTCAGTAGCAGTAATAGCGATCTCCCCACCATCCCCCATTCCGAAAGTACCCGAACTCAGTTGCGCTCCATCATCAAGAGAGAGGATGCTCGCTTCTATCCCGATTCTCCCTGCATTACCTACTGCGGTAGGGGCTACTTGATTGACAATTCTACTAGGAATTCCCTCGCTGCTAATTCCATCTAGAGAAACTAAATTACTAGTTTGAATTAATAGATTACCTGCCTCTGCTGCTCCTGCTGTACTGATAGCAAGACCAGCACCATCTCTCAGAAATAGAGAATTAGCTGTAATCTGAATGTTACCTCCTTTGAAACCCGACTCATTAGTCAAACTACGGCTGGTAATTAATCCATCTGTAAAAGTAATATCGGCATCGCTGTGAAGAGTAATGTTACCTCCCAACAACCCTCTAGACAGAATAGAACTCTGAGGTTTGAGGAGGATATCCCCACTCCCTCGCAAAGTTATTGCACCAGCCTGATTGAGGTCTGCGGAGGTATTAATGGTGTCGTTGAGGCTAATTTTACCAGTCGCTTCAACTGTAATGTCTCCCGCTGGATTAATTGAATTGCTTGTCTGAAGACTGTTAATCTCAACATCTCCCCTCGTAGCATTTAAGCTAATCTTGCCACTCTTACCAGCAGTAACAGGAGAGCGGAACATGAGTTGGGTACCAATAGCTGTTCCCCAAGGTGCTCGGTTTCCAGCTTTGAGGAGAAAACCATTGTCTTCAGGGGGAAAATTATCTGTGACTAATAACTGCCATGTTCCCCTAGAATTTTCGTCCTGAAAAACAGCAAAACCTCCAGCACCAGACGGTTGAAATTGACCGTCGAAAGGAGCGGAGCCAGCAACAATGGAAGGATTAGTCGCTGAATCAGCTAGTAAAGTATCTTGAAAATTATCCCCAGAACCACCTACGCCCCTAAATAACTCTAATAAAGTTCCTGCTGGCGATCGCAAAGAGACATCTAAATCTTCATCATAAGTATGTACTGCAGAGAAACGCAAACTAATCGAGCCAATGGGTTCAGAGATCTCTGGTACAGTGAAGGTGAAAATGGCTGTTGCTTCGGGATTGTTGGGTTCAGGGATAGGACCACCTGCATCCACATCTACTTGGGTTAATATTTCTCCTCCTATTACTAAGGAAGTATCAATATTGCCAATGGTCAAATTTGCCCCAGAAATAAAAATATCTCGTCCATTGGTGAAGATCGTATCAGCGAAATTATCCTCCATGACAAAATCACCCACACCATCCCCATCTGCATCCGCACTAAAGGCAATTACACCCTCACCAGCAGCTAAATCTAAACCATCATCACTTAAATCTTGCAGGGTAATATTATTAGTTGCTTGGAGAATAATATTTGTATTCCCAGATAATCCCTCTAACTCCGACTCATAGATAGTAGTCGGTGCAGTATCCTCAATCTCACTTAGGGGTGCAGTTAAAATAGAACCCACTACCCCAGAATTATTCCCAGCAAAAGTATCAGTGCCATCTCCCGCTTCATCGCCACTGCCATTAGCAATAATAATATTAGTCGGATCGAGGAATAAAGTCCCTGGCAACCCATTAATCGCACTAGTATCTACTTTGCCTCGAAATATCAGGTGTTCCTTACTCGATACCTCTACCGAGCCACCATCACCAGACTCTATGCCACCCCTAGCGTTAATCTGCCCATAAAAACCCGTTACCTCATCCGACCAAATAATGACTTTGCCCCCATTACCATTAATTAGAGCATCGGCATTAATAGTAACGTTATTTCCTACATAAGTTCGCTTCGCATTAGGTACTCTTCCCGTACCCTGGAAATCTCCCCCAATTAAAACTGTACCTCCGCCTGTGCCAGAAGATACATCAATAGTTGCATTATCTAGTAAAGCTACAGTTTCTGTACCCAGTACTTCTACTCTTCCTCCTGGTGCGGTTAGCTTTCCTGTATGTTCTACCTCGCTTCCAGAAAGGCTCAGAGTTTGCCTAGAAGCTACAGCTAAGTTAGCAGCATTGGTAATAATCCCTGATTCTCCTTCAAACTTTAAGCCAATGGGCTGTTGCACCTCAACTGTGAGCAAGGGTGCTACATCAGGATTAGTAGCGTTAAACTCCTTGCCATCAGGAAAAATAATACTGTCGGCAGTCGTAGCAACAAAAGAGCCTCTTAAGTCTAAGCTGGCATTGGCTCCAAAGATAATCCCATTGGGGTTGAGGAAAAATAGATTGGCATTTCCCAACACTCCCAAAGTGCCAAATATCTCAGAAGGATTAGCACCTGTAACGCGAGTGAAAATATTTTCAATGGCAGATGGGTTGGCAAAATAGGCTCCTCTTCCTGCATCGATATTGAATTCTTGAAAACTGTGAAACAGGTTATTCCCGCGAATTGCTCCCCCCTCTACGCGCTCGCTCTTTTTTCCTTCGATTTCTACATTAGGAACTACTACGGAACTTTCGTCACCGAGAGTACGGTCGGGAACAATTTGGGCGCGAGCATAAAGGGAATCGATCGACCACAGGCTAATGGATTCTACCAGAATTAGCCAAAATAATAACCTTGGATGCCTAAATTTGCGGAATAAAGTCTTCACTCTTCTGCTCGTACATAGAATAATCCCAGGATAGTAACATATGGAGGTAAGGGTGTATGTCCTCACGGGGTGACAGGTAACTTATAGCTTAGGCAGGGCGGGCTTTTTAGACGATAACCTGCTGAAAAGATAAATTAATTTATCTTTATCTAGTAACGAGAGAATTAGGATTTAAGGATGATGTAGAGCAAAATATTGCTCAAATCTTTTCAGCGATCGCAATACCAGAAAGCCCGCCCTGCCGTACCTTTGACTATGTTGTCACCCCGTGAGGTGTATGTCTTTTTGTCGCAAAAATTTAGTGGTTCGATTTTTTTTGGTCGCTAAGTACATTAAAACTGCTGTAAAAATATCTTGTGGTACGAGCGGAAGATATTTTGATTTTTCTGATTAACTTGAATAACGCGATCGCGAAGTGGCAGGCTTCGCCCGATCGCTTTTTTTTTTAGTGTTATCTAAAGCGATCGCATATTTTGTCAAATTTTTTCACGATTTTCCAATTACCACAAATAAAATTATCCATCCCAGTAATGCGATCGTAGGAATAGACCAAGCGAGGATAGAAGAGTGACTACTTTTATCTTTAGCTTTAGTTTCAATCTGAGCGATCTTTTCTCTTTTTAATGGTTGCTCTGGAGGCAAAACCGAATCAACGGTTTCAGGAATCTTTCCCGCTTCTTTCTCTAAGGAGCGACGATATTCTGTATGGTATTGCTTGAGAGTCGCGGTACTAATCTTCACTCCCGTTTCCGTAATCGACTGAGCCAAATCATCGTATTCACATCCTCTAGCCAAAGCTGCTTCAATCCTCAGATGCAGTTTAGCAACCAATTTTCTTAAATATCCTGGTTGATTCGCTTTACCTTTAGTCCGATCGATCTTTTTGGCGATCGACTTTTCTAAAGGACTTAATTCAGACTGATTCATTTCTAACTTTATGCCATTATGCTTTTGTTATTGTGCCAAATATTTAAGCGATAATAAAGTTTATTTTAGAAAAAAAGATGCACTTTCAGTGAAAGATATTCTGGTCAAGCTAATAAGTCATATACTCATTTAAATCCCACCCCTTATGCACCCTTAGTGAGCAGAAAATAAATATCAATTATTTTACAAATAAATCTTAAAAAGAGAAGTTTGGGTATTTTTAGACATTAGTATTAAGATAGATTAATTTACTAATTTCAAGTGGTTTTTATTATTCAGAAATGTCACTATAAAACAGTGAATTAAATCAAAAAAATCATCAGTAAAATAATTCAATTATGGTTTGCTCAATTGGTAAACTATACGCCAAACAAATTATCGATCGAGAAAATAAGACAGAGATATTAACAGAAGCGATTAATGTAACTAGCGAAAGACAAGTAGCTTTTCCCAGACATATCTTACTCAAAGAAGTACTACGACAATCTCAAGGAAAATATAGTAAAGATGAGTTGTCACAGGAATTAGATAACCAAAAAAGCCTGATTAAAACTAATGACGGACGCTTAACTACGGTAGCAGCTATCAACAGAGAAAAGCAGATTTTGCATCTAGCTAACAGCAATAAAAATATATTTGCTCCTCTGGCTGATGCTCGGACTGCTCAAAAGCAAGTTTAGTCAAATTCCGTCAAAACTCAACTAAGTTCAATAAAGAACTCTACTATCGAGTTGATGCTATTGATTATAGAGCAGGTACTTTAACTCTCAGAGACCGCTACAATACTACCCAGATTTTAGAACTAAATCGCTACCTTAACCGAGAAGTATTTCAATCCCAAAGTCGAGAACTGCGTTGTGGAGAGCAGATGAAGTTTACCCGCAACCATTATCAGAACCAGCAGAAAAAAATTAACGGGCAAAAGTTTACGGTACTGGGGTTTGAATCAAATGGACAAATTAAGATTAGTACCAAAGGTAAGACTCAAACCGTTAGTTCTGATTTACTACTTTACTCCGATTATCGCTATGCTGACACAGTTCATAGTAGTCAAGGTAAAACAGCAGAATACTGTATTTATGCTGCTGGTTCTGGTAACTCTTTAACTGTGGGACGAGAAAGCTTTTATGTAGCTGCATCTCGTGCCAAACAAGAATTTACAGTCTATACCGCCAGTTCCAAAGCTTTAGGAGTTTCTGTAACTAAATCGAGAGCGCAAGAAAATGCTTTACCTTTAGTAAGCAGTAAAACACGTACTCACAAATCTGTTGGCAACTTACGAGAGCTTGAATTTAAGCTGCTCCTCTCTGCCAAATATTTAGTCGAACAGCAAGGAAAAGATAATTCTCACAATCGGCTAGAGAGAGTCTACCAATCTTCAGACGGTACAGAAATTCGACGCACTAAAAATTCCCTGACTATTACTCAGGGAGATAGAGAGCTAGAGTTTGATGGCAATAACGCTACGGTCAGAAATACTTTTTCTGCTCCACAGATGGAAAGTCAAATTAAGGCGCGAACCAATGAGATGGAGCAACACATCCAAATTAAACAATCTAAAACGCAGGAATGGTCAATTAGCAGATGACAAGAAAAACAGCTAACAAAAACGATTCGCTCTTAGGAATGGTATTCATTTTAGTAGGACTTTTCCTATTCCATTGGGCAATTAGAAATCCACAAATAGCTTTTACTTTAGCCGAGCAACCCCAATTAATCTTGCCTTACTTAGTCGAGCAATTTGGATGGCTTCGATTAATTCTCGCTACTCTAGCAATTATCGGGTTGTTGTGGTTGCTCATTAAAATTAGTGGAGATAACAACGCTCATGTGGTGCGGGGAGCAAAGATTGTTTCCTCTCATAAGCTCAGGAATACACTCAAAAAACAGCCCAAGCTCAAACACCAACCTCAACTCGAACTAGCAGGTATGCCCATTCCCGCGAACTATGAAAATCGCGGTTTTTTTATGGTTGGTTCGCCAGGAAGTGGTAAAACCCAAGCTATCAGCCAGATGGTAGCGATTCTCAAGCAAAGAACTGATTTTCGGGGGATAGTTTTTGACCGTGGAGGAGAACTGTTAGAGAAATTCTATGACCCCAGTAAAGATTTAATTTTTAATCCTTTTGATGGTCGTAGTTGCCACTGGACTCATACTTGTGAACCAACTCGACCTGAAACTATCGCAGCAGGGTTGATTCCCATGGGTTTGAGTAAAGAACCTTTCTTCGCTACGGCGGGTAGAGCAGTTATGTCTGAGTTGTTTCGTAAAACTCAGAGTAATGGAGAGTTGTTTGAATTACTTCAAGGGAGGATGGAAACTTTAAGTTCTTTCCTCTCGGGTACTCTGGCTGCTAGGTATTTAGAAGAACCGAAAGCTGCTACCTCGGTTTTATCGACTGTAGCTAATTACTGTCAGTTTTATTCTGCTCTAATTGAGCCTCAAGGAAAAACATTAAGCTTTTATCGCTGGGCTGAGAGTGATAGTTCTCGTTGGATTTTTATTACTTTGAGAGAAAATGATGCGGAGTTATTGAAGCCTTTGTATAGTCTGGTTTTTGAGTTAATGCTCAGGGGTTTACTTTCCAATGAGGAACGAACTAGAAAGACGGCTATTGTGATTGATGAATTGGGTGCTTTAAATCAGTTACCTAGTTTGCATCGTTTACTTAGTGAGAGTCGGAAGTTTTTAGGTTGTCCTATCTTGGGTACTCAAACCGAAGCGCAGATTACGAAGATTTATGGTCGAGAGGATACACGCATCATTCTACAGGGAACTAAAACTAAGTTGATCTTAAATTGTGCTGACCCGCAAACCGCAGAAACGATGGCGAAGATTATTGGTAAGCAGGAATCCGTTCAGGTAACGAGTAATTGTAGTCGCACTAATCATCGAGGTGGACAAAATAGAACTTTCAGTGAGAATGAGCAGATAAAAGAAAGCTTTGCTGTTTTGCCTGCTCAATTGCAAGATTTACCTGATTTGAGAGGTTATTTTAAGATTGCTGGTTTGCCTACTGCTGCGGTTAAGGTGAAAGTTCATAGGTTTCCTAAGCAAATTGAACGTTTTGTTCCTAGAGTTAATTTAAGTCGAGGACAAGACAGTATTCAACAGCAATGGCAAAGCTTAAAGATACCAAAATTGGAGTAATCCCTCTTTTGTTATTTTAGGGTGTACAAAAGTTAACCTTTTTCTAGACTGCTTCTTTCCATTGAGATTTATCGATTGTCAATAATTAAGCGATCGCTAAACTCCAAATAATAGAAAAAAACTCTTAAAAATTTATATGGTTTGCTTTTCAAGGTTTGATTTTTATTTTTTTATCCCATAGTGACAAAAGAGGGATAAATAAAAACATCATAATATTTAAACAAACTTTTGATTGGTTTTTGCTTCAGATTTATCGCACTAACTGTAAAAATACCTATGTAATTTCAGGACTGGAATTTTCTAGTTGCTTCAGAGCAACTTGCATATCTTTACAATTGTTTTTACTAAGACTGGAGTTAATAATCTGCCACTGATTTCCGTCAAGTTTAACTCTCATTAGCTCTATTTGGAGATTTGAGCTAGTTTGAAGGATAACTTCTTGTTCGACTCTTTCTAAGATATAGCTTGTGCTGAACGCTCTATTACTTTTCTTAAGATCGAGAATTTTAACAATGATTGGTACTACGAGAGCAACTCGCTCTTTCTGATTTTTTTCTTCAAATTGCACCATTCTTCTGAGCATCTCAATATCATTAGAATTGAGATTACTTTCTATAATGCCATCAGTTATTTCTAGGATTATTCGAGCTTGTGCTTCCTCCGATGTTAAAAAAGAATTACTGCGAAAACCAGGGAAAACTCTAACAAATAGATTGTTGTCGTTTTTCCTAACCTCATAATATGGTATGGGTTGAGTATTTCCATCAATATCTTCGATATTATTATAAATTCTAAACCCATGAGTATAAATGTACTCACCATATTTATTGACGAGAATATTGGCTAAATTAAAGGCTTCCTCTTCCATTTGGCAAATTTGTATAAATTTTTGAGTAAGAGATCGATTGTAGCGATGTAAATAGATAACTTGTGCTAAGGATAAATCATTAACAGGAAGACCTTCTCTTTCTTTAGGTGAAATATAAACATTTTTTGATTTAATTTTAGTGAAATTAGTCCCTAAAAAGGAAGCTCCGTAAACAGAGCATTCTGAAATCGTAGCTTCTTCTAGAGATGCTTCATTTAAATTAGATTCTCTAAAGTCTGTGTAAAATAATTGAGATTTGCTTAAATTAGCTTTGCTCAAAATAGCTCTTGAAATGTTAACGTGACTTAAATGTGCATTTCTAAGATTTGCATTTTCCAAGTTGGCTTGTCTCAAAGTTGAAAATTTAATCGAAGCTTCATTTAAATTAGCTTCTTCAAGAATAGCCCGCTCGAAATTTGTATCTAGAGCATCAATACCTTTAAGAATAGCTTTGGTCAGATTAGCTTCCTCAAAATCACTTTCTCGGAATTTTGCCTTTTCTAAATTAGCTCCAACTAGACTTGCACGCTTGAATGACACAACTGTTCCATGAAAACCTGCTAAGTTGGCATCATCTAAATTGTATCCTTCTAAATGGCTATATTTTCCTAACGCCAAATGGATGCCTGATAACTGAGGAATAATATAAGGATTTTTCTCTCTCCATTTATTCCAAGCCGTTACTCCTTTTTTAAGTATGGCTAAATGCCGTTTGTTATGAGTCAGGGTTTTATTTTCTATATTCAGACTGTTAACTTCAACTGAGGGATCTTCTATAAGCTGCAAAAGTTCTTCAAAAGTGAGATCCAGTAGAGAAGCAATTTTAGCAAAGTGAACTTTATCAGGAATGGGTTCACCGCCAAGTGAAAGATACCCTACGCTCTCGACTCTCTATTGTCAGCTATAGCTGGCTATCTTCATTTTACTTAACTACAGTAAAATTTGATTTTGTCAGAATTTAGCTACTTTGGGAGAGTCTATGTGGTTTGTATCTCGGCGACACAAAAAGGAGAAAAACCATGTCAAAATCATTACCCAATGATTATTTGCTCAATAAACACGCTGCTGCTAAGTTGCTGGCAGTATCAACTCATACACTGAAATCTTATCGAGAAAAATACTGGCACGTAGGGATTCATTTTCATTATCTGAGTTCTCGCGCTATCAGATATCACAAGGGACTTCTACTCGATTGGTCTGCTAATCGTTCTTGTCCTCAAGCCCATCAAAGAGCAGTTCAAATTTATCGTGCTTCTCTGTTGTCAAACCAGAAGAAGAGACGAGATCGCCAATGATGGTGATTTTTTTTCGACAATATTGAACCCGTAACTTATTGAATTGCAAAAAGAAAAAGCTCGGAAACTCTCTTCTAATTATTACCAAAAGTCCAATGCAGCTAAACTTTTATCAGTTTTACACTGAGCAATAGAACTCTCAACTATACTTCGCACGGTCATAACTTGCGCTTTTTACCCAAGAGTTCTAATCTAGTCAAAAGCTATAAAGAGGAGAAAAGCAAAGGTTGAGGAATGATTGCCCTTGAATTTAGTGAACAAGAGAAGCAAGC
>JASJDJ010000204.1 GCA_030065635.1 Xenococcaceae cyanobacterium MO_188.B32
ATTAAGTCTTAAGCGCAAAAACAAGCTAAAACTTTATGCTCAACAAAAAGACAAAACTATGACTCAAGTAATAGAAGAAATGATTGATAAATTAAAATTAGAAAAGGATACAGGAGGCTAAAGCCTCTCGTGTCGCGTTTCCACCCTCGGTTAAAACACGAGGGCTATCACGCTCCCGCTTTATTATTGTATATTTTTAGGATTATCCCCTTGTGCGATCGGCAATATAGCAAGATTACATATTTAAATTGAGGTCAAAAGTTACACAAAACTATGGTTATTTTCGATTTTTTAATAATTTTTATCACGTGTTTAGCTCTGGCTCTGTTCAGTCTACAAAATACTCAAGAAGTAGCTCTAAAAATTATGCCCGACCTTGAAATTCAAGTCTCTTTGGCGGTCGCGCTGATTGTTGCTATGGGTCTTGGAGCTATCTTATCGGGACTTTATCTAACCTGGATTAAAGTACGAAATTATTTTCAGTTTTGGGGTAAGGCACGTCAAATTAAAGACCGAGAAAAGCAAATTAAGCAACTAAAAGAAGATATTGAATCTCGTCAAGCTGAATTAGAACTATTGCGTCAGGAAAAAACAATTTCAGAATCTGAAGTGGCTTAACAGCGGTTTTATATTGAGTAAACTACATTAGTAAATTTCCAGGTGTAAATTTCTCGTTGATGGCAGGGTTTCTTTATTGGCAAGTGATCGAAGCATTTAGATAATCGATCGAGCTGCTTCAGATGCTTGGTAACATTTGTGGAGCGATCGCCACAACTATCGATCGAGTGCGTTGATCGATAACTCAATTTCCCATCAACGAAAAATTTACAGGAGAAAAAACTTAATGGCAAATCAATCGACGTTTTGATTAATAACGCTGGTATTTTAGAACGAGTTAGTCTCGATCGTCTAGACATAGATAGTATCCGCAAGCAATTTGAAGTGAATGCGATCGCTCCATTAAGACTTACTAAAGCTTTGCTTCCCAATCTAACCAAAGGCTCAAAAGTTATTATGATGACCAGCCGTATGGGTTCGATCGAAGATAATACTTCTGGCGGTTCTTATGGTTATAGAATGTCGAAAGTTGCTTTGTCAATGGCGGGTAAATCTTTATCTGTAGATTTAAAATCCCAAGGAATTGCCGTTGCTATTCTTCATCCAGGGTTAGTAAAGACTGGGATGACTGGTTTTACTAACTCTGGAATTACCCCAGAACAATCAGTTAAAGGATTACTGGCTCGTATTGACGAATTAAATCTAGAAAATACGGGAACTTTCTGGCATTCTAATGGTGAAATTTTGCCTTGGTAAAAAAGATATTTGTTGAATTATAACTACGACTGCTGCCGTGTACGAGCCGAAAAAATAGTCAACAAAATACCAGGAAGTAAATAATGATGAGCGATCGCCGATAAACCATTTTCTCTTCCTAATTGCTCTCGTTGCTGCCGATTATATAATCTCATTTCTCCAATCCAGGGGACAAAACTAGAAAAATTATGTTCTCCTCCATAGGCATCGACTAAGTAAAAATGTCCTCCAGTGGCTAGAACGCGGTTGACTTGACGAAAAACTTGTTGTGGATGAGGATAATGAAGAAAACTCATAGTGCAGAAAACAGCATCAAACTGCTCATCTGCAAAAGTGAGAGATTCTGCCCTACCACTTACAAAAATGAGTCTGTCTCGGTATTGATTCCGCGTTCTTGCCTCTATCAGCATTGACGGAGAAAGGTCTAAACCGATTGCCCTCATAGTAGGGAACTTGGCAGCCAGACGACTCATTAGACGACCGGTACCGCATCCTAAATCGAGGATAGAAGCATTTTCTTTTAACTCCACATACTCTAGCAGCCGTTGATGAATTGCTTGATAAAAGACAGTAGTAAATAAGCAATCGTAGTAGGAAGCCCAAAGATTAAAGAAATTTTCTTTCTGTCGGTAAAAATTGTCAGTCATTGATTTTAGGAGCGATCGCCCTACAGGTTAAGTTAATAATTAATGCAGTAATTAATTATCAACATTTTTGAATGAATCTTCGATCGCCTGGCTAATTTTGTTATGAACAAGAGTTAACTCTTCAGGACTTGCCGATTTTGCCCGTTCGGGGTTTAGCTCATTGCTTGAATTAACTGAAGGTGAACGTGAACGTGGGGAACGCCAAATCCTTCCACAGCAATGCCTCCGCCCTACCCGACAAGCAAAATTATCTGTATATTATGAAGTATAGTTAAAGTCATCTTTCCTCCCTTGCTTCCCCTGCTCCCTCTGCTTCCAAAAAGTACAAAATTAAATTTGCCCAGGTACTTATTAGGCTATTTGACTTGGTTGAGAGTAAAAAAGCTGCCGTTTAAGATTAAAAACTAGATTGTAGGCAGGACGATCGCCTTGGCTTTGGTATTGTTGCAAAGCGATATTTATATCAGCAAACGCAGCGTGTTCGTGTCCTATTTGATAATACAAAATCCCACGATTGACATAGGCTTGAGTAAGATCGGGTTTGAGTTGCACTACTTGAGTAAAATCTTCAATGGCTGCTAGATAATTTTCTTGTCGATGATGAGCGCAACCTCGATTAAAGTAAGCATTATAGTTATCGGGTTTTAGAGTAATGGCTCGCTCGAAATTGGCAATCGCTCGATCGTAGTCCTCTAACATCATGTAACTTAAAGCGAGATCGTTATAAATAGTAGTTTTTTGTTCGGCATCAACGATACGAGGAGACATTAAAGCCAAATGGTAATCTGTTATGGTTTGTTGATAATTTTTCAGAGCAAAATTAGCTAAACCTCGATTGTAATAAGCTCGATAATCATCGCGATCGCGTTGAATAACTTGTTGGTATTGAGCGATCGCTCGATCGTATTCTTCTCTACCGTAATATGCTAGTCCTAGATTGAGATAAGCCTCTATATTATCAGAATTGTATTGTATGGCATTGGTACAATCAGCCTTAGCAGCAGAATAGTTTTGTAGTTGTAAATTAACTAAACAGCGATTGCTATAAGCAGCACCAAGTAAATTATCTTGGCGATCGATTACTTGCGTAAAATCAACTAAAGCCTGTTGATAGTTTTGTTGATGAATATGGTTGATTCCCAAATTAAAGATATCTGAAGTATTTCGCTCAGACGCAGCCCAAACAGGAGAATTAAACCCCAAAGTAATTGTCAAGATTAAAGACAAGCTGTATAAAAAGACTCGGTGCAAAACAATCATGGAATTTAGTTACGACAATAAGTAACCACCAATAGTAACAAGCAATATTTATTAGTGTCACTTTTGCCATTTTATGCGGTAGAAAAATCGGTGATTTTAGGTTATTCGGAGGGGGGAATGAGCATTCGCCCGTACATTAGTTTTTAGTTAGAGAGTTAAATTGGTTTTATTTACATGTAGAGCCAACTTGAATACCACCACTAGAAAGTTTTGTCACCCAAAAATCCAAATTAGGGTCATTAATAGCCTCTTTTACTTTTTGCTTACTAATTAAAGCTTGCTTTTCCGACTCGCACAGAGCAAAAACCGTAGGGCCAGAACCAGACATCATTGTACCTAATATTTCTGTTTCCGCAAAAGCCGATCGCAGTTGGGCTACTTGGGGGTATTCTGGTAAAACTACTTTTTCTAAATCGTTGTATAGTAACTTACCAATTTCTTTAGTTTGTTTATGGATAATTGCGCTAACTAAAGGACTAGAATGAAGTTTAGCCGTGCGAGATTTAATTTTTTCTGCATCAGAAACATAAGTATTGCCATATTGCTGACGATAAGTTTGATAAGCCCAAGCTGTAGAGACGCTCAAGTTACTATATTTAGCTAAGACTACCCACAGATTAGTTAAATCCTGAATAGGGTCTAATTTTTCTCCTCTTCCCGTAGCGATCGCCGTTCCTCCAGAAATACAAAAAGGGATATCTGAGCCTAATCGAGCAGCAAGGTTTTGTAATTCGGGTTGAGTCAAGCCTAACTCCCACATCATATTAATTCCTACTAATACTGCTGCTGCATTAGCAGAACCTCCCGCTAATCCTGCTGCAACGGGAATATTTTTTTTGATGATAATATCTACTCCACCAAAATTATTGTAAACATCAGGAAAAGCTTCACACATTAATTTAGCAGCGCGATAAGCCAGATTAGTTTTATCTAGAGGAACTTGAGGATGATTAGCATGAACACTAATACTTTCGGTACTGTTAGCTTGGATATCAATTCGATCGGCTAATTCAATACTTTGCAAAATCATGACTAACTCATGAAATCCGTCAGGGCGATCGCCAATTATTTCTAAGTGAAGATTAATTTTAGCAGGAGCAATTAAAGAGTAAGAGTGCATGATTGGCAAACTATGTATAGGCAGGAATAATCATACCAAAAATTTTACAGAGGAAAGTTTACTCGATCGCTTTATTGTTTCCTCACTTTTTCTTGTTACTATCAATTTAAGAATTAACCATATTTATAAGCGATTGCTGCCGATTTTGCTCTAATTTAGTTAAAAATTACAGAATATGCCCAAAATAACTGGTGGTGAAAGAGTTGGGACTAACTTTTTTCATAGCTTCGAGGAGTTTTCTATTCCTGAAGGTACAGAAGCTATTTTTGAGAATGCGTCAGATCTTGAAAATATTTTTATCCAAATTACTGGAGATAATATTTCTTTTCTCGATGGAATGCTTCAAACTACAGGAAAGGCTAATGTTTTTTTGATTAATCCCAAAGGCATTGTTTTCGGTGAAAAAGCTCGTTTAGATATAGGTGGCTCTTTTGTAGCAACAACAAGCGATCGCCTCGATTTTGCTGATGGCAATCTTAATGAAGTTCTTACAGCTACTCTTCCCAAAAAGATTAACTTTAATGGTGACAATGGCAGTATTACTGTTAAGGGTACAGCAAATCAAATCGTTAATAAATCTTTTCTCGCACCCATAGAATTTGCTCAAAAACCATTAGGACTTTCTGTAAATGATGGTCAGACTCTAAGTTTAGTAGGCAATGGCTTAAACTTCCAAGGTGGTGTTGTTACTACAGAAGGCGGAAAGATTTACTTAACCAGTATAAAGTCTGGCTCAGTCGAAATTAACCAATCTGAAAATGGACTGGCTTTAATTAACAACGATATAACTGAGTATCAAGATATTAATCTAGATCGAAAATCTCTAATTCAGTCTACTGGTAAAGAAATAGAATCCATTTCTCTGAGGGGCAAAAACATTCATATCAGCAATGGTTCTTTTATCTTGGCTCAAAGCCACGATAATTTACCTAGTGGTGCTATAAATATTAAAGCTTCAGCAACATTAAAACTTTCAGGTTGCCCTCGATCGCCTAAACTGCCTAGTGCTATTCGTTCAGAAACATTAAATACTGAGAAAGGCGCAAATATAAATATCTCTGCTCATGAGCTATTAGTTCGAGATAGTGGCAGAATTAGAACTTATTCATTTAGTGATGGGTTGGGTGGTGATATTAATATTAATATCTCTGATTCGAGTCAATTTTCTCAAGGTAGTATTATCGCTACCACTTATGGCAAAGGAAATGCAGGGAATATCCATGTATCAACTTCTCAACTTCAATTAAATCTTGCAGGGATAACTTCGTCTACTTTTGGCGAGGGAAATGGAGGCATGGTAGATATTAATGCTCGTTTAATCGATATTGCTGGCAAGGGTTCAGGGGATAGAGGAAGTATAGCAGCCACATCTTTTGCTTCTGGTAATACTGGCAGTGTAACAGTTAATACCTCACAATTACGAATAATAGAGGGAGCATCATTATCATCGTCATCTTTCGCCTTTGGGAATGCTGGAGACTTAACTATCAAAGCTGCGGAATTAGTAGAAGTAATTGGAATAGGTTCAAGCCAAAAATCTCAAGGAGGTAATAACCCTCAAAGTACAATTAGATGTGCCGTTCAAACTGTATCACCTGGAGCGAGAAAAGCATTCAAGCTACCTGATGTACCAACTGGCGATTCAGGTAACTTAATTATTAATACTCCCATTCTTAATATTACTCAAGCAGGAGTTATTACGGTAGAAAATCAAGGAACAGGCAAGGCAGGAAGCCTTAAAATAATTACCGAAAGTCTCAGCTTAGAGGATGAAGGAAGTATTACTGCTGCTGCTGAATCTAAAGAAGGCGGAGAAATATTTGTATCTACTCAAAATTTACACATAGGAAATAATAGTAAAATTACTGCTGCTGGCAATAAAAATGGTGGCAATATAAATATCCAAGCTAACCATTTAAACGTAAAGTGAGTTTCAATCAGATAAAAGTAAAATCTAATGCTCGATCGAGTTTTGCTTAACAATGCCCGTTTACCAGGATATCAAGGCTTGCATAGGGTTACAGTTGATGAAGAGGGCATAATTAAAACTATTACACCTCAAGAACAAAATACTAGAAAACCAACAAAGAAACGAATTATAGATATTAAAGGAGACTGGCTATCTTTAGGGGGGATAGATTTACAAATTAATGGAGGATTGGGTTTAGCATTTCCCGATTTAAAGCCAAAATATCTAGAAAAACTAGAGCAAATTTGCAGCTTTCTTTGGCAACAAGGAATAGATGGGTTTTTACCGACAATTGTAACTACTTCTGTCGCCAAAATTCAGCGATCGCTTTCTGTTATTGCTGAGTTTATGACACAACAAAAAGATTATCAGCTAACAGCCAAAATTTTGGGAGTACATCTAGAAGGACCTTTTCTCAATTATGAAAAAAGAGGAGCGCATCCAGCCGAATACTTACTACCTTTGACTTTAGAAACAGTCCAACAATTCCTAGGAAACTATAGTGAAACTGTCAAAATAGTCACTTTAGCTCCAGAATTAGATAGTAGCAGTGATGCAATTAATTATTTACGTTCTCTGGGAATTACTGTTAGTTTAGGGCATTCTTTAGCTACAGCCCAACAAGCACGAGCTGCTTTTAAACAGGGTGCATCGATGGTAACTCATGCTTTTAATGCCATGCCCAGTTTACATCATCGTCAACCAGGTTTATTGGGGGAAGCAATTATTAACAATAATGTATATTGTGGCTTAATTGCTGATGGTAATCATGTCTGTCCGACAATGATAAAAATATTACTTAAAGCTAGTAATTATGAACGAGGTATTTTTTTAGTTAGCGATGCCTTAGCACCCATAGGACTGGCGGATGGCGTTTATCCTTGGGATAAGCGAGAAATAGAAGTAAGTAAAGGTACGGCAAAATTAGCAGATGGAACACTAGCAGGAACAACTTTACCTTTGTTAGTAGGAGTTAAAAATTTAGTGGAATGGAGAATTTGTAGTATTGAAAGTGCGATCGCTATGGCAACAGAATCTCCCAGAAAAGCGATTTCTTTACCAGGTATTAGTATGGGACGATCGGCAAATTTATTACGTTGGCATTGGGAGGAGGAAAAAGGGGAATTAACTTGGCAAAGACTTTAGAGAGTTCGGAATTATCGGGATTATACTGAATTTGTTGACTAACGACTCTAACAGACATTAATTTACTACTAAATAAAAGATTGCTACTGAATCTATGCCCAACGCTGAAATTATTGGATTAGGAAGATCGGGAATTGCTGCTGCCAGACTACTCAAACAAAATGGCTGGAATGTAACTTTAGGTGATGCTGCCACAGAAGAAAAGATCGCTCGACGTTCTAATGCTCGTGAATTACAAACATCGAGGAAAGAGTTAGAAGCAGAAGGAATTACTGTTAAATTGTGTTATACCCTCAGTCTAACTTCAGCAAATACACCAGATTTAATTGTGGTTAGTCCTGGTGTACCTTGGGATATTCCTGTGTTAGTAGCAGCAAGAAAACAAAACATTGATACTATTGGCGAAATTGAATTAGCTTGGCGTTACCTAAAATCTATTCCTTGGATAGGTATTACAGGAACCAATGGTAAAACAACAACAACTGCTTTAATTGCTGCCATTTTTCAGGGGGCTGGTAGGAATGCTCCTGCTTGTGGCAATATCGGTCATGCAGCTTGTGAATTAGCATTGGAAAAAGATAAGCCTTTAGATTGGATAGTAGCGGAATTAAGTAGCTATCAAATTGAGTCTTCTGTCGAACTCACACCAAGAATAGGTATTTGGACTACTTTTACTGCCGATCATCTCAGTCGCCACAAAACCTTAGCTAATTACCAGGATATTAAAGCTTCTTTGATCGATCGCTGCCAACATAAAATATTAAATGGTGACGATCCCTATCTGCGTCAAATGAAAGTAACACAATGGCAAAATGTTTATTGGACTAGCATTAAGGGAAAAGATAAATTAGTTGGTTCTCCAGATAAAGGAGTCTATATAGAAGATGCTTGGATAGTGGCATTTGGAGAGTTAATTGGTCCTATCTCTCTGTTTAAAATGCCAGGAGCGCATAATCAACAAAATCTCCTGATGGCGGTAGCTGCTGCTAAATTAGCAGGAATAGACAAAGGCGCGATCGCTCAAGCCGTTGCTACTTTCCCTGGAGTACCACACCGTCTAGAATACATTCGCACCTACCAAGGAGTTGATTTTATTAATGATAGTAAAGCTACTAACTATGATGCAGCAGAAGTTGGGTTAGCTTCAGTTAATGCTCCTGTTATTTTAATTGCTGGTGGCGAAGCTAAAGAAGGAGATGATACTAAGTGGATCGAGCAAATCAAAGTTAAAGCAGCCAAAGTATTGTTAATTGGAGAAGCTGCGGATACTTTTGCTCAAAGATTGTCTCAATGCAATTATAATGCCTACGAAATTGTGGAAACTATGGACAACGCAGTAACTCGATCGATCGAAGTAGCTAAAACACATCAAGCTGCGGTAGTTTTATTATCTCCTGCTTGTGCCAGTTTCGATCGATATCAAAGTTTTGAACATCGTGGAGAGCATTTCCGCCAGCTTTGCCAACAGCTTTAAATTAGACTTGTATCTTAAGGATTTATGGGGCTAGTCCATTCCATAAAAAAGAAATTGTATCAGTTACATTACTATCAACATTTGTTTTCGGTGCGCCAATCGCCTCGTACAATGCAATATTATGCAAGTGAGACAGCAAAACATTAACAGCGACAACCAGATTATCTTGACGAACTCGACCTAACTTTGACTCCCCAACGAGATAATCTGTTAGTTTTTCGCTAATTTGCATAGCTGGTAAATTATGCTTTTCCAAGAAAGTAAAAAATGGCATTTTTGAATCATAATAGCGATCGGGCAAAGCCTGGCGTGCTGTCGCCGATCGCCAAACTAATTAAATCAATTCTCCATATAGATTTATGCTTGACTGCAAACCTTTTATAAAATGGGTAGGAGGTAAAAGAAAACTGCTTCCTGAGCTAGTAAAACGTATTCCTCAAGATATATATATTTATTTTGAACCTTTTATGGGTGGTTCTGCTCTTTTTTGGCATCTTAAACCTAAAAAAGCGATACTTATTGATATTAATCGAGAATTAGTCAACACTTACAAATGTGTACAACAAAATGTTGAAGCCCTTATTTTAGATTTACAAAAACATCCATACGCTCGAGAATATTACTATCAAATTAGAAATAGCGATCGTACTTTTGAATATACGAATTGGACAGATATTCAGCGAGCGAGTCGTTTTATTTACCTGAATAAAACCTGTTTTAATGGCTTATATAGAGTGAATTCCAAAGGACAATACAACGTCCCTTTTGGTCAATATAAAAATCCCAAAATTGTTGATGCAGAAAACCTCCGCGCCTGTAGTCAAGCCCTCCAAGATACTGAAATCTTAGCAGATTCGTTTTTATCGATCGAATCAAAAATCACTGTCCGAGATTTTGTCTACTTCGATCCGCCCTATATTCCTCTCAATGAGACTTCTAACTTTACTAGCTATAGTAGCAAGGGGTTTGATACCGAAATGCAGATTGCGCTACAAAAGCTGTGCCAGAGATTAGATCGCAGAGGAGTCAGGTTTATGTTGTCTAATTCTGCTGCACCTTTAGTTTTCGATCTCTACAGCGAATTTCAAATTGAACTTGTCGATATGCCACGTTCAATTAACTCTAATGCCAACAAACGAGGAAAGATAAAAGAAGTACTCATTACTAATTATTAATGATAACTAGTTATTTAATCTTTAAAATTGTCTCTTCAGACTTTAGCTGTGTTAGCTCGATACTGGCTTTCCATAGTTTTCTTGCTTTATCGAGATCGTAAGATTCTTGAGAAGAATCGATCGTGTTAAACCCACTAAAATATTTCTCTGTAACATTGGTTAATTGAGGATCCAGTACTAATCTAGCTAAGGCTTTACCTGCATTGTCCATCGTATTTACATTTGGCACAAATTTAGACAAAATGGGCAGTTCACGGGGTGACAACCGAGTGGAATGGATGATGAACCCCACTTTCCGCACGTCAAAATGTAATATATGAAAATTACTTAATTGGGGTCATTTGGCGATCGCATTTTACCCAGTTGGCGTACGCCAAAATCCCCCAAACTATACTACAGAGCATATGACAACTTGACGTGCGGAAGATGGGTTCTACCGTTTCAGCTATTCATGGAGTTATCCCTATGCCTCTCGGCTAGTAGAAGAATCGAAAAATTCTGGGGAGTGCCAA
>JASJDJ010000205.1 GCA_030065635.1 Xenococcaceae cyanobacterium MO_188.B32
AACCAACAACTAACAACTAACAACTAACAACTAACAACTACCAACTAACCTACCTCAGTTTATTAAATCCTTTCTTCTTACCCATTTTTCTGGGATTATTTTTCTTTTCAGGAGGTTTGGTCATCCATTCTAGATGTTGGGGTAATAATTTAGCTAAATCGTAGCGATCGACAATAGTTTCTCTGGCTCTTTTGCGAATATCTGCCATTAAATCTGGATTATCTAAAGCTTCTTCAACGCGATCGCTGATTTGTTGAGGCTTAAAAAAATCTACTAATAATCCATTAATTCCATCTTCAATTACTTCCTTGACAGGTGCAGTATCAGAAGCAACAATTAAGCAGCCTGTAGATAAGGCTTCTAGCATCGACCAAGATAAAACAAAAGGACGAGTAAGATAAATATGAACTGAAGAAGCTTGGAGGACTTGTAAATATTCTCCGTAAGGCAGCAAGTCAGTAAAATGTACGCGCTCGAGATCGAGAGTGAATTTTTCTAACATCGCCTCTTTATAAGTTTTACCATCAGGAAGAGATTTACCATAAGCTACGCGATTTTTACCTACAATCACAAAATGACATTGGGGTCTTTTCTTTTGCAAAATAGAAATAGTCTCGATTAACTGCGGAAAACCGCGATAGGGTTCCATTCCCCTAGCTACATAAGTAACTATCTCCTCAACCCCAGATAAATCTAGACCAATACGGGGTAAGACTAATTTTGCTCCTGGTGAAGGTTGAAAATAGCTAGTATCCACCCCATCATGATGGACTTTAATTTTCGAGTGGAATTCAGGGGGAAACTGTTGCCGTTGCCATTTAGTAGGAGATAATCCGCGATCGCAACTGTATAAATCGATTAAAATAGGTGCATTCTTAGTCCGAATTCTTGCTTCATCATCGGCATTAATTGGATCGCTAGGATCGAAATCAGCATCCGAACCATGAGCGCGATAAAACCACTCAAAGTAACATAAGAATGTAGCTTGAGGAAAAATATCTTTAATGAATAAAGTCGGGCCCCAACCAGAATGACCGTATACTATATCGGGATAAAAATTTCGTTCTTTTAATTGTTGTGCCAGACGATATACTGCTTGTCCTTCTAAGACTGCATTTTCTAGAGGTCTGACATAATGATGAGTTTCTGGTCTGGGATTACGAGATTTTTCATAGAGAACTTTAGTAACATCAGGAATTTGACCTTCACTACGGTTAGTTCCAAACACAACTTGGTTACGGGGGTCTTTAGCCAAAGATGCAGCTAAATGACGAAACTGAGCAGGAAAGTTAGGGTGCAAAAACAGAACACGCATGAATATCTCTCTCTCGATCGAGCAATTGCGCTCAAACAATAAACTATTAGCTCAATACAGTTTAGAGTAAATAATATAGCCTATTTACATAAAATCAACTAGATTGTTTTTAGGATTGAAATTATGAGTTCCTTGCGCGATCGCTTTAATAAATTTGCTGGTAAAACTCGCTTTGTAGTTTGTCGTATTTTTATTCATTTGGGAGGAGAAGAAATCGCTCCTTTGCTCGGAGTCCTCAATCGAGTTGCTAGAGAAGCAGTAGATGCAGAAGGTGACTTAGAGGTTATGGGGGAAGGATTAGTCGAAATTTGCCAACAACTTTTGCAGATGAGTACCTACTGGCAATCGGCAGCTAATGAAGGAGATGTATTTTGGGATGAAGGAGAAGCAGGGGATTACGTTAACGAACTATTTACTGATTCGGCACAAAGATATTTATCTCAACCCGATTTAAGCCAACCCTTAGCAGAAGATGAATTACTTTCTCTACCTGTAACTCGTAATTTAGTAGTAATTATTGCCGTTGCTGCCGAAGGAGAAGTAGAAGATTTAGAAACTAACCTTGCAGATATGGAAGCTCTCGAATATGGACTCAAAGCTTTAATTAATCTCCATTATCAAGAAAAACTCAGGGCGATACAAGTTCATTTTTCTCCTGCCAAACTAGGCGATGAACTTAATGATGAGCAGTTATTAACTAATTTCCCAGAATTAATACCACTTTAAAAAAAGTAATAGGTAATAGGTAATAAGTAATAGGGGTGAGTTAAAATTCATATTTCATCCTTCATCCCTCATCATTCATAATTCAGATATTCTTTAAAGTCTTCTAGTGGTTCATCGAAATCATCAGACATCCATACCATACCTTTAGCACTACCTGGTTTACGAGGTTGCTTAACAGGATTAGCTGGTATTAGTTTTACCACGGAAATATTGTCTTTGGTAATCAGTATTTCTTCTCCACGCATTGCTGCATCAATTAAATCTGGTAATTTTTGAGCAGCTTCAGCCATAGTAATCGATCGCATTTGATTCACCTTATTAACTGTCTTAGTCCAATTTTAAATAACTCCTAAACTAATGATATTAGCTAGTTTGTTCATCAAGAGACAAAAGTAATTTAATAGGACGTGCAGATTTGATAAATGGATACCAGTCGGGATGATTGACTAGTATGTAATGTTCGTATTCATACCAGTGCATCTCACCTTTTTCTCGGTTGCAAATTCGGCAAATTACCCATAAATTACGAAATTCCATTGATAACCAAGGATATTGCGATCGAGGTAGTTTATGATCGATGGTTCTACCTTCTTTATTCCTGTAGTTATCTCCACATATCGGACAATACCAATCAGAATTTTCTTTTACCCAATCTTGACTTTCTTGGGTTGTTCCACATTCCCCATCACCATTGATGTAACGCCAATAATCATATTGACGATAATTTTCAAAATCTTGTTGAGTCAATCTATGGTATCGTTTTTTGCCAATTTTGTTTGCCAGCTTAAATAATTCTGTTAGCTGTTTATCTTCCAGATTCATTGTGTTAAGTATTACAATTTAACTTTTGTATATATCTTTCGATTAGCTTTTTTGCGATATTTCTGATTAGTTTGTTTACTAAAATCAATTATTTCTATTTCTGTTTCGGGAAATTGCTTATCTATTTCTTCTGCGATCTCATTTACTTCTTGAGATAACTTTCGATTAAAATCTTGTATCTCTTGACTAGTAAGATATTTATTGCCTATTCGATCTGCTTCTAAAAAAAGTTCTTCTAAGGTTAAATCTTCGATTTTCGCTTTATCTAGGAATTCTTCTATTTTTTGATATAAACTAATAACATTTTTCCAACCAACATTTTTATAACCGTTACTTTTCAACCATTTCTTTTCTTCTTGTTTTAGTTTATTTCTATTCCGAGAGTTATTTTTTTGAACCCTTCTATAATTCATCCCTCGAAAGGTTTTACTTTGCTTTTTTTTCATAAGATTTTTTCTTATCCCAGAGTCCATTTAAACAGTTTGATAATTTCTTTTCTTAGCTCACTATCTTCATATCGTAATAGTTTTTTAGTATCTATAGCTAATTGAAGTTTGATGCGATCGACTATATTTTTAAGATTTTTATTGTCTTTTTGAAGTTCTTGATTGACTTTGATAAGATCTTTGTTTTTAGCCGTAAGAGTTTTGATTTTAGCTTCTAAGATATTGCTATCTGAAGATAGTAACTTTTTATTGCCTTTTTTTAGCTCTTCAAGTTCCTTATTTCTAGTGGTAACTAGTCTTTTTTGAGCAGCTTGAAGCCGTTGACGATTAATTAATTCAGAACCAGCAAAAGAAGAAATTGCTCGACGAATAGTAAGTTCATCAGGATTAGTACTAAAATTAATCTTTACTAAAGCTCTTTCTGCATCTGCTTTTGTCCATTTTTCTTTTGTTAGCAGTTTAATAGCTTCTGATTTTTTCACAAGTAAATCTAATTAATATTTAATCTGTCGATCCTAACTATCTTTCTCTACGATATCAGTGATCTATAGCAATTATGCTCGGAGCGTTAATCAAAAAGGTGCAATATTTCAGTAAAAACTAGTAAAAACTGATGACTTATAACTGATATACGAGTAAGGCAGTGCCTTGCCTCTACCTGATAACTGATTTATTCTCCCGCATGATAAGAACTCCTTACCAAAGGAGCAGAACGAACATGAGAAAATCCTAAACTACGAGCAATACTTCCCAATCGATCGAACTCGTCTGGAGTCCAATATTTTTGTACTGGTAAATGTTCTAAAGAAGGACGCATATATTGACCAATAGTGAGGCGATCGCAATTAATTGCCCTCAAATCTTCCATGGTGGCGATAATTTCGGCTTCTGTTTCTCCTAGTCCTAACATCAAACCCGATTTAGTCGGGATACTGGGGTCAATTTCTTTAACCAATTTCAAAACAGCTAAAGAGCGATCGTATTTTGCTCCCCGTCTGACTGATGCTTGTAGACGTTTAACAGTTTCAATGTTGTGATTATAGCAAGCTGGTTTAGCTCGCACTACAGTTGTCACTCTGGCTTTTTGGCTATTCTCTGCTCCTTTTCCACTCCAAAAATCAGGAGTCAGGACTTCAATTTGAGTTTGAGGATTCTTTTCTCTTACCGCGCTGATTACTTTAACAAACCACCCTGCACCCCCATCAGCTAAATCGTCTCTGGCGACAGAAGTAAGCACTACGTAACGCAAACCCAATAAATTGACTGCTTCTGCCACTTTTTTTGGTTCTTCTGGGTCTAAAGCCATAGGAGAGTGTCCTTTATCTACTTGACAAAAAGCACAGGCTCTAGTACAGGTAGGGCCCATTAATAAAAAAGTAGCTGTTTTATTGGCATAACACTCCCCTCGATTGGGACATCTACCTTCTTCACAAATTGTGTGAATACCTCGCTGTTTGATAATTTTTTGGACAGTAGATATTTCGCTAGCTCTACCAATAGAGCCTCTTAGCCAAGCAGGAAGAGTAGTAATTTCTTTACGCCAGTGAGACTTAGGTGAATACATGAGAATCTTTGGTCGAGCAATTTAAATTAAAGAATAGAGACAGAAAACAGATTTTGCTTCTTACCTTTGTTATTTTTAGTTAATTTCAGGGAACTCTATAGATATCACTCATAGTATATGATTTAGATAATTTTAGTAAATTTCCTGATAAATAGGAGTTAATCGCTAAGGAGTTAGTTGTGCCGACTCATAAAATTTTGGTTATTGATGATAGTAAAGTCATTAGAATGCGGGTCAAAGATATGTTGCCTGCCGGTAACTTTGAAGTTATTGAAGCCAAAGATGGTCTAGAAGGATTTAATTTGATTAGTCAAGAAAATCCTAATCTAATCATGTTGGATTTTTTGTTGCCGAAGATGAGTGGCTGGGAAGTATATCAAGAAATTCAAAAACAACAACGGCTAAGAACTATTCCTTTAGTTCTTATGTCTGGACGAAAAGAAGAGGTAACGGATAAACTATCTGAACCATTTGAGTATTTTGCTTTTGTAGAAAAGCCTTTCGATCAAAAGCAGTTAGTCGAAGCAATCCGCGAAGCAATGATGAAATCGAAGAAACTACCACAAGCGGTAGCAACTTCTTCTAGTTCATCAGATTCTCTTGCTTCTGGTGCTGATACGTCAGCTATGGCAGCCGAAATTGAGTCTCTGAAGACAAAAGTAGCCAGAATGGAAAAAGAGATGGATATACTAAGAAAACAATTTAATCAATTGCTCGGCTTTATTCGGCAAAAAATAAAGTAAAAATTTGGGGTTCTTTCAGACTATTATCTCTTTGTCTGTACCCTATTTTCACTTTTTATTTAATTGTAGTAGTTAAAGCGATCGCGCTCTGGTATTTAAATTGATTTAGTCTTTTCTGACTTTGTGTCGCGGTGGCAATTACAGTTTAGAAATTTCTCTCCTAAGTTCGTCAATATCTAATCTTAGTTCGACTACCTGTATTGCCAAATTATCTAATTCTAAAGCTGTATATGTCTCATGTTCCATCTTTGCTTTCAATTCTAATGCTTTACCTCTTAAGGTTAAGGCTGTTCCTTGTAATTTAAATACTCTTTGTTTTAAGTTGGTTATTTCATTAACTCTTGCCACATTAGCTCGAGCGGAATTGATGTTTCGAGCGCTTACTTCAAAAAATTGCTCTAAATCTCCCTTTAGTTTGTTCAAACCCCGATCTAATACCTTAAATCCTCGATCTGATTTGTCAAAGTTCATATATTACTAATAAAAAATCTTGATAGTTTTACTACTTCAAAATTAACTACAATAATTTAGATAACAAGCGATCGAGATCGATTAATTACAAACTTCCGCTAATATGTACAACTATTTCTCTGTTATGACTGTGCTGACGATGTTCCCATAAATAAATTCCCTGCCAAGTACCTAAAACTAACCTTCCTCTATTGATAGGAATTTGCTCTGAAGTATGAGTTAAGGCAGAACGAATATGAGCAGGCATATCATCAGGACCTTCCGCATTATGAATATAGCGCATTGAGTCTTCTGGCACTAACTTAGCAAAAAAATTAGCTAAATCTCTCAAGACATCTGGATCGGCATTTTCTTGAATTACTAAAGAAGCAGAAGTATGACGAACGAAAATAGTGCATAATCCCATAGCTATACCCGATTCTGCTACTATTTGTTCTATTTTACTCGTGATTTTATGGAGAGATTTACCTGTAGTTTGAATTCTTACTGCTTTTTGATAATGTTTCATAGTCTTACTATTGGTCACTAAAATGCTTAAGTAAGTAAGTGTGCAAAATTATTTGTATATAATTTCAGTCTCTAAGCCTTACAGGGCGATGAGTGAATGCACAATTATAAAAGTATTTTTGATTTATATCTATTAGCAATAGTATTATGAATTTACTAAAAAAGTTGCTTGCATGGGTAAAAATGCCTACCAGACAAATGCCTTGGTGGATAAAAATAACTACAGAAGTTCCTAAGTGTATTTATTTTTTTGGGCCTTTTGACAGTTCTTCAGAAGCTCAACTATTACAATATGGATATATTGAAGATTTGAAGGGAGAAAAGGCTAGGGTAATTAGTGTAGATATTCAACAATGTGAACCAAAAGAATTAACAATAATTGAAGAAGAAGATTTTTAACAGAATATTTTTTGCCTAATTACAAAAAATTTTGTGTAGTTTTTTCATCAAATATTTATCAGCTACTGAAGTTTATCGTAACTCAAGATAAATTTTATTAGCTATTTTTAGTTAAACTGATTCGGCTTACGCCTGGTAGTTATGTTTTATTTAATCCTAATGAATATTCTGAAAATAAAACTATTTATGTAGGAACTTTACAGACTATGTTTAAATTTTAAGCACTAATTAGTTGTCCATAGTAAACAACTATAGACAACTCTATTAAATATATTAAAGAAAACTTACATACCTGGAAGATTTAAACCACTGGTGAGTTCTTCCATTCGAGAGCGCATAGTTTCTGTAGATTTGGCATAAGCATCTTTCATTGCCATAGTTACTGATGCAGAAAGAGCTTCTGCATCTTGATTGAGAGCATCGGGAGCAATTTCTACACCGATTGGTTCTTGATTTCCGGTAACAATAACTTTAATCAATCCATCCTCACTTTGTCCTTCTATCTGCATTTGCTCTAGTTCTGCTTGGAGTACTTGCGCTCCTTGTTGAACTTCCTGAGCCTTTTTAAAAGCTTCAGCAAGTTCTTTCATTTTGCCTAGCGGTCCAAATCCTTTTCCTGCCATGTTTATCTAACCAATAATTTGTACTAAAATTTATCTTAGAGTGGATAGTTATCTTATAATGCGGTCAGCTTGAGTTTTGTCTTAGAATAGACTAAAACTAACCCTTAAGTACTAAAATTCGCCTACAAGTTTCACTTCTGGCTCTAAAGATACTGACCAATGATATTCTACCTGTTCTTGAATATAACGAATTAAATTGAAGATATCTCTGGCAGTCGCCTGACCGCAATTGAGAATAAAATTAGCATGACGATGGGCAATTTGAGCATCGCCAATTTTATATCCTTTTAAGCCTAATTGTTCGATTAACCAACCTGCTGCATGGGGAGTCGGATTGCGAAATACGCTGCCACAACTGGGTAAATGATAGGGTTGAGTACTCTTTCTCTGTGTCCAGTTTTGATTAGCAATTGCCATCATTTCTGCTTTGGTAAAACCGGGCTGTAATTGCAAAACTGCTTTAGTGACGATGCGTTTATCTCCCTGTAGATTAGAAGTGCGATAGGCATAGCCCAAATCTTCTGGTTTCAATTCTTCTATGGTGCCATCGGGAGATAAAACAGTAGTATTAACTAGCAAATCGGCTAAACATTGATTGTGGGCTCCTGCATTCATAACTACAGCACCGCCTACTGTGCCTGGGATACCAACTGCCCATTCCAGTCCTCGCCAACCTCTTTTAGCTGCTTTCCATGCTAATCTGGCAATAGGCTCTCCTGCATCTGCTATTAATTGACCCGTTTCTTCTTCAAATTGATAACTACGGAGATAGCGAGTACAGATAACCAATCCAGAAATACCTCGATCGCTCACTAAGAGATTAGACCCTGCACCCAAAAGAGTTAAAGGTATATCCCGAGATAGATACCATTCAAAAGCGGTTTCTAATTCTTGCCAGTTTTTTGGTGCTGCATACCATTCTGCTTTTCCTCCCACTCGATAAGAAGTTTGATTAGCCAAGATTAAGTCAGGTTTAATTAAATTATTATTAATTGAACTCATATATTTGTTCGCCAGTTCAGAAACAATGATTTTAGTTGTCTAAACGGAATTAAGAGAGTTGAGTATTAATACACATAAAATACACTCTTACACACCATTTTGATATAGCTGACTCAAAGGTAATCAGATTGTTCCTCTAAGTCAACGATAATTTGACTGATTTGTTGTTTGTTATATTTTGTTTACTATTTGCGATCGACACGTCAGGATTTTATTCATATAAGGTAATAATTTGGGGAATGATTTGGTTAAGATTACCTGCCCCAAGAAAGAGAGCTAGATCGCCAGAGCGCAATATTTGCTTATAGAGAAAATCGACCAAAGAAGAAAGGGAAGAATGATAATGGACTTGAGGATGATTGGCAGCCATTGCTTCTGCTAGTTTTTCTCCACTAATACCAGTGATATTTTTTTCTCCTGCACTGTAAATATCGGTTAAGACAACCACATCTGCATCTTTAAAAGCGTTAGCAAATTCATCCATAAAGGTTTCCGTACGACTGTAGCGATGAGGTTGAAAAATAGCCACTATTCTTTGCTGAGTTCCTTCTGACTGGACTTTTTGTTTTGCTGCTGCTAAGGTAGCCGTAATTTCGCTAGGATGATGGGCATAATCATCGATAAAAGTAATACCATTAGCTTCACCTCGATGCTCAAATCTTCTTTTTGTTCCCCCAAAAGGCGCGATCGACTCTTTAATTAGCGAAAACTCTAAGCCCAGTTTTCTACCCACAGCTACAGCAGCCAAAGCATTATTCAGATTGTGTTTACCCAATAATTGCAACTTAAGAACACCTAAATATTTTCCTTTCTCCCAAATTTCTGCTTCTGTACCTCGAGCACGATATTTAATATTTTTAGCGGTATAGTCTGGAGATAGTTTTGAATTAAGACCGTAACTAATATCTAATTTTAAATTCTGACGAACTATCTCATCATCTAAACAACCAATTACAGTCAGACATCGCTCGGCAAAAGTCTGAAAAATTTCAATTACTTCTGTTATATTTTGATAGCGATCGGGATGATCTAATTCGATATTAGTAATAATACCAATTGCTGGGGCGTGTTTCACTAAAGAGCCATCAGATTCATCGGCTTCTGCTACCAAATATTCACTCTCTCCCACGCGAGCATTCCCTTCCCAGTCGGATACCTCTCCACCAATAATTGCCGTAGGATCTAAGCCAGCCTTCCAGAGCATATAAGCAATTAAGCTGCTAGTAGTAGTTTTACCATGAGTGCCAGAAACAGCAATACTGTGATATTTAGCAATTAGAGCAGCTAGTAAATCCGAACGATGAAAAATAGGGCAATCTAACGCCACTGCTGCCTGATATTCTGCATTACTTTCATCTATAGCAGTTGAACGGATTATTTGCGGTAAAACATTGATGGTTTTGTTGCCATTTAAAGAGTTATTAACAGGAGCGCTCGTCATAGACTGTCGCTCTGTTGGGCTAGTTAAGGCTAAAGAAGAGTTATTTTCATAAACAGATTGTGCTGTCGTTGTAAACCAATTTAAATTAGCTGCTTCCTGACAATTAAAAATACGCACACCTAAAGCTTTTAATCTGGCGGTAATATTACTCGTACACAGATCGGAGCCAGAAACGGGTATTTGACGTTTAGCAACAATATATGCCAGGGCTGACATTCCAATTCCGCCAATACCAATAAAATGGAATGGTTTACCGTTCAAGTCTACTGTTTTCACCCTCAATTCTCCTTAAATAGCACTATGAGGTGAGATTTCTCTTCTTTAAATAATACGGGCTATGATAACAAGAATTTTTGAGTATAGGTATAAGCAATTAGTCGTATACTTCTAATTACTTTTACTTCATATAAATTCACACTGTTTATTTTAGCGTGCGAGTGGGAAGCCCCGCGCTAAGAGCGTAGCATGAGCGTCGGGACGGGGCGTATGAACTGCGGAGGAGACCTCCGCAGACAGCCCCTCATGAGAACGAGCGCGATAACCTGTCGGAGAAGGC
>JASJDJ010000040.1 GCA_030065635.1 Xenococcaceae cyanobacterium MO_188.B32
GCGATCGCATAACGAAAAAATCAGCTTTAGAGGTTTTATACATCAAAATTTTGCTTAAATCTGAGAGAGCGATCGCCAACCCTAAAAGCCTGCCCTGCCTTACATCCAAGTATGTTGTCACCCCGTCAGTTGTTTGACTGTATGAGCGATCTCTTCTTACTTTTTCTGCTACTTTTGCCAATTCACCATCATACCTGACTACCGTAGAAAGATTAGCATGACAGGTAATCTCTGGGTGAGTAGCTACAATTGGTTCGTTTTCGTTGACTGGTGGTAATTGTGCGCTATCGCCTACAAAAATTACTTTAGTCCCATTAGAATTCTCTTCTTCAATTTTGATATCTACAAAATTATCTATATTTACCATCGAGAATTCGTCTATGATAATCACATCATAGGTATCTATGGTTTCAGTACCTTGACTGATAAATTCCTCTTTGCCTGTCTGTTCATTTAATACTGCCTGTTGACCGAGTAATTTAGCTACTGTCGTAACTTCTAGATCAATACCCGCTTCAGATGCCATATTTTCTAAGTTCTTAGCTGCTTTATTAGTGGGAGAGCAAGCTATTACCTTGTAGTTATTATCTTGTAACCATTGAATTAACTGACAGATAGTAAAGCTTTTCCCTGTACCAGCGTAACCAGTTAATCTAAAGAATTTATGCTCTGGATAGGCACAAAATTCTTTCATAAGAGCGATCGCTTTTTCTTGGTCTTCAGTGAGTTTAATAGTAGTTGTAGTCATTGTTGTAAGTAGGCTCTTGTGTATACTCCCTCCTTAAAGAAGGAAGGAGACATATTCCCCCCAGCCCGCTTACAAAGAAAAAGAAATTGCCCCGCCCGTCGTATACTGTCAAGTGCTTGCCCGTAGGGTCGGAACGTAGTGGAGATACTTGACGGTAGTAGACGGGGCAATATACTAGCCTAATGCTGCGGGTGAGTTACTTCCCCATTCTTCTTGTGCTTTTATCTATACTTGGAGGCTAATTAACTTATATAAAGTAGTAGTAGCTGTAAGCATTTTAGAAAATCGTGTCACGAATTTGTGTCACGATTTTTATTTATGCTCATTCCCTTTCTGTTCTAAACCCAAAATATCTACAAGTTATACATAGTATTACATATCATGACTAGAGAAACAGAGTAAATAGCTGATTTGACAGAATTGCCGGTTAGTGATAGGAGATAGCTGGTTTTTATTTGGGGACAATTTGGGGACTAACTTTACTGGATAGATAACAAGATGAAAATTTAGTGTCAACTACTTGATTTCGATCGTACTTTTGGGGACAATTTGGGGACAACTAGTAAATCCCAGTTTGTTTCTACCTATATTTGCTCAGTGGTATGAGCGTCACGAAGCAAGGTAATGTAAGTGTTTCATCTAATAAGCGGGTAACGCGATTCGAACGCGCGACATTCACCTTGGCAAGGTGACGCTCTACCGCTGAGCTATACCCGCATTTCATCCAATTTCCTTTTGGGAACTGATGAGACACACAACTTATAAGGTTTATAGGCTGTGCTATGTTTCTTGCCATTTATTAGTATGCCAGAAGTTAAAGTTTTTATCAAGTAAATATTCAAATCACTGACATATTCCCCGAAATAAGCGGTCAATGTAGTTTCCAAATCACAGCGATTAATTTTATCCAAGAAGAGAATTAGAAAAAGTGGTGCTGAATTGGTGCTGACACCAATTGCGTATTTATACCACATTAACCAGTTAAAACTAATATCACAAAACTCTATGACCCTTATCACACGGTAATTATATAAATAAGAACTTTTGTATAGCTCTATCTCAAAGAACAACTATAGCTATATAAAAGGTTAAATTGATGTATATAGATAACGAAAATAAGAAAGCCAAGATTGGGCGTATAAATGTATCAATTCGTGGCAACTCTGTAAAACTTAGATTTACTTATCCCAAAGGATTTAGAGAAGATTTAAAGGTAGCGACCAATACTGATGAAGGTTGGATTAGAGCGATACAGGTTGCTCAATTAATTAATAACGATATTGAGCTAAACCAATATGACCCAACGCTGGCTAAATATTCTGTAGAAAGAGCTTCTAAACTTGAAATTGCTACTAAAGCACCTAGTCTTCTTGACCTATGGAACTCATACAAGCTTGTAAGTAAGGAAAGAGTAGCACCTACTACAAAGAAAACTCATTGGTATCAGTATGAGAATAATTATCTGGGGGAAATCTTTAAGAGAGATGCTATTCTTCTGCGATCGCCCCCAGCGGTTATTGAGCAGTTACAAATATATTACTTGGAACAATGTCAGGAATCGACATTGGATACCTATTGTCAGTAAGCTGATGGAGGAAGGGAAATTAGACAGATATATTAAACCCTATTCATTACGCCATAGTGCGATTACAAGATGGCTACAGGAAGGCATAGACATTGCTAGTGTTGCCAGACTAAGTGGTAATTCCAGCAAAGTAATTATGGATAATTACTGGAAAGCAAAAACAGGTTTTGATATTCCAGAACTTTAATCAACTTTAACCAGTGTTAGCTAATGTAGGTAAGTGAAAGACAAAAAAGCATATCAAGTTGATACAGGAGGATTAAGAGGTGAATTACCTCTTACAGATTCTCAGAAAGAACAAATATTAGAATATATAAAATTGATTGAGTCAGGCGCACCATCGAAAGTAGCTTATGTTAGATGGGTAGATGACCGCCAAATGAATACAGCTTATAGTCCTGGCTTTGATTTACTGAATATTGGAAGTGATGTTATGCCAGCCATTAAATCAAAGGGACAAGGCACTCTTACAGCCAATACTCGACTTACTTGGAAAAGCTCTATTGCTCACGAATTAGTAGGGCATAGAGAAGCAGCACTAGCAGGTAAAACTCAATCAGAAACGCCTCTAGAAGAAGCTCAAGCTAGTATAAGGGCAGCTAGGTTTGCTCCCTCTCTTTCATCTACTGAAAGATATACTTTACTTAGGGACGGCATTACTAGGTTATACAAAGCTGATATCAAAGTTCGTCATGTAAAAAATATACTTCATATTAATAATCGGTAGGTAGAGATGAAAAACCTAAACTACAAAATACAAGATTGGTTTGAACACGATAAGTTTGGAGTTATTGTTAGTATTGCTAGTCCTGAGCTTGATAAACTACCTAATGATGAAATTAAAAATCTAGTAGGCGATAGGGTAGCTATTTTAGATTCTACTTCTGATGAAAAGAAGTGGGCTAAAGTTTCCGAGATTGAAATTGCTAATTCTATTATTGACAAAAAGAATATTCATATTTGTTTGGGTAGTTCAATTAAGCTTTCGGATATAAAACCCAATTCAGATATTATTTTTATTCCCAAACAAGAGAACATAGAAGCCAAACAAAATACATTAATATAGTCTAGCTGTAATTATTACTATTTCTCTCTAGCAAAACTTGAGAAAAATTATTGTAATTGTTTTTTGAAGAAATGTAGTTTCAAAAATCTAGATAACTCTTGCTTAGTTGCTTTATTTAAAATAGGATTATTCTGTATTTCCGATAGCTGTTTTTCTAACAAATAGTTTTTCTCACTCATAGCTCTGTAACTTGAATATTTACTGTAATTGGTCGGCTCTAGCTAGTTGGTCTGCAAGCGTCATGATCTTTCCTCAACCAGTTGCTTTTCGCGACAAAACATCGCGAATTATGATTCAATTTTAATGAGAAACATCAAGGTCATGTGAGACAATTGTTTATGGGGCTACGACAGCGTTGCCAACTCGTCTATCAAGGGACCCAAAAACTGGGAATCAAGTCAGTGAGAGCCTTGGCACGAGCTACTCACCTATCTAAAAGTAGTGTACATCGTCTGAAACAGAGAATTAAGGGTCGCCAGCAAGAGCCAGAATCAGACTTTTGGGAAACCCCAGAAGGCTTTGAGTGGCTGAGGTTATTAGTTTTGGCTACTGTCTATATATTTGGCATCAAACAAGGTGTGGGCTCTGAAGTTATCTCGGAGTTTTTTTATCTGCTGCGTTTAAACAGACAGGTTGGGGTGTCTCCAACTGCTCTACGGCGATTAGAAGTTCAGGTGCGCTCAGAAATTATCACTTATCAAGAGCAACAACATCAAAAAATCAAACAGTCTCCTCAACCTCGGGAAATCATCGCCGGAGCCGATGAAACTTTTTTCCCAGGATTTCCAGGCATTGTCTTAGTTTTAATGGATTTAGTGTCTGGTTTCATTACTCGCCCTAGTTCGCGGCAATACGCCGCGAATCAGTCTTCAACTCTAACTCTCCCTCTCCTCATTTCTCTTGTCCCGCCTTAAGTTGGTAGCCGCTTTGAGCCATTTAAGAGGAGGCAGAGGTCAAATTTAGTCTGACTTAGCTGGCGATCGCCTTATCTCAAAATTCGCTAGCTCAGCTCCCGACCAAGCGGGTCAAATTATTATCAAATAAGGGGTTTGGCTCTTATAATTCTGAAGGTTTCATTCATTTGAGCGAAGGATGAACATACACCTGTTCTACTAGGGAAAAAAATAGAGATGAAAGATTATAGAAGTAAAAGTGAAAAATTAACATCTTGGTTTAAAGATACGTAGAAATAGCTGGAAAGAAAGAGCATTACAAAAACAAAAAAATAGGAGCAATTGCTCAATCACGAGGTATTACACGGGCAGATTTGATTGAAGATTTAGTAGAAACAGGAGTAATTTCTCAAAATTCTTATCCGCAAATTTCTCTAACTCGTTCTCAAATTTTAGCTGAAATCGAACAAGTGATGAACCGTATTTTAGAAGACCCTAATGTCACGAGAAAAGGCAAAGATAAGGGAGCCGTTAGACGAACAATGAAAGCGTTACAAAAAAATCTTTTTGTCTAGGGGAAGAAGTCCTTACTGATTATACTGTCCGATCTAGTTTGACGGGTCAGGAACTATTTTAAGTATAAAAACTTATCCTTCTTGATTTATACTATACTTGATTGCTATCGGATTGCTTTCGCCAACAGAATCTTGATAATCGCGAACTATCTGAGCTCTCTCTTCCCAACCGTCGCCTTTCTTTTTTCCTTTCCATTGCACAAAAGGTTCCTTGAAACTGCACTAACAACCATCACCGATAAAGCTGCGGAAATTAATTGAAATAAATCTAACTATCTCACCGTTCGCCCTTAAAAGATTTATGTTAAGAGTCTATTATTTTCTCCTTTTCTCAATAAATCCATAATTTCGTCTGCTTGAGTGTGGAATTTAGTTTGACGCTTAATTAAATAGTCCCGTTCGTAGGGTAAATCAATTTTCACTTCTCGTCTAACTGTACCCGGACTAGCCGAAAGGACATACACACGCTGAGAAAGAAATACAGCCTCTTCTACATCATGAGTAATCATCAGAATCGTGCATCCAGTTTTGCGCCAAATTTCTAATAAAAACTGCTGCATATTTTCTTTAGTTTGGACATCTAAAGCACCAAAAGGTTCATCCATTAATAGTATTTTGGGATTAGTAGCTAAAGCACGGGCGATCGCTACTCTTTGTTTCATACCTCCAGATAGTTGTTTGGGATAAGATTTGGCAAAATTTTCTAACCCTACTATATTCAGATAATAAGCAATTTCTTGTCGCCTTTTGACTTTGCTCATACCCTGAAGTTTCAGACCAAATCCCACATTATCTTGTACATTCATCCAAGGATAGAGAGTATAGCGTTGAAATACCATCCCTCTATCTGCGCCAGGTCCAGTAATTTTTCTGCCATCTACAGTAATAATTCCAGAAGTGGGCATATCTAACCCTGCTACCAATCTTAGAAGAGTAGATTTACCCGAACCTGATGCCCCTACTACACAGACAAATTCTCCTGTTTCTACGTGTAAATTAATATTCTTTAGGGCAACTAAGGTACCTTTTTGGCTAGAAAACTGTTTATAGAGATTAGAAATTTCTAGATGCATTTTTGCTGCTACTTAATTTATAACCATTCGATCTATTAATCCAATGCCCATTTACAGGTCGTTCTCAATAATAAACGAAAGAATAGATCTAAACAAAAACCAATTAAACCTAAGACAATCAGACAGACAAAAATTTCATCCGTTTTCAAAAATTTCTGTGCCAAGATAATCCTTTTGCCCAGTCCTTCCGAAGCTGCAACCAATTCTGCGATTACAACTAAATTCCAGGAAGTAGCAATATTAATTCTAAAAGTATCGATAATACTAGGAACTATATAAGGAGTAATCACTTGAGCAAGAACTTGCCAACGCATACCGCCCAAGGTATAAGTAGTTTCGATTAAATCTTTAGGTACAAATTTAACTGCATCCATAATCATTAAGATATTGAAAAAGACTGTGCCGATAAAAATCAAGGCGATTTTTGGTTCTTCCCCAATACCTAAATAAATTATTAATAAAGGGATAAAAGCTGGAGCAGGCATATAACGAACAACACCAATAATTGGCTCGAATAAAGACCTAATACTTGCAAAAGCACCCATCAAAATACCTAGAGGAAGAGCAACTAATGCTGACAAAATAAATCCTATACTTACCCGTGCAAAACTAGCCCATACGTCTTCTAACAAAAAACCTTTTGACCATAAACTAATAAAGGCTTTCCCAACATCTAGAGGAGAGGGTAAAAAAATTGTGTCTATACTTAAATACTCAGTAGCAACAAACCAAAGTCCCAAAGGAATTAAAAGGGAAAAAAACATTAAACACCAAGATAAAATTTTGGGAATATCTTCTGAAATACGCCAAAATATAGTTGGTTCTAAAATACTATTAGATTCATGAGAATGAGTAGATTCCTCAAGAATAGATTTCATGATACTAAACTTATAAAGAATAAAGGTTTTGTTTTAACTAATCATGGTCTTAATCACCAATCAAATCTAATAGGAGTAATTAAGCTTTTATACATTTTTTTATCTTATTCAACTAAAAGATTATACCTGTAAAGTAATTACGATCGTGCTTGACTATAAGCTTTAACAAATCGATCGTCGAATAGTTTATTTAAGTCGGGAGCTTGCTCGATAAATTCTACATCTAACATAAATAGAGCCATTCTTTTGGCTGCTGTAGGCATATGTTTTATACCGTCACCTTCCCTAAATGCTTCTAAATTTTCTTCAATGGTAAATATTTTTGTTCCTTCTTTTAGTAGTTGTAATTCTTCAATAGTAACGTTGGCACGTTCTGCCATAATTCGATCTGCTCTTTCTGGATTTTGCTCCATAAAGTCTAAAATATCAAACCAAGTATTAACTAAAGCTTGAACTTGATCTGGTTGCTCATCAATTAATTTTTGACTAACTACTAATAAATCGGGAATAGCACCAGGAAATTCTTTAGAGCTAATTAACTCTTTAGAACCTTCTCTTTTCAATGCCGTTAACCAAAAAGGAGGAAAAGCACCAACAGCATCAACTTTTCCAGCTACAAATGCTGCTGCTGCTGCACCGGTTTCTAAGTCGACAATTTCTACATCGCTTCTTTCCATACCGTTTTGTTCTAGGGCAATGGTTAACAGAAAATCATCAACTACTCCTGCTTCTACTGCTACTTTTTTTCCTCTTAAATCTTGAATGTCATTAATTTCTTTACTGACTATAATTTTGTCGTTACCAGCAGAATTATCATTGACTAACACGGCAACTTGTCCGTTGACTGAATCTCCAGCAAAAGCGATAGTATCGTTGAGGGTTTGGCAGTTACCATCGAGTTGTCCTGCTGCAAACGCTTCCATAGATTCTAGATAGCCATCAAACCATTGCATTTTTACATTAGCACCATTTTTGGCAAATAACCCTTCTTCTTCTGCGATCGCCCAAGGCCACCATCCTGCCCAATTACTGTATCCTATAACAATGGGCTTACCATTATTTTGATTATTTGATGAGGGGGATGTTTGATTACAACTGACTGTTAGCAGCAAACTTAGGCAAAATACGGTAAATAACGAAAGTAACGCTCTTCTCTTCATTAATTTATCCACTGTTATTTTAGACAACACTAAAACTCAAACTATTGGCAGATAAGAAATCAACTGTATTTATCTGTATTTATTTAGGTTGATTTAAGTTCACCTAAGTATATTTAGCGATTCATTGCTATCTGCCAATTCAGATCATAATACTTGATGTCTATTTTTCGGATAGTATTCATCTCTACATCTAAAAAAAGCTTTTCTCACTCACTAATACTCGTATATTCGACCACTCTTGATTATTTCGCGTTTGCTCTTTGTGCTATTTTAATTGAACTCCAATTATTTCGATCGAGATAAATAATAATTATAGAGATGGCTAACTTATTAAAAATATAATCTATTTTTCTGCGGGCGGTCTCAAAGTATAAACTCTAAAGATAATTTTTATTCATACTCTGTATAAGTAAGAATAATTAATCCTTTGGTTTCTAAATTTATATAAGAGTTTAATTAAATTGTTTAGCTGAGAAATTAGTCAGAACAAATATCTTTCCTAAATAATCGTTCAAAGCCAATTAAACTTAGCTTTAAAGTTAACCAGAATTACTCAATATCTAGCCGGTCGCCTAAACATATGTATCAAATTTAAGCTGATTATTATTTTGAGCTTATTTAACCGACTGCCATAGTAGAATTACCAGATATATCTTGAATAATTTGGCTTATCTGAGCAACTAAGTCTTGTATCGTACCATTTTTCGCTTGAGTTACCATCGAGTCCTCAATTTCTTCTAATTTTTTGCGTACTTCATTTAAGCTCTCTTGTGTTGGTGGTAAATATTGTTCATATAAATTTATACTTAACTGCATTTGAACTGCATCAAGTTGTAACTTGTCACAAATTTCTGATTGCTGTTGCAAATTACTTTGCTGCATTTCCTGCTGAGATTTATTTGCTGGCAAATCTCGAGTAAATTGCTCGATATTCTGCTTGATATGCTCAATTTCTCGATCTAGCTTTTGTTTTTGTTCTCCTATTATAGTTTGTTGCCGTTCTAATTCTTGCTTAATGGGGTCGAGATTAAAACTGTCAAATCCTCCTTCAAAATCAATCACTCCCTGACGACGTTTTAAAATACGGAGATGCTGGAGTAAAAATTCATGTCTTTCTCGCAAAGAACGGCGTTGACCCACTAGAGTTTCATCTAGCATTCTTTTAGCTTCTTTTTCTTCCACTAACTCTTGTTCTAAGGCTAGGCGATCGAATTCACTAGCAGCTTGAATTTTTTCTTCTAATTCTTCAACAGCTTTACATTGCCAACTCAATTCTTCTTCTTGTTCATTAACAAACCGAGCGACTTTTTCTAGATCTTGCTGGAGATTAGCCACAGTTTCTTCTAATTGATCTAGAGGCATATTTGCCAAAGCATCAAGGTCTATTTTTTGCTCTAGATTAACATTACCCGACTCAATACCTAAACGAGCAATTGTCGCTTGCAGACTTTCTTGACTTTGAGTCTGTGAGATGAATATTTGAACCAATTCTTGCTTGTTTTCGAGTTTTTTTTGTTCTAGCTGTAATTTTCTGACGATTTCTTCTCCAGATACCCTTGTCGATTCTAATTCTTGTTTAATCTGGGTTAATTTTTCTTGTTGTTGTTTTAACTCTTCTTCCCGTTGCTGCCAATTTTGTTTATTTTCTTCTAGTTGTCGCCAATGTGTATCTAAATTTTGCTGCTGATTATTTATAGCTGCAAATGCCAAACTGAAATGATTTTTGAGGGATTCCTTGGGTTCTACTTCAAAAGACAAAGAATTAATTAGAGTCTGTATTTTATTAGCTTGAGTTTCATCTAATACTTTGGAATCTTTAATTCTTCCTTCTAAATTTTGTTTTTCTCCTTCTAATTGCTCCCATGCTCCTTCTAATTCTCTAGTCTTATTTTCAAACTCTTCTCTAAGATGTTCTACTTCTGCTTTCGTACTCGCAATTTCTTGGCGTTGTTGCTCAAATTGCTCGGACTCTTGTTCCATTTGTTGAAGTTGCTCTAGACGAGTTTCCATTTCGATTTCTCGTCGACTTAGCTCTTCACTTTGAATGGTTAGAGATTCTTTCCACTGTTCGATTTCGTCTTCTTGAGTTTTCGTCTTTTCCAGCAGACGAGAAAAACCTTGTAAAATGCCAATAACTCTATTAGCAGCTAGTTCGGGTTTTCCTTGAATTTGACGATTGGCACCTAGCTGAACTGTTACTAAAGCCCCTTCACCAAAGTTACTGGCTTCTTCTGCCGAAATAGACTCATTACCCGTTATAGTACTCCAACTTTGATCGCTTCGCTGACAAGCTAGAAGTTTAAGCTTGGTTTCCAAGCCTCCCATAAATCCTTTACTTTGCTTTTGTACTTCTGCCAGATATAGCACTCTTGCGGACCTCTTATATATTATCTATGTTTGACGAAGTCGAAGTAGGCAAGGGTTCTGCGTGAAACCAAGTTTCGCACCTCAAAAAGCTGCGTCGGCTTCACTTTGTGAGCCCTGCTCCGTCGTCTTAAGATGAAACAGTTGCGATGCATAGGTATCTTCCGTTGAGTAAAACGCGAAAGTGTGGTCTTTGCGAGAGGAAATGCCGAGGTTTTCTCAGTATATTTTATTCTCGCAGTGGGGGTTTTTCCCATTAGCAACTTTCGTAAGAGCTATTAAACCCAAAGGGCGGAGTACCTTAGACTTTAAAAAACAACTTAGCTGTCTTAACTAATTAAAAAAATTAGTTCGCTTCATCATTATATTTATATCTCTAAATACTCTTCTTTAAGATTACCCAGTTTTTTCTGACAATAGTCAAAATTCATCAACATTGTATTTATTTAGTTACTCCTACAAGTTAATCGATGATTAATAATTGTCAATGCTTACTACGCTTCAAGAAAATTACCAAAAAATAGGAATTACTCTTAGTCTATATTGCCCTCGAGCCGATATTGAATATATCCAGCATAACTACCTGGATAACTAGTTGCCAAGGTACCTCAATAATGTTATTAAGTTGATGAGTTTAACTACACTTGAATTATTTATTAGCGGATCGACCCAAAATGCAAGGAAATTTACGAGAATTTAATATCCGCAGTATTCTGCAATTCATTGAATTAGAGCAGCATACGGGTACATTATATATAGAATATGAAAGTTTTCCTTATCCTGGTAATTTAAAATCCAACCTTATTCCCTTGAGTACAGAAAACACAGATTGTTCTCTAGAAAATAACTATCATAATCGAATTTGGTTGCTGTATTTTCTCAATGGTAAAATTACTTATGCTACGGATAACAATTACGATCGATTATCACGTATTCGTGACTATATTAGTTATTTTAAACTAGAAGAATGCCTTCCTTATTTACAGAAAATATCGGTAAATATAACTAGTCCAAAAGAGTATAGTTACATATGGTTATTAATTCAACAAAAGTTAATATTACCTCATCAAGCCAAAATTATTATTAAAAATCTTATCAAAGAAACTCTTTTAGAATTATCCGATTTAACTCAGGGAAAGTTTGTGTTCCAAACAGATAGTCCTCTTTCTCCCCAATGGGATGGTTTAAATACTTCTGTGTTAGTACAAGAAACGTTTGGACAATTACAGTTATGGAAGCAATTTTATCCTTATATACAATCTCCTCATCAATATTTGATTTTGTCTGAGGAAAAACAGATTTATAGGAATGTATCGTTTAAAACTTACAAAACTTTATCTATTTGGGCAGAAAAAAAAATTTCTTTACTGCGCTTATCGAGACAGTTAAATTACTCTCTAGTTTACATAGCCAAAGCTCTTTATCCTTATGCGAAAAAAGGCTGGATTAAGTTAGTCGAGGGAGAAAAAAAACTTATTGTCAATACTGTTTTGTCAAAAAATACAACACAACCACATATTGTTTGTATCGATGATGAGATGACGATCGCTAAGAATGTAGAGTATATTCTGAAGCAGAGGGGGTATAACTCAACTATCATTAACGATCCTATCGAAGCTCTAACTACTATATTGCAAGTTAAGCCAGATTTGATTATTTGTGATTTAGATATGCCTCAATTAAACGGATATGAGCTATGTAATATGTTAAAAATTTCTCGCACTCTCAGATCGATCCCGATTATTGTCATATCCGAGCAAGAAAATTGTTTAACTAGACTTAGAGCGAAAATTTTAGCATCGACTAACTACTTATCTAAACCGTTTACCAGAAATGAGCTATTAATACTAGTGGAAAGATGTCTGAGTATAGGCAAAATGAATAACAATTCCCTCAGTTTTGGGCGATCTTCACCAATGAAAAGTGTTCTTTAACATTAAATTGTTCGATTGTCAACAATAGATATGAGAAGTCTCATGATTGTAAATAACGAGGACGGGCTTAGAAAACTGAGATATCAACTGTTAATTATTACAAAGTAAAATTGAATCAATTGAGTATGAATTTTGCAGATAGATAGTGTGTTATGAGTAAAGTTCTAATCGTAGAGGATAGCTTGGCACAAAGGCAAATGATTTCAGACTTACTAAAAGGTACTGGTCTGAAAGTCATAGTAGCTTGCGATGGAGTAGAAGCATTAGAACATTTGGAAAAGTTTAGTCCTGACATCGTAGTCATGGATATTGTTATGCCCCGAATGAATGGTTACGAACTTTGTCGACGGCTCAAATCTGACCCTAAAACACAGAATGTTCCAGTAGTTATGTGTTCTTCTAAAGGAGAAGAATTCGATCGCTATTGGGGAATGAAACAAGGAGCAGATGCATATATAGCCAAACCTTTTCAGCCTGTTGAGTTAATTGGGACGGTTAAGCAACTATTAAGAGCCTAAATTAAGTTTTAATGGCTGTTTATCTGCTCGATCTACTTGGCATTTTATCGTTAAGACGACAAAATATTATCAAGAAAATTTCCTAAACTACTATGGTTAGCAATCCAGATATCTTTATCGAACAAGACCAAGAACTTTCTTTTGAACTCCAGTCATTGGATACTCCTGAAGGAGAGTTGCATCTGAGATTTTATTTGGCTTCTGGACGAGAGTTTGCATTGCCAGCTACAGGAATTGCGGAAGTTACTCAACCAAGTCCAGAGCAAATTACACCAATACCTAATGCTTCTCCTTTATTATTGGGAACAATTAATTTGAGAGGAAAAATTATCTGGGTCGCCGATCTAGGTCAGTTTTTAGGAGATGCAGGTTCATTAAACACGGATCGACCAACTATTCCCATTATTGCGATCGAGAACCAAGAACAAATTATTGGCTTGGCGATCGAGCGTATTGGTGAAATGGATTGGTTAGATGTGGAACAGATAAAGATAAAAAACAATTTACCTGATAACATGGCTCCTTTTGTACAGGGTCAATGGCAACTAAATAACGATTCAGAGCAAGGTTTAAATTTGTTAGATCCTGCCAAAATGCTGCGCTCGGCAAGATGGGCAGCTTAATCTATGAATTCTTATATTATTGATACTTACATATATTTACGGCAGCATACTATAATTATTCATCTCCGAATAACTATTAGCCATTGAAAGTCAAAACGGACATCTCACGTGCCTGGGGCAACCCCAGGCACCGTGTCCTCGCCAAAAGCAGGTATCTAGGTTACAAGTAAGCAAAGTCGCTCGAATTGACAAAAAGCAAATGGCATCAGGAACGAATTATTCTCAAGAATACGGACAAGCGGAAAAAGCCTATTTACAAGGAGATTTTTCCCAGGCAGCGGAAATTATCGATCGTTTAGCGGAAGAATTTCCAGATAATCCCAATGTCCTGTTGCTACGAGGTCATATTTATTGTTATGGCTTCCAAGATTATGATTTAGCACAACGACAATACGAAGCCGTCTTAAAACTGACTGAGGAGCAAAATCTGCTAGATTTTGCTTACAGTGGCATAGAGCAGATTAAACAACTACAGCAGCAATCTAATCAGTCAGAGTCAGAATCCAACTCAGAAGAAGATTGGATTTCATCAGAGTTTCTCGAGGAACCAGAAATACCTTCCGGGGAGTTTGAGAGTAATCAAAATTATGGATTTGGACTAGATGATTTTGAATTAGGTGAGGAGCAAGTCGAGTCAGAAAACGAAGAGCAAGCAGTCGATCGGCCAGATTCTTTTGGCTATTCATTGGCAGAAGAAAACTCTCAATCAGAAGATTTAGAAGAACTCAATACAGGTTTAGAAGAAGACCCCTTTGCTCAATTTGAAGAATCTGCTCAAGAGCGACAAAATTTTGACTATAATCAATCGGCTGATGATATTGAATTTCCGAAAATAGACGAAACGGAGCTATCAAATGAAGCTAATAATTATGGGTCAATTAGCAATAAAGCTACTTTTATGGTAGAAGAAGACGACGAAAAACCTCCGTCAGGGTCTAATTTTGAAGATTTTTCCGTAGACAATAGTTTTGCCGAAGAAGATAATAGCTCTGAAGTAGAAGTAGATACAGTATTTACAGAACCATTTGCTGTCAATAACTATGAGCAAATAGATAGTTCAGAACAAGAAGGTTTAGATTATCAAGATGAACTAGAATTTGATGAAATTGACAGTAGCTTTTTCGATCTTGAAGAGTTAGAGCAAGGACTTCCTGATACGGGTCTATTCAATGTTCCGGATAATGATAATAGTGTTCGTCCAGCAATAGAAAATGCCAATAGTATCTCACCAGGAGAAAATTTAGGCGAATCAGCAAATGTTGAAGCTAATGTTAGCTCCGATCTTGATACTATTTCGGCAACAGATGGTAGACTACAGGTTGAGATTAGGCAAGGAATTTGGGCTGGATTTATCAATGCTCCTATTAGAAAAAAACAATTGATTGCTGCTAGCACTACAGGAATGGTTTCGGCACTAGCAACTTTAATAATTGCAACAATTGGTATAAGTTTCCTTCAACAGGATGCACCAGAACAAAATTTGGCGGAGCGGATGAAAACAGGTGGTTTAATAGCTTTAGTGGCAGGTTTAACCAGTTTTAGTACATCGATGTTGTTTGGTAGCATGACGGCTAGACAAACGGAACGAGCAACAAAAGATTTACAAAATCAGTTTGAAGATGTCTATCAAGGTAACTTAAACGCTAAAGCAACGGTTTACTCTGAAGATGAATTAGGTCAATTGGCATCGGGTTTTAATCGCATGACGCGAGTAATTCTAACCACTACTCAAGAGGCACAAAGAAGAGCAGAAGAAACCGAACAAGCCAAAGAAGATTTACAACGCCAGGTAATTCGTTTATTAGACGACGTAGAAGGAGCAGCTAGAGGAGATTTAACCGTACAAGCAACCGTAACGGCTGACGTATTAGGTGCGGTGGCGGATGCCTTTAACTTGACTATTCAAAGTCTGCGAGAAATTGTCCGTCAGGTAAAACAGGCAGCCGAACAAGTAAACAAAAGTTCCACCGATAGTGAATTATTTGCCCGTAACCAATCTAGTGAAGCTTTGCGGATGGCAGAAGAGTTAGCCGTAACCCTTAACTCGGTACAAATGATGACCGAATCGATCGAAAGGGTAGCAGACAACGCTAGAGAGGCTGAAGAAGTAGCTCGTTCATCTTCGGTAACTGCCCTCAAAGGTGGTAAGGCAGTAGATAGAACGGTATCGGGAATTTTCCAAATTAGGGAAACAGTATCGGAAACAGCGCGTAAAGTAAAGAGATTAGCCGAAGCATCCCAAGAAATCTCGAAAATCGTGCTGATTATTTCACAAATCTCTGATAGAACTAACCAATTAGCTCTTAATGCCTCAATTCAGGCAGCTAAAGCAGGAGAAGCTGGTCGTGGTTTTGCAGTGGTTGCGGATGAAGTCCGACAGTTAGCAGACAGGTCTGGTAAATCTTTGAAAGAAATCGAACAAATCGTACTGCAAATTCAAAGTGAAACTGGCTCGGTTATGACTGCCATGGAAGAAGGTATTCAGGAGGTAATCGACGTAACCGACAGGGCAGAACAAGCAAAAACAGCCCTAGAAGATATTATTCAGGTATCTAATCGGATCGACACTTTGGTACGCTCAATTACTGCGGATACGGTAGAACAAAGAGAAAATTCACGGGCAGTGGCGCAAGTAATGCAATCGGTTGAATTAACTGCTCAAGCCACTTCTCAAGAATCTCAGCGAGTCGCTGGTTCGCTGCAAAGTCTGGTTAGTATTGCTCGCGATTTACTATCTTCTGTAGAGAGATTCCGTATCGATCACAGTGAAGAATAAATATATTTAGTTATTAGTTTCTAGTTATTAGTTATTAGTTTTCTAACTGCGAACTGCTAATTTTAGTACAACAGCTATTATGATATCGAGAAGTAAAAATTATCATCAACCTAATGGTCAGCAAGACAAGCTTTAACAGTGGTTTAGGACTGTGGCTGCAACGTCTACTAGCAGCAATTTTATTGGCAGGTCAGGTAGTCATTCATCTACTTAAAGTCAGAGTTCATAGACGCAATACGCTCGAGCAAATGGCAGCGGTCGGGCCTGATTCTCTTGTAATTGCTCTAATTACTGCTGCTTTTGTGGGGATGGTATTTACTATTCAAGTAGCCAGAGAATTTCTCTATTTTGGCGCGGGACAAGCTGTAGGAGGGGTACTAGCTTTAGCACTCACTAGAGAATTAGCACCAGTATTAACTGCTGTCGTAATTGCAGGTAGAGTCGGTTCCGCTTTTGCTGCTGAAATTGGCACCATGCGAGTGACAGAACAAATTGATGCTCTTTATGTCCTCAAAACTGACCCTATTGATTATTTAGTCATACCCCGTGTACTTGCTTGTTGTTTGATGTTGCCTATTTTAACCTTGCTTTCTTTGATCACAGGGATGCTCGGAGGCATGGTTATCTCTGACAGCTTTTATAGTATTTCTCAGGTTGTTTTTCTCGATTCTGTCAATAATTTCCTCCAAGTTTGGGATTTATGTACGGCCTTGATTAAAGCAGTTGTCTTTGGAGCTTTGGTAGCCGTAATTGGTTGTAGTTGGGGATTAACTACCACTGGCGGAGCTAAGGGAGTAGGACAATCCACTACCACAGCAGTAGTTACCGCCTTACTCGCTATTTTCATTGCTAATTTTTTCTTGTCTTGGGTTATGTTCCAAGGTCCAGGCAGTGCTTTAGTAGGATAGATTGGGGTAACAGGTCTTAAAATAGAAGGACAAAAAGATTGTCTCTAATTAAAATTAGGATAAATAAACTGTGACTGAAGTTGAAACTACTGCCCCCACTAACCAAACAATTGAATTAGCCCCAAGTTATAAAATTCCTATTTTCTTAATTATTACGGCTATTCTTTTAGCTATGATAAACATTTGGCTGGGAGGAGCACTCGCTCTATTAGGATTGTTTCTTGTTATTCAAACTGTAACTATCAGATTACAGTTTACACCCACAGCTTTAGATGTTTGTCGCTCGGGAAAAGTGCTTCGACGATTTCCTTATGCCGATTGGCTTAATTGGCGGATTTTTTGGCAACCAGTACCGATTCTATTTTATTTTCGAGAAGTTAAGAGCATCCATTTTTTACCAATCATTTTTGACCCCAAAACCCTTCTTAGTTGCCTAGAAAAATATTGTCCTACTGAATCCTAAGTCGATCGTATTTAACGCTTTTTATTTTTTTTGTGATTAATGAACTCAGAAGACTCTCAAATTCCCGAATCAAATTTATCTTTTTCAGAAGCTCAAAATTCTCAGGAGAAACCTCTTGATTCAGTAGATAGAACTGAATCAAAACCAGATATTAAGGATTCAGAAACACCATCTGATGATTGGTTAGATGAGCAAAAAAACGAGACTTCAGCATCCGAAGCCTCAGAATCATTAGTAGATAATTGGCTAAACGAACTCGATATAGATCGGGTTAATAGTTCAGTTAACGAAGACAATGATTCTCTTTCTGCTCAATTAAGCGAATCTGATTCTGCACCAGAATTATCGATCGATAGCAGCGTAGATGAATCAAAATATAGTTCGGCAACATCAACAGCAGAACTTCAAGCCCAAGTACAAAAACTACAACAACAAAAAGAAATATTAAGTGCAGAAATTAAAACTCTCCAAGCACAAAAACAACAAATTTTCGACCAACAATTAAGAGAAATTCAAGAAAATTTGGGCAAAATGGTTGAGGAGGGCATAGAGCAATTAAGAGAGCGTAAAAACACTTTACAAAGAGAAGTTGACAAGTTAGAAAGGCGACAAGAACGAATTCGCCAGGAAATGCGGACTAATTTTGCTGGTGCGTCTCAAGAATTGGCAATTAGGGTACAGGGATTTAAAGATTACTTGGTTGGCAGTTTACAAGATTTGGCAGCAGCAGCAGAACAGTTACAATTACCTAATTTAGAAGTTAAAACCCCACCACCATCAAGACAAAGACAGGAGGAGCCAACAACACAGATTAGTTCTTCTCAGCCTCAATTTACCGAACAAGGATTTGTAGAGCAAGCTAAACGAGTGCGTCAACTGATCGATCGATACCGCACCCGCCCCGATTATTATGGCCCTCCTTGGCAATTACGGCGTACTTTTGAACCAATTCATGCAGAAAGAGTACAAGATTGGTTTTTCTCTCAAGGCGGTAGAGGAGCCATTAAAAGCATGGGCAGTCGTCTGCAAAATATTTTAGTTGCTTCGGCTATTATTTCTATTCTCTATCGTATATATGGCGATCGCTCTCGTGTCCTGATTTTAGTCGATACTCCAGAAAGATTAGGAGAATGGCGGAGGGGGTTACAAGATTGTTTGGGTATTTCTCGTAGCGATTTTGGTGCCAACCGAGGTATTGTTTTGTTTGAATCTCCTGAAGTATTAATTCAAAGGGCAGACCGCCTAGTGCAAGAAAAACTTTTACCTCTAGTAATTATTGATGAAACAGAAGAGTTAGTTAATCTTTCTTTATTAAGATTTCCTTTATGGCTGGCTTTTGCTCCCGAACTTCAATCAGCATCATCAGGTTATTTGTATTAAAAATGAATTGCTTTCCGATGTCGAACCCGAAGGGCGAACCGCCCCTACCCGATGACTGATAAATTAGTAATTGATAAAAAATAACTGATTTAAAAAAAATATGGCGATTTCTTTAGTTATTAGCGGTGTATTAATAATAATTGCTTATTTATTAGGTTCGACTCCTACAGGCTATCTAGCAGGAAAATATCTACAGAGAATTGATATTCGCGAGCATGGTTCTGGTTCAACTGGTGCTACTAATGTCCTCAGAACTATAGGTAAAAAAGCAGCGATCGCCGTGCTGGCGATCGATCTTCTCAAAGGATCGATCGCGGTTTTATTGGTAAAAATTGTTTACGCTTCTGCTATTAGTGAAGTTTTACCCATTACTTGGCAACCTTGGTTAATTACTATTACTGCTTTGGCTGCCGTTATCGGTCATAGTAAATCTGTATGGCTCAATTTTTCTGGCGGTAAATCTGTCGCTACCAGTTTAGGAGTTTTGTTGGTAATGAATCTTGTGGTTGCTTTAGGGACTTTAGCAGCTTTTGGAGTTATGCTAACTATTTCTCGTATTGTTTCTTTAAGTTCTATCACTGGCGCGATCGCTGTTATCCTATTAATGATTTTATTTCAGCAACCTACTCCATACATAATTTTTGCAGGGCTATGTGGAGTATATGTTATTTTCCGCCACCAAGGTAATATTAGGCGTTTGTTAGCAGGCACAGAGCCAAAAATTGGTCAAAAATTACCTGAAAATGCTTGATCGTCCTTGTGGAAAAATATTGTTTACATTAGTTAATAATCTATAAATGTCAAACAAACTACCACGAAAACAGATAGTTGCTATGGGTGGAGGAGGGTGGGGAATGGAACCCGATAATCCCCTACTAGATAGATACATTTATGGATTATCAGACAGAAAAGAGCCTAAAATTTGTTTTTTACCTACTGCTAGTGGCGATTCTGAAGAATATATAGGAAGATTTTATCGGCATTTTGCGCCCAAACCAGCCTATCTTTCCCATCTATCTTTGTTTAAACCTCCTACTGCCGATTTAGAGACTTTTATTCTCGATCGAGACATTATTTATGTTGGTGGAGGAAATACCAAAAATTTAATCGCTTTGTGGAAGGAATGGCAACTAGATACTATTCTAAGGGAAGCATGGAATAGAGGTATTATTTTGTGTGGCTTGAGTGCAGGTTCGATTTGTTGGTTCAAAGAAGGAATAACAGATTCAATTCCTGGAGAATTAACCGTTTTATCCTGTCTTGGTTTTTTATCAGGAAGTAATTGTCCTCACTATAGCGATGAGCCTAAAAGAAGACCAGCTTATCATAATTTTTTGTTAGGAGATAAGATAGTTGCTGGATATGCTGCTGATGATGGGGTAGCCCTTCATTTTATTGGCGATCGCCTGACTAACATTGTATCTTCTCGCCCAGAAGCAAAAGCCTATCGCTTAGAAAAAAAGAATGGTGACATAATTGAAACGGTTATCACCCCAAAATATTTAGGATAGTTAGTCGATAACCTTTGGCAATAGCATAATCAGTTAATCGATTAGCTTGTGCATCTAAATTAGATTTGTTTTCAGCACTTGACTCAGCAATTTCAATTTTGAGGAAAGACCCCCTTCGGGTTCAGCAGTTCCTACAACGGGGGGAACCCCCGCAACGGACTGCTTCACCGCGTCGCCGTCAGAAGTCGGAACGCCTTTGAGGTTCCACGGGGCTTACAAGGTGCGGACGCAGGAGAATCCCTACCCGCACACAGCCCCTCCTCAAAGGAAGCAAGCCGACTTAGCAAGGGAATGCTTTCCGACTGGTACTCCTGACATTAGCTTTTTCTTGTTATTCTGCACCTATACTAAGTTTCCAGTGACTTTTGAGAATTGATATAAAGTGTTAGATTAAAGGCAAATTCTCGATTACCTATAAAGTTTCGATCGATGCCGATAACAACTACTTGGTATTATCCTTGGCTATTTGCTATGGGTCTAAATGCCGTTCTTCTTAGTACTCTCTGGATCTCACCCAAAAAGTTACTTACTCCTGTAGGTATTTTGAATGCCTGGCTATTAGGAGTAATCGTTTGGGCTACTTTAGGATGGCAAGGATATGCAGTAGTCGTTTTTTACTTCATTTTTGGTTCTGCGGTTACTCGCGTTGGTTTAGCAGAAAAAGAAGCTGCGGGTATAGCAGAAGAACGTTCTGGGGCAAGAGGAGCAGGAAATGTCTGGGGTTCGGCACTAGTAGCAACTATTTGTGCGCTCGCGACTATCTTTGTTAGTGAACCAATTAATAATTTACTTTTACTCGGATATGTAGCTAGTTTCTCTACCAAACTTTCTGATACTACAGCTACAGAAATTGGCAAAGCTTATGGCAAAAGAACTTTTCTCATTACCACTCTTCAACCAGTACCCAGAGGAACAGAAGGAGCAGTCAGTTTAGAAGGTACTTTAGCAGGAATAGCTGCTTCAGTCGCGATCGCCTCTCTTGGTTGGGCAGTAGGTATGATTAGCTTGCTCGGAGTAGTTTGGTGTGTTATCGCTGCTTTTGTCGCTACCACCATCGAAAGTCTAATCGGTGCGACTATAGAAGACAAAATTCCTTGGTTAACTCACGATCTAGTTAATATTTTAAATACCTTAATTGGCGCAGTCGTAGCTATATTTATAGCCTGGGTTTATCAGTTAACAGTTATCAGTTAACAGTTATCAGTTGTTTGGGTATCTCCCTCATCTTCCTACTGCCTATTCCCCAAAATAACACTGACGAGATAAAGCTTGATGCAACAAAATTTGGTATTTTTTAGGACTAACAACAATAGAACCAAAACGCTCTAGATGAGGATTTTGTAATTGAGCATCAAATAAAACGTATTGTCGTTTCCGCAAATGTTCGACTAACTTAACCATTGCTACCTTAGAGCCATTGGGAATACGGTAAAACATTGACTCACCGATAAAAGCTCCATTGATACTAATACCTAAAATCCCGCCTGCTAACTCTTCTCCCTGCCAAGTTTCAAAACTATGGGCCCATCCAGCTTTATTTAGGGCTAAATATATTTCGATTAATTCTGAAGATATCCAAGTAGTATCGCGATCGGCACAACCATAACAAACTGATACAAAATCTCGGTTAATTGCGATAGAAAAACGTTCTTGATTGATAATAGGGCGTAGAGACTTGGGATAGCGAAAGCGATCGTCTAGGGGAATTAAAGTTCTTTGACGACTAGAATACCAGCGGATTTCTCCACGATCGTCTGCCATTAAAAAATAACCTCGAGCATAACCATTAACAATTGAGGGAATATCTATCTCCATGGGATTGTCAGTTGCTCGCTATCATTATTAAGTAATAAGTAATAAATTTGACCTCCTAATATCAAAATAAACACCACAAATAATTTTAAGATGTCAGACCAACCTCAACCAATACCCGCGATCGTTTTACCACCAATAGAAAACCCCCAGAAAGAAAAAGAGTGGCTTAAAAAGTCTTTACATGACTGGCTAGACAAAGAGTTTCTCCCAGAGATTGTCAATGAAACTATAGCAGAAAGGGCTGCTCAGATTTTTATAAGACAGCGTCTAGAAGGAGAAAACGATCTTGGTTCTTTAGTAATTGCTATTGTGACAGAAATGCAAGCCTTTGATTTTAGTCGTAGTTTCTACAGCGAGTTTGCTGTGGCTAATGCTGTTAGCGATCTTATTTTAGATAGTTTAGGTATTGACAGATGCTGCGGTAATTAAAATAGTTACTGATACTATTAACTAGTTCTTATAGTCTCAGAAAACGCTATGATCGAGCCATGATGAATAATTTATAGTCGATAATATTATGGGTGAAGCAAAACGTCGTAAAGAGGCATTAGGCGATAAATACGGTCAAGACCAAACAATTTTTCCCTGGTTACCTATTACTAAGGCACAAGGGGAACAGTTTGTTCAGTGGACAACCAAAGGAGCCTGGATTGGTATTGGCATCATGATTGCTGCTTGGGTTACGGTTAGATTTGTCGGACCAGCCTTTGGTTGGTGGGAAGTTTACTAAAAAAATTTTTATGGCGATACTTGGCAAAATAATTAATAAAAAAAAGAAAATTAAAGGAGTTAAAATACATGAGCGAGCAAAATGCCTATGAGCAACTTGGGGTTGGTGAAAATGCTTCTTTTGAAGAAATACAAGACGCTAAGAAGCGATTAACCCAGCAGTACAGCAATGATAGTAAAAAAGTAGAAAGTATTGAAAGTGCTTACGATACCATTATCATGGATCGTTTAAGACTGCGACAAGAAGGCAAAATTAAAGTTCCAGAAAGAATTCGCTTCCCCGAACGCGCTCCCGATCCTCTACCAAATATAACTCCAGTAAGCAATCAATATTCTTCTAATTGGTTACAGCAATTTATTGATAATCCATCTCAAACAGATATTCTTTTCCCCACGGGAATATTCTTAGTTTTAGCTAGTATTGCTGTTTTTGCACAAACACCAGAAGCATCTCTTCTTCCTTTACTTATGGCTTTAGGGTTTATGGCTAATATTTATTTCTTGAACCGTAAGGAAGGACGTTTTGGACGAGCGTTTTTAATGAGTTTGGTTGCTTTATTTATCGGTATTGGTATAGGGACTGGAGTTGCCGAACTTTTGGTCGGACAAGGTGGCGTAGTTTTGGGAGTAGAAAAACTTGCTAGTACTATTACTTTTTGCCTATTTTGGTTAGCCAGTTGTTTTTTGCGCTGAGTAAGTCTAAAAATTTCAAGACATAAATCATGGAAGTGTAGGGGGTCAGAGCTCGGAAGTAAGAGGTCAAAAATTTTGCATCGTTTGAGATCGGACCCCTTAAGTAGCAATAATTTTACTCGTCAAATCTAAGTTAGAGAAGAAACCTTCGCAATTACTAAATTTGCAGCTTCAGAGAAGTTATTGACAATAAAATTGGGTTGGTAATATTCTAGTCGCTCGAAATCGCGAATACCAGATAGAACCCCGATAACTTTAACGCCATGAGTTTTGGCTGCTACAATATCAGCTTCGGTGTCTCCTATCATCCAAATATCAGCAGCAGGAGGTAATTCGCTGAGAGCCTTTTCCATTAATGCCAGTTTATCTTCTGTATCGGTCTTTTTATTGTAGTTGTTTGGCAAACAGTAACGACGATCGCTCTTGAAAAAGCGAGCTAAATTATATTTTTCAAAGGCTGCTGCTAATTCTTTTTCTCTCCTCATAGTCATTACAACTAAATCTATATCTAGCTTTTGTAATTTTTCTAAAGTTTCTACTACTCCAAATATGACTCGATCGTGTATTAAATAAGGTAGACTGTGGACGATCTTTCTTCTCCTCTGGGCAAATTTAAGCGCTTGTTCTTGGTCTAAACCAGAAATTAAACCAATTTTGACCTCAGGAACCCGTGCCCGCTTCAGTTGCCAAAACTCGGCTTTAGATAATTGCTTAATTTGATGGGCTGGAAGTTTAGTTTGTTGGAGACAATCGAGGTAAACGCAATAATAGCGCTCGGAAACATCCATGAGCGGACCGTCAAAGTCAGTTATGATCCTGAGCATTATAAAATTGTTAAGTTTTATGTATTAAACTAACCGATTTTTGTATGGCAAACAATAGTTAAAAGTCTGAAATTACTAAAAGTCGATCGGAACTTTTTAATCTCTAGTTCTAATTAATGAGATATGGTGTAAATTGGTTGAAAAAATCACAAGTGAATGAGCGGTTTAGAAAATAAGATAAAAGCAGCTACCCTAGTCGATATCTTGCGCTATCGGGCTTTGACTCAACCGAAGCAGAATGCATACACTTTCCTAGTTGATGGAGAGAGCCAGATAGTAAGTTTAACTTATGAAGAATTAGAACAGCGAGCGAAAGCGATCGCCACTTACCTTCAATCTATCTGTTATCCGCAAGAAAGAGTATTGTTGCTGTATCCTCCTGGCTTAGATTATATTGAGGCTTTTTTTGGTTGTCTTTATGCTGGAGTTATTGCTATCCCCGCTTATCCTCCTCGACCAAATCGCTCTTTATCTCGTCTCCAAAATATTATTGACGATGCTCGAGCCACTCTAGCTTTAACAAATAAGATCGCTTTAGCAAGTTTGGAACGTAAGCTCGCTCGTGCGCCCGAACTAAACAGTCTGCACTGGCTAGCTACAGATAACATCGATACGGACTTAAGCGAAGATTATCAAGAAATAACCATACCAGAAAATGCTTTAGCGTTTTTGCAATATACTTCTGGTTCTACGGCTAAACCAAAGGGAGTAAAAATTGCTCACAGTAATTTATTACACAATTTAGCAGCAATTTATAATTGTTTTCAACACAACTCTCAAAGTCGAGGAGTAATTTGGTTACCTCCCTACCATGACATGGGTTTGATCGGTGGTATTCTTCAACCTCTTTATGGTGGTTTTCCAGTTGTCCTCATGTCTCCGTTAATGTTTTTGCAAAATCCTCTCCGTTGGTTAAAAGCTATTTCTCGCTATAAGGCAACTACTAGCGGTGGTCCTAATTTTGCTTACGATCTGTGTGTACGTAAATATAAGCTAGAACAACAACTAGATTTAGATTTAAGTAGTTGGGATTTAGCTTTTAATGGTGCTGAACCAATAAACTATGAGACCTTGGCTAAATTTGCCGATACCTTTTCCCCCTATGGTTTTCGCCCAGAAGCTTTCTATCCCTGTTATGGCATGGCTGAAGCTACTTTAATTATTTCTGGAGGCAAGAAATCAGACAAATTAGTTACCAAAACCGTTCGAGGCAAAGCTTTAGAACAAAATAGGATTGCGATCGCTCAAAATAATGAAGAAAATTCTCGTACTTTGGTAAGTTGTGGTAGCAGTTTACCCGATCAAAAAATTGCGATCGTTCATCCAGAAACTCTCAATCACTGCCAGCCTGGAGAAGTGGGGGAAATCTGGGTGTCTGGTGCGAGTATTGCTCGAGGTTACTGGCAACAATCAGCAGAAACAAAGCGAACTTTTAATGCTTATCTGGATGAGACAAAAGAGCGCTCTTTTTTACGGACTGGAGATTTGGGCTTTTTAGAAGATGGAGAACTATTTGTTACCGGTCGCCTGAAAGATATTATCATTGTCAATGGTCGTAATCATTACCCTCAAGATATAGAAAGAACCGTAGAAGAAAGTAGCCCAGAAATTAGACCTAGTGGTGTAGCTAGCGTCTCGGTAGATGTTGAAGGAGAAGAAAGAGTAGTTATTTTAGCAGAAGTAGACCGTCGTTATTGGGATTTCCAAAGAACAAAGCGCGAATCTAATGGATATTCCCTAAAGACAAAAACTACTGACGCTCGAGAATTAATTCAGTCTATTCGCCGAGAAATCTCAAAAAATCATGACTTACAAGTACACAGCATTTTATTACTAAAACCTGGTGGCATTCCTAAAACTTCTAGCGGTAAAATTCAACGTCATGTCTGTCGTGCTAATTTTTTGGCTGGCACATTGAACCAGTTAAAAATAAATGATTAAAATTTGACTATAGTTTTAACTTATTTTAGCCAACCCTATTTAGAGAGCGAATGATTTACTATCATTAAACATTTTATTTGTATGTATTGTTAATTACATATTTTGTCGAAAATACTGAAAATTCATACATTGGTTCAGTGTAATGACCGAGGCAAAACTGCCATGAATCTAGCTATATTCATTGGTATAAATAAGTTTTTATAGCTAAAAATAAATAGAGGTCAAGTTGTCAAAATTTAATGTTTTGATAAAGTATCCGTCAATGTACTGACAACTTAAGTCAAGCAATGACACAATTTCTACTAAAGTGGTTTATACAAATAAATCATATCTTGTTAAGTATGAGCATAGAGTTTTAAACAAGATTAGCTAATAAAATTTTGATTGGGAAAACATCATATTGGCATTCTATTTAGAAAAATTACCAAACATATTAAGACATATAAGTAAACCGATACTCAAAAAATTGTGCAGATGCTCCAAAGTCTAGATCGAACCCATACAGCAGAGTTTCAACCAAGTACATTAGTAGAATTGCTCAGATGGAGAGCAAATAAACAACCAGACCGCCATGGCTATACTTTTTTAATCAATGGTAAAACAGAAAGTGCGCCGTTAAGCTATGGTGAACTAGATCGTCAAGCCAGAGCGATCGCCGCTTTACTACAAAAACATCAAGCTCAAGGAGAAAGAGCCTTATTACTCTATCCCCAAGGATTAGAAGTAATCGCTGCTTTTTGCGGTTGTTTATACGCTGGTACGATCGCTATTCCCGTACCACCTCCAGAATCGGGCAGACTCAAGCGGACTTTACCCCGATTGCGAGCGATTGTTAAAGATGCTCGAGCTGCTTTTGTCTTGACTACAGCAGGAATTCTAGAATTAGTAGCTAATGTTCGCGATGAATTTCCTGAATTTGAATCGATGCAGTGGATTGATACGACTCAAATCGATCTAGCTTTAGCAGAACAATGGCAAGACCCTAAAGTAGATAAAGACCAACTAGCCTATTTACAATATACCTCTGGTTCGACTTCTACTCCCAAAGGAGTAATGCTGACTCACTTTAATTTGATTCATCACTGCGGATATCTCCAAAAAGCCTGTGGTTACGATGCAGAGAGTGTCAGTATTACTTGGATGCCCTATTTTCATGACTATGGTTTGGTAGAAGGGATGATGGTTCCCCTATACAATGGGACTCCTTGCTATGTCATGTCTCCTTTTTCTTTCATTAAGCGTCCCCTTCAATGGCTGCAAAATGTTAGTAAATATAGGGGGACTCATTCTCAAGCTCCTAACTTTGCCTACGATCTTTGTATTCGTCGTATCAAACCAAAACAACTAAAAGAATTAGACTTGAGTAGTTGGCAAGCAGCAGGAAATGCAGCCGAACCAATTAACCCTAAAGTCATGTCCGAGTTTGTCGAAACTTTTGCCCCTTGTGGTTTTAGATGGGAAGCTTTTTCTCCTTCCTATGGACTAGCAGAAAACACCTTACTGGCTACCACCAGCCCCAGAGGAACAAAACCCGTTTTGTTACCGATTAAAACCAGTGCGATCGAACAAAATAAAGTAGTAGTTGCCGACTCAGCAGAAACAGATGGAGTCAGAATTGTCCCTGGTTGTGGACAAAAAGTCTGTTATATGAAAATCGCGATCGTCGATCCTAATACTATGACCCGTTGCCCAGATGATGGAGTAGGGGAAATTTGGCTTTCTGACCCCAGTGTGGCTCAAGGTTACTGGAAACGTCCTGATGTTACTAAAGAGACTTTCTGTGCCTATCTTCAAGATACCCAAGAAGGACCTTTCTTACGTACTGGTGACTTAGGCTTTATGCACGATGGCGAACTGTTTATTACTGGCAGGATTAAAGACTTAATTATTATTCGTGGTACTAATCATTATCCTCAAGATATTGAATGGTCCGTGCAACAGTTACATCCTGCTTTTCGTCCAGACTATGGTGCTGCTTTCTCTATTCAAGATAGAGGAGAAGAAAGATTAGTAGTTGTCCAAGAAGTAGAGAGGAGAACCGAGAACTTAGATACAGAAAAATTGATTGCTGATATTCGTCAAGAAATTGCCGAACAACATGAAATTCAAGTTTACGCTATCATCCTCGGTAAGCCTGGTAATATTCTTAAAACCGCCAGTGGCAAAATTCAGCGACGTGCCTGTCGAGACAAGTTTATGGCAGGAACTCTCAATGTTTTAGTAGACTGGTGTGAAAATCCCGAGCTAACAGCCAATTTTCGTTCTCTTCACGGAGAATTAGAATCATTGGCGGAGCAAATAACGACTGCTAAAATGTAGCATCTTTAGTTGGTTTGACGAAATTGTTTCTACCTTTATAAATTGCTATAGGTAAAACAATCAATATATGGCACTTAGAGCATTTATGAGAAACATAATTCTATGGAAAAGCAAATACAGCAACTAAAACAGTATCGGATAGCTGAAACCCTAGAAAAAGACTTGGGAGACCCCTATCATCCAGAAAGCGTACTATCTTTTAAAACTGTAGTCGAACTGGACGAGCAAGAAGCCTTTCCCGAACAAGAATTAACTTGGCTATATAATTGGCATCTTCAAGATTATTATGTTCCTGCTAATTGTGGGGGTAAATTTACTAACTTTGAAGAGTTTTTAGCCATAGTTAGGGTATTGTCTCGTCGAGATCACACTACTGGTATCGCCTTTACTACTCTTTTCTGGTCATTCCTCTGCTGGATGGCAGGCACAGAAGAACAAAAGCAAAAATTAGCCAAGTTTATCATCGAAGAACAGGGGGCGTTGTGTTTGGGTTACTCCGAAAGAGAACACGGTAGCGATTTAGTCAATGGAGGCTTAACCGCTACTAAAGTACCTGGAGGTTATCTGCTGAACGGAGAAAAATGGCCCATCAACCGCGCTACTATCTCTGGACTATCTTTTGTTCTAGCCCGCACGGGCGAGGAAGGAGAAGCAAAAGGTTTATCTCTGTTTATGGTAGATAAACGAGAATTAGACTCTTCCCAATATTACAATTTGCCTAAAATCCTCACTCACGGTATTCGTGGTTCAGATATGAGTGGCATTGGCTTTAGTGATTGCTTCGTACCAGACTCGATGCTATTACTCAAAGAAGGGGATGGCTTGGAGTTGGGATTAAAAGGCTTTCAGATTACTCGTACCTTCTGTGCTGCTTTTTCTCAAGGTGCTGCGGATACAGCTTTAAGAACAACCCTTAATTTTGCTCTTAAAAGAATTGTTTATAATAAAACCGTTTGGGAACTTCCCCAACCCCGTAAAGTTTTAACCGATGCCTTTTTAGATATTCTCATCTGTGACTGTGAAACCATTGGTGCAGCCAGAGGTTTTAGCGTCGTACCCGAACAGTTTAGTGTTTGGGCAGCCGTGGTGAAATATTTTGTCACCAGTCAGTTAGAGAAAATGGTTAATGATGTCTATGTAGTGTTGGGTTCTCGTTTTTATATGCGAGATGAACACGACTACGGCATCTTTCAAAAAGTGCTACGGGATAACTCCATCATCAGTATGTTTGATGGCAGTACTGTGGTTAACTTACACGCGCTGATACTTCAGTTTCGTCAGTTAACTAAAGCCCGTCAGCGCAGAAAACTAAAAACTATGGAAGCGATCGCACAGCGTTTGGAAACTACCTTCTCTTTAGAACAACCAGCACCTAATTTTGAACCAGCCAAATTAGAATTATTTGGTCGTGGTGCGGATGATTCTCTCCAAGGGTTGGAAATTGCTATTTCTCAGCTAGAGGAATTAAAAGACAACCCAGAAGTAGACCAAGAAGTGCTAGAAAAGCTAATTTATCTTAGCAATCTAGTTTTGGATGAGCTAAATGCTCACGATGAAGCGATCGCCCAATCTAAATTTGAATTCGGTCATGACCAATCTCCTGAATTATTTGAAATAGCCGAAAAATATTGCGCTCTCCATGCAGCAGCATCCTGTCTGCATATGTGGATTTATAATCGTCAACTTTTAGGAGATTTCTTTGCTCGAGGAGAATGGTTAGTATTAAGTATCCATCGGCTACTGCGTACTATTAGACCAATGCCTTATTCTATATCAGAAACTTATAGCGAAAATGTAGCCAATGAGTTAGTCAAACTACATAAGGCAAATAAACTTTTTTCTATTGTTCCTATTCAATTGGCTCAATCTAACATAATTAATCAAGAGGATAAAATTAATGAACTCATCCGTATCTAATCAAACTGC
>JASJDJ010000206.1 GCA_030065635.1 Xenococcaceae cyanobacterium MO_188.B32
GGTAGTCCCTGCAAACTGGTAGAGGTACGAAAAACATAGCCTTTGAGCCTCTTTAATTGGCAATTCTTGCAACGAATTGACTGAGCTTTAGCCGATAATTACACCGATTATCGATGACCTCCACTAGTTTGTAGGGACTACCAGTTTTAGATAGCAGAACCTCAATATAACCACCATAGAATTAAAGTGGCAATAGGTTGTTATTACAATTTTATCTTTGCTAAAACCTCAATCTGTCGTTTCACTGCATAAGTCCTAACCTTGCTAAACTAGAAGACATATATTAAGAAATAATAAGAAAATTAATGTCTGTTAATCAAAAAGATCGGCAAACATCTCGTGTAATAGTTGTTGGTGCAGGGATTGGAGGCTTAACATCTGCTGCATTACTTGCCCGTCGTGGTTATGAAGTATTAGTATTCGATCGAGCTATTGTTCCTGGTGGCTGCGCTTCTACTTTTAAGCGTCGCGGTTTTACTTTTGATGTAGGTGCAACCCAAGTAGCTGGTTTAGAACCAGGGGGTATACATCATCAGATTTTTACTGAATTAGAGATAGAATTACCAGACGCTACGCCTTGCGATCCTGCTTGTGCTGTTTTTTTACCAGGAGAAACTGAACCCATAAATGTTTGGCGAGATCCCCAAAAATGGCAATTAGAAAGACAAAAACAGTTTCCTGGTAGCGAACCTTTCTGGCAGTTAATGGCTAAATTATTTGCTGCTAGCTGGAAGTTTCAAGGCAGAGAACCTGTTTTACCGCCTCGCAACCTCTGGGATGTATGGCAATTATTATCCGCAGTGAGATTAGATACTCTCATTACTGTCCCTTTTACGCTGATGACTGTTGGGGATGCTCTCAGATTGTATGGTTTAGCTAAAGATAAACGTCTCAAGACTTTCTTGGATATGCAACTAAAACTCTACTCCCAAGTAGACGCAGACTCGACAGCTTTGTTATATGCTGCCACAGCTTTAGCCGTTTCTCAATCACCCCAAGGATTATTCCATCTCCAGGGTAGTATGCAAGTATTGAGCGATCGCCTGGTAGAAGCTTTAGCCAAGTATGGTGGTAAACTCTTTATGCGCCATACCGTGGAAGCAATTCAAGTAGAAGCAGGAAAAGCAACAGGAGTTACTGTACGTAACCAAAAAACAGGTGAAGTGTGGACGGAAAAAGCAGATGAGGTAGTCGCCAATGTTACCGCCCAGAATATAGTTAACTTAGTCTCTACAGAAAATAAAACCGTCAGTTACAATCTTTATAACAAGCGCATAGATAAACTCCCAGAAGCTTCTGGGGCATTTGTAATCTATCTCGGAGTTAAACGAGAAGCCATTCCCGTTAATTGTCCTCCCCATCTCCAATTTCTCTATGACTATGACGGAGTAATTGGAGAAAATAACTCTCTATTTGTCTCTGTTAGCAAACCAGACGATGGACGCGCACAAAAGGGAAACGCTACCATCATCGCCTCTTCTTTCACCGATGTAGATATGTGGTGGAAAGGAACTAAAGAAGACTACGAACAACTCAAACAACAGTATACCGAAGAAGCGATCGATCGTTTAGCTCAATATTTTAATCTCATCCCAGAAAACATAATTCATCAAGAAGCAGCTACTCCGCGTACTTTTGCTTACTATACTGCCAGAGAAAAAGGAATAGTAGGCGGTATCGGACAGCGAGTTTCTACTTTTGGTCCCTTTGGTATAGCTACCCGTACTCCGATTAAACATTTATGGTTAGCAGGAGACTCTACCCATCCAGGAGAAGGTACGGCAGGAGTTAGTTACTCGGCTTTGACTATTGTGAGACAAATTGAAGCCCTTGGTTAATTTAACGCGAGCGACCATACCAACTCCATGGAACAGGGCGAATCCTCGAGGATAATTCGTGGGGAAGCCCTTACGCCTGTGAACCTATTTTTTTTAACGGACGGTTTTATCTTCTAGGTACTATATGGAATGATGAAGGGTTCGATAGCGTATGCGATCCTATTCCTCTAGAGGTAACACCAAAGGGATTTAAAGCCCGACCACACAAAAAAGAATGATCTAAATACCGATCGCAAATCAATTCAAAGAAAATGTCTTATTTAAAGTCCGTTTAATTAATGGAGCAATTAGACCACAATCTTTAGCCAGAATTCAAATCGCGAGGCATTTATTAAAAGCTAAAAACTAAAAACTAATAACTAAAAGCTTTTTTATTAACTGCATAAATAAAAATTCTGTTCATAAATATTAAGTAAGTCTGTAAAGTTAATGTTAATGGTCAGCGTTAGCTAAAGAGAAAAGGCTAATGTATTTAACGTATTGGCGGTTTAATCGAGAAGATAACGCTGGATTTACTATGAACAAAGAAGAAGCTGTCGAGTTAGTAGATCGTTTAGTTTTAGATAAAACAGGAAATCGTTTAACCGATGTGCAAAGATTGGTTTTTTGTGATTGTTGGTTACCATCGCGCAACAGCTATGAAGAGATAGCGAATAATCATGGTTACTCTGCTACCTATCTCAAGCAAGATGTAGGACCAAAGTTGTGGAAATTAATATCGGAAGTCTGTGGTGAAAAAGTTAAAAAAACTAATTTTAGGGCTATTTTAGAGCGTCAATTAGCCAAAACTAATACTAGTTTGCCAAATAAAACCGACATACTCACCCAATCATCATCTTTTGACAATTATGCTCTAGCAGAAACTTTTCAAACAGAGCTAATCGATTCTAAAATAATACTCGATCGCTTTATTCATTGGGGAGAAGCACCCGATATTTCAGTTTTTTACGGTCGTACTGAAGAACTAACCCAACTAGAACAATGGCTACTTGAAGCTCGTTGTCGTCTAGTGTCTATTTTAGGTATGGGAGGAATGGGCAAAACCCATTTAGCCGTTAAACTAGCTCACAATGTTCGAGAAAAATTCGATTACATATATTGGAAATCTCTAACTCATGCACCTTCTTTGCAACAGATGTTGTTAGAATTGCTGCAATTTTTCGATCGAGGACAAAGCAATGATGTACCGACTAGTGTTGATGAACAAATCTCTCAGTTAATAATTTATTTGCGTCACCATAGATGCTTAATAATTTTAGATAATTTAGAAGCTGTTTTAAATAGTAGTAATAAAATCGATAGTCATTATTCAAAATATCGAGAATATCAAAGATTTTTAAGACTAATTGGCGAATGCAATCATCAAAGTTGTGTGCTTTTAACTAGTCGAGAAAAACCCCAGGAAATTTCTTTGATGGAGGGAAAAACTTTACCAGTACGCTGTTGGCAATTATCTGGTTTGAGTCTATCGGCAGGGAAACAGTTATTGAGCTTAAAAGGTTGTTCTTGGCAGTCCGAATTAGATTGTAACTTTTTGCTCGAAAAATATTCTGGCAATCCTTTAGCCCTAAAGATGGTTGGCGCTACTATCCAAGAATTATTTGCAGGAAATATTCATACCTTTATTCGCCAAAAAACTCTAGTTTTTTCCGAAATTTTCTATCTTTTAGAACAACAATTCAAGCGTCTATCAGATTTAGGTCAAGTTTTTATTTATTGGTTAGCGATCGCCCAAGAACCAATTCCTACCCTACAATTACAACAAGATGTTTATCCACAAATATCTAATAAAAAACTGATTGAAACTTTACAATTACTAGTTCAACATTCATTAATCGAACAAAAAGATAATAAGTTTAGTTTGCAACCTGTCGTTCAAGAATATATCATAGAAAAAATAATTGAGGCAGTTTGCCAAGAAATTGTTACCGAAGATTTAAATGTTCTTAAAACTCACGCTTTACTCAAAGCACAAGATAAAGAATACATCAAAAAAGAACAACGCAAATTTATTATCAAGCCGATTATTAACAGGTGTCTTAAAATTCTGGGTGATTCTGAGAAAACTGAAGCTAAATTAAGACAAATAATTAGCAAATTACAACATAAAAATAATTTAGAAGTTGGATATGCAGTTGGTAATATTCTCAATCTTCTATGTCAGTTACAACCCAACTTAGATCGAGCAGATTTTTCCGATTTGGTAATTTGGCAAGCAGATTTACAAAACATCGATTTACACAACGTCAATTTTACAGGTAGCGATTTATCAAGATCGGTTTTTGCCGAACAGCTTACCAATATTTTGTCAGTCACTTTTAGTCCTAATGGGAACATCCTGGCGACAGGGGATTCTAACGGAGAAATTCGCTTATGGTCTTTAACAGAAAGAAAGCTGTTAAAAACCTATCGAGAACACGCAGGATGGATTTTTTCTCTAGCTTTTAGTCCTGACGGTAATATGTTAGCCAGTGGCAGCAGCGATCGAACTATCAAACTTTGGGATATCAACCAAGATTTCTGTGTCCGTACTCTATCCGAACACAATCAAAGAGTCCGTTGCGTTGTCTTTCATCCCCAAGGCAAAATATTGGCTAGCAGCAGCAGTGACAATACCATTAAGTTATGGGATTTAGCTACAGGTAAATGCTGGCAAACTTTAGCAGAACATAGCAGCTACGTATGGTCACTAGCTTTTAGCGAGGATGGCAGTATGTTAGCCAGTGGCAGTGAAGATCGAACTATCAAATTGTGGGATGTAGAGACAGGTAAATGTCTGGCGACTCTTACAGGACATACAGGTTGGATTCGCTCGGTTGCTTTCTGTGGCAATTCTGCTTCCCGCAGCCTATATTCCCATCGTCACATCTTAGCTAGCGGGGGAGGCGATCGCACTATCAAAATTTGGGATGTAACCAGCGGTCAATGTCTTCAGACCTTAACGGGACATAAACAAAGAGTACGTTCTGTTGCTTTTAGTCCTGATGGGAATAGGCTAGCTAGTGGCAGTGGCGATCACACTATTAGACTGTGGGATTATGAGCAGGGTCAGTGTACCAAAACTCTCCACGGTCATAGCAGTAGATTAGGATCGATCGCTTTTAGTCCTGATGGAAATATGCTAGCTAGTGGAGGAGAAGACCGAGCAATTAAATTATGGGATGTCAACACCAGTAAATGTCTCAAAACTTGGCAGGGTTATGCTAGCTGGATACAATCAGTAGCTTTTAGTCCCGATGGTACGATGTTGGCTAGTGGTAGCGAAAACCGCAAAATTGAACTTTGGCATCTAGATACCGACCGAGATAATCTAGCTATTACCAAGTCTGGGAATCGCAAAGATGTTTTACTCGGTCATCAAGGTTGGGTATGTGCAGTTGATTTTAGTCCTAATGGTAATTTGTTGGTCAGTGCCAGCAGCGATTACAGTATTAAAGTATGGGACGTTAAAACTAAAAAATGTCTCAACACTTTGCGAGGACATACTCGTTGGATTCGCACTGTAGCTTTTAGTCCCGATGGCAAACAATTAGTCAGTGGTAGCGGAGATTACACTATCAAGCTTTGGGATGTAGAAACAGGAGATTGTCTCAAAACTTGGTATGATCATACTGGTTGGATTTGGTCAGTGGTTTTTAGTCCCGATGGTAATCTTATTGCCAGTGGTAGTGAAGATAAAACTATTCGTCTGTGGGATCTCAGGACTGATAAGCTCAAAATAGTCTTAGATAAGCATAAAAGTTGGGTGCAATCAGTAACTTTTAGTCCAGACGGTAAAACCCTTGCTAGTGGCAGTTGCGACGGAACTATTAATTTATGGGAAGTTGCCACGGGAAAATGTCTCAAGACCTTGCGGGGACACTCAAGCTGGGTACAATCAGTAGCCTTTAGTCCAGACGGTAAAACTCTTGCTAGTGGTAGTTGTGATTGGACGGTCAAAATTTGGGATCTAGATACCGGTCAATGCCAAAAAACATTATTAGAGCATAAAAGCTGGGTTTGGTCAGTAGTATTCAGTCCAGATGGTAAAACTATAGCTAGTGGGAGTCAAGATGAAACTATCAAGCTTTGGAACCTCGATACTGGTCAATGTCAAAAAACATTGAGAAATAAAAGACCCTTAGAAGGGATGCAGATTCAAGGAGTTAGAGGTTTAACTACAGCACAAATAAGCACTTTGAAAGCTTTAGGAGCAGTGGAAAGTCAAAACAATAGAAGCTTAGTCACCGTTACACCGCCTTTTAACGACGGTGCGAAGGTCGGCGTTCCCTTGCGGAGGGGCTGATTCTGTCGTTTTACGGCAGAACTCGTACGCCCCGTCCTGTCGTCGGCGCGGGGTCCGACCTCTGCGGTGACAAGGGGCTGTCACCTGAACGGAGTCGGAGTGTCTCCGTCTCCGATTTATTTCAGGTGCTTGAATGCCCCGCCGCATTCCGCGGTCAGATTTTGCTAAAATTCATCGTCAATTTTTATTATTGGTACATTCATCATGTCTAAAATTATCTCTATTCATTCCTATCGAGGCGGAACAGGTAAATCCAGTTTGACAGCCAACATAGCCTCTTGTATTGCTAGTGCAGGTTATCGTGTTGGCATTATCGATACAGATCTACCCTCTCCAGGGATTCATGTGTTGTTTAATGTCAATTTAGATAAGTTGCCCCACAAGCTTAACGATTTTCTCTGGGGTCGTTGTGCAATCAAAAATGTAGTGTATGACGTAAGTCCCATTTTGCCAAAAGAAAAAAGCGATCGCAGCCAGCTTTATCTAATCCCAGCTAGTACCAAATTAGCCGATATTTCCCGTGTCTTAAGGGAAGGGTTTAATTCAGAAATATTGCTTCAGGGTTTGCAAGATTTAATCACATTGCTGAATCTTGACTACTTATTTATCGATACTCACCCTGGACTAAATGAAGAAACTCTACTTTCTTTGACTATTTCTCATTTAGTTTTACTGGTTCTCAGACCAGATCAGCAAGATTTTCAAGGTACGGCTGTAACCGTAGATGTTGCTCGCCGTTTACAAGTACCAAACTTGAAACTCGTAGTTAATAAGGTCTTAAAATCCTTTAATTTTGAACAGGTTAGCCAAAAAATTGCTAAAACTTACGAGCTGCCAGTAGTAGGAGTATTTCCCGAATCGGAAGATATGATTAGACTGGCAAGTAATGGGGTCTTTTGTCTCAAGTATCCCGATCATCCTCTTAGTAAGATTTACCAAAATATTGCCCAAAATATTCTGGCAGAGATTAAACTTAGCTCTTAATTTATAATCTTACGCAGATAGGTAGGGGCGAACGGCGGTTCGCCCCTACCTATAGGATTTATAAAAATATAAAGGTCAATATTTTTGCTTTAAAAGAAATTCGATCTCAGCAATATCTAAGGCTCGTTTAGCTTTGATTATGGCTTTAAGCCAAGCTGTTTTATCTTGCCAGCCCGATCGCGGTAAAATAAACCGAGCATCGCGATCGCTCAATAGCAAATCAGCTTTTACTTTTGGAGTGGGGGAGTTAGTATTAGGAGGCTCTGTAGTATTCATTGATAGTTATTTATAAATTTTACTTGGTTAAAATCGGCGCAGATTTTGCTTTCTGTTGCCAACTTTCCGACCACTGAATGCGATCAGGCGTAGCCTGGCACTGCGTGATCGCTAGTAAAATGAAGCGGGTCATTCTCTGGTAAAGGTGCATCTATTGGTTCTTCAACTAGAGCAAATTCGCCATTGTCAAAGGGTAATCCTCGAGCTTTAACTTTGGGATAAAACCGCTCTCTGATTCCTTTTTCAGCTTGTTTTAAAGCACGGTGATGACAATAGGGGTTATTACCACGGCGATCGAAGAATACATGAGCAGTCCAAGAACAACCGCCACGACAGAGTTCGGCAAATTCACAGGTTTTACAAAATCCCCAAAGATGTTCTGTTCCTTCTGGAGTTCCAGCTTTAAGATTAAAGCGCAATTCTTCAGTCTGTTCGACAATCTCTTTTAAGGGACGCTCTCTAATGTTACCGCCAGTGTAAGCTGCTGTCGGTAAAGAAGGACAGCCTTTTATCTTGCCATCTGCTTCAATTCCTATACTATTTAACCCTGCCCCACAACCTTGCCAAAATCGCCATTTATTTCCACCTCCACGCAGGAGTCTTTCGTAAGGGCCGTAATAGCCAATATTATTACCAGCTTGGATTCGGACTCCTTCCTTTTTCGCTCGTTTTGCCACACGAGCCAACATCGGATAAATATCTAGTAGTTCATATGGTTGCAATAGCATCTCAGCATTATCTGCTGCGTTACCCATGGGTACAGTTAGCTGAATTTGCCAAGCTTTTGCTCCTGCATCCCGAATTTTTTCGTAAATCATCGGGAATTCAGGAGCGGATAAACGATTAATTTGAGTATTGCAACCGAAATAAATGCCTACTTCTCGTAAATGATTCATAGTTCTAAAAGCGGAATGCCAAGCCCCAGGTTTACCTCGCTGGCGATCGTGGGTTTCTGGTTTACCTCCATCTATAGACACAGAAACCACTTTAATTCCTGCTTCTTTCATTCGTTTGGCAGTTGCTAAAGAAATACCAAAGCCACCTGTAGTCATACTACATAACATCCCAGCTTGATTAATTGCTCTAGCAATTTCTAACCAATCAGAACGCATAAAAGCTTCTCCACCAATCAGAGTTACTTCTTTGATTCCTACCTCTGCTAACTGTCTGACTAGATCGAGAGCTTCCTCTGTAGATAATTCTTGATGACGAGCTTTTCCTGCTCTCGAACCGCAGTGACTGCAAGCAAGGTTACACTGTAGGGTAATTTCCCACACAGCATAACCAATCCGCGTATACTTGATTTCGGACATTTGATTTATTTTTTGCGTAAAAACTTTTTAAGTAATAGTTTTTGGAGTAAAAAGCCCCAAAAACTAATTCAACTTATTGTTAAAAAGACGATCGATTTATTTAATCAATCAAAAAGGCCATGGCCAAGGTTTCCAAGGACTTCCATAGATAACATTAAATCGACCACCCGCGATCGCTTCTAATTCTTCTTCGTTAATTTCTTCATCGGCATTTGAAGACTGAATTTCGATAATGGCTCGTTGCCATTCTTCTTCAGTAAAGTCATATCCAGCATCTTGAATGAGTCGGTGACGTTCTTCACTATTAGGTGCGGCTTCTAATGATGTGCGGAAGGATTTCTCTTCAATCATTCTATTATAAAAAGCTTTTGCATTTTCAATTGACATTGTTACTTACTCCTGTGAAATGTTTTATTGTTAATGAATCAATTAGTTAAAATGCGATCGCCTAAGGGTTATCTAACTTTTATCGCGATCGTATAGGGTTTAAAAACATGTCCTATAGCAATCCGATTTGAGTTGTAAACTCCAAAATCTCTGGAACAAATCCAATATGACGCGATCGCCGATCGCTGTTCATGAATCAAATCGGATTGCTATAGTAGATATTTAGTCTTGTTTGAGAAGATCTGTAGCTACAACAGTATTAGCAATACTAGACAGATTATTACCAAGCCCACACTCTAGACCAACACATCTTAAGGATTAAGTTGCCAGTTAAACGTAATACTTGTCTGTTTTTGAAGATCTGCTGCTCCCCAAACATATGAACCAATGTTTTTATTATTAACAGTTATGTCCAAGGATGCATTTACACCACCTGAGACAGCTTCTAGTTCTGCTTCTGAAAGTTCTTTTTCCTCATTAATTTCTACATTAGCCAATTCTTCAGCAAGTTTTTGAGGTAGTACTAGACAAATAGAGCCTTTTTTTTCTTCAATAACTTGGACTTGTAAATCTTGAGGAAGTGGTAAGTTTAGCTCTTTAGCTAAGACTTCTCTGGGGTTATTAAGTAATTCTTGTTTAAAAGCTTCGTCTTCCCAAGCTCTAAGAATGATTCTATGTTTTGTTTCGGCTCTTTGTTCTAGGATAAATTCTTTCAAAATAGACATAATTTCATCTCTCCTGACAATGCTTGACTGCAATTTCTAAATTAGGGTGGGCATTGCTCACCCTAATTTATTAATTTAAACATCCACAAAATTGGATTTTAAACCGATATTTTGGGTATACCTAATTATAGTTTCGATAGCAATATATAACAATACATATAAGTTCGGGTAAAGTCAGAATCTCGATTTATTTTTCTGTCTTAAAAAAGTTAATAAAAGTTCGGATTTTTTCAATTTTTAATCGAATAAAAAGCACGAATATAGTAAGTTTTTATTGAATAAAAGCTTTTCCTAACAAGGATTGTAGCTCTGGCAATATTTTTGAAGCCTGAACTTTTTAGTTTTTACTCAAAGTAAACTACTGAACAATACAGAACAAATCCTTATTGAATATTTTTTGTTTTTTTGTTCTACTGAAATTACAAAGTTTACTTTTAATTTGTTAGGAGATTTTCAAATGAATCCCGAAATCAAAGAAGCTCTATCTAATGCTCTCAAAGAAAGAGAAGAATTTGAAGCAAAAATAATTATGAAAGCTTGGGAAGATGAGTCTTTCCGCCAAGAATTATTGGCTAATCCCAAGGAAATTCTATCA
>JASJDJ010000041.1 GCA_030065635.1 Xenococcaceae cyanobacterium MO_188.B32
TATAAGTACTTCAACAAAATTAATTGTATATTTTAATAAATTCTAGTAAGAATAATTTTAGACTGAAATTTAACAAGGATGCTCGCTATTATCAATCAGCGATCGCGACCAGAGAAGATTGAAGAAAATTAAATGAGATATATTAAGGGATTAACAAAAGATACATTAAAATTGCTAGAAAGAATTTATCAACAAAGTAAATATTATCAAGTAAGACAAAGGGCTCATTGTATTCGATTAAGTCCTGCACGGCTACAAAATATCAGAATTAATGGAAATATTTAAAGTAAGTCGCAATACAATTTACAACTGGTTTAATTTAAAAGAAGGGTAGGAGGAAGTCCTGTAGCTGAATTGTACGCCAAAAAAGTCAAGGAATTAGAGCAATTAAAACAACAAGAAGAAAAAGGAGAAATAGAAATCAGATATGTAGATGAGAGTGGTTTTTGTTTAATCCCATATATTCCTTATGCGAGGGCTTGAGATTAATAGTAAAATAGAGATTAAAAGTCAAAGAAGTAAAAGATTAAATGTCTTGGGCTTTTTAAGCAAACAAAATGAACTAGAAGTATACACTAATGACAATGCAGTATTAATAGTGACGTAATTGTAGCTTGTATAGACAAATTTTGTGAAACAATCACTAAGAAGACAGTCTTAGTAATGGATAACTCTTCAGTTAATCAAAATAATTATTTGTGGAATAAAGAAAGTGAATGGGCCGAAAAAGGATTAGAAATATTCTTCTTGCCAACTTATTCTCCTCAATTAAATATTATAGAAATATTGTGGCGATTTATTAAATACAAATGGTTAGAAACAGAAGATTATGAAAGTTATTCTACCTTAGTAAAAGCTGTAGAAAATATCCTCATAAACTTTGGTAAAAAATATACAATTAATTTTGCTTAGGCACTTAAAATTGTCAAAGTCCCGCTAATTCCTTGGTGGCATCTGCGAGACAGCGCGGTACAGGACTACCGTTACCTTGACAGTCAGGCAGGGGTGCTATCAGTGCGACTAAATTACGCTGAAATTGTCGAAGCTGCTCAAGCAGGAAAGGAAATTACAGTATTCTGCGACCTACAAGGAGGTATCAATAAATGGCCTGGAAACGGCGCATTGATCTATGGGGGGTCTAAATCTCATAAGTTTAATCTTTGGATACCCGATCGCGATTCAGCAGCAGCTCAAACTATCTTGCGGTTGATTGAAACCCGCTATGCTAACTCTGGACGAAGCTATGTATATGTTTCTGGTCAAGCCAGTTTATATCATGGTAAGCCGCAAATTGTGCTTACAGATGTCAATCAATTGGCTGACTCTCCGCCTAGTAAAAATTAAAAACCGAATTCTTTTTTCATTTTTCCTGTTAAATTTTTAATTCCAGAGGGGAGATTATGAGTACAATAGATCCCATTATCAGACCTTTTTGCTTTGAGAACTTACGAGGATTAGCAGCTTATCGAGACGATCGCTTTCTAATTCTCGATCGCGATAAAGGATATCTTGCTACACTTGATGAGAATAACAGGATTAGAGAAGAAGATCGGCAAAAGTATGCCGTGTTCGAGTTCAAGGGGTTAGAGCGTGGGGAACGGTACATCTTTGGTTGGAAGGCACTCCTCAAGATCCAGGGTATTAAATATAATCTCACACCAGCCGATGTGGACGAGGGCTTAGATTTACCTGACGACATCAAAGACCGCTATCTTGAAGATGATGGTCTTGCCATGGATAAGTCCATCGTCAAAAAAGCGGCATGGGAGGCAGCCCGAGGAGCAACCAATATCCTTGACAAGGTATTGAAGATTAGAAATTACGTCTACGAACAATTAACTTATAGCATGAAGGGAGGAATCGACCCTCCTGATGAAGTGCTGGAGAGAGGTAACGGGTCTTGTGGTGAATATCTTGGCGTTCTCATGGCTTTGATGCGTCTGAATGAAATTGCCTGTCGCAAAGCAGGGCGTTACAAAGTACCTTACTATAAGACCAATCCGGAAACTAGAAACGTTCCGATAGAACGTGATTTTAATCATGTCTGGCTAGAGTTTTATGTTCCAGGCTGGGGTTGGATTCCGATGGAGTCTAGTGCTGATGAGAACGAAGCCGATCGATGGACTAGACGGTATTTTATGGGGCTGCAATGGTATCACATTCAAATGCAGCAGGGTTTATTCTTTGAAGATTTAATCGGAACCGATTATTCAGTGGGCGATTTGGCGATTAATCATGTCAGATTTAGAATTTTGGAGGAACTGAATTAAGACGGTTGGTATTAAGCCGTAGACAATTTCCGAAGCTTGTTGCTTTTAGCTAATCTCCTAATTTAGGAAAAGTCTTTATACAATAATCTTGTGATTAGAAGCTTTCTAGATAAAGAAACTGAAAAAATCTTTAATCGCCAAGATTCGTGGGAATTACCGTCGGATATTCAGCAAATTGCGTTGCGTAAGCTACGTATGCTCAACCGCTCTCAATCTCTGTAAGATTTGCCCGTGAATCCGTCCAATCATCTCGAAAAACTATCAGGCGATCTCCCGTTCTGTGGTTGGATTGCGATCTCCTTGGATTAGATGAATTGCGATCGCTTGTATCAGTAAGAGTATTGCGATCGCCTTTTGGGATTAGGTGAAGCGCGATCGCTTCTGAGGAGGGCAGGACGCGCTCACCGAAGGTGCGCCTGCAGCGATCTCCCGAATCAAACAGTGGGTGTAACGGGCATTGAACAGATCGACTTGACAACGATGCGATCGCCTTTTGGGATTAGGTGAAATGCGATCGCGCCAAGGAAAAAGAAACCCAAACCAGTGAGAAAGAGAGAATGATGAATTATTGTTGCGTATTACGCTCAGAGCAATTCTTTTGAAACAAAATTGTATATTATTTGTGTAGAGAGTACTTTCAAGTCTGCATTTTTTTAAGTTTCTGATTGTTTAGGGCATATTTGAGATCGCGCCGAACACGAAGGAGCAGTGATTGTGATTGCTCGATGAAGCTATTGAAATAAGGTCAGTTTGTTCGTGAGTGTGGTTTCTCTGGATAGCTGAACTTGTAGCAAAAGAATACTGAATTTCCATAATGTATATTCTTCATCTATCAGATCTCCACTTTGGCACTCAACAAGATGCCAATCGCTGGTATGGTCAACTAGCTGATGATTTAAGAGGTCTTCTATCTCAGCTAGAATCAAATCAATCTCCCCATCTCGATGCTCTGATCATCTCAGGTGATATTGCTAATCAGTCTTTACCTGAAGAATACGAAGTTGCGGAGCGATTTATTAACCTCCTCCTGCCAGAATTTGGACTCCAACGACATCAGATTGCGATCGTTCCTGGTAACCACGATCTTAATTGGAAGCTGTCTAAAAAAGCCTACGAGATTAAAGAACGCGAATCCTATGATGGTTCATTAGATGATGAAGACATTTTGAAAAATGACATTATCGTTGATGGCAATTTTGTCCTTGTTCCCAAACAACAGCAGTACGAGGAGCGATTTAAACACTTCAGCAACTTTTACGAAAATGTCATCGGCAGACCATATCCTCGGCAGTACAGGCAGCAATACGAGTTGCGGCATTTTCCCGAGCAAAGCTTGCTTATTCTAGGGCTAAATTCAGCTTGGAAGCTGAACCATCATGAAAATTATCGCTCTCGTGCCAGCATCAATCCTGATGCTCTCAATAATGCCCTTGGGGAAATTAACCAAACTCCGAGTTACAGAGACAGTAAGCTTAAGATTGCAGTGTGGCACCATCCCCTTGATAGCCCTGACGAAGATCGGATCAAAGATCGCGGCTTTATGGAGCGGTTATCCGTGAATAATTTCCGCCTTGGTTTCCACGGGCATATTCATCGAGCTAATGCTAGAGATTATAACTACATAAAAACTTGCAGTTGAGAGCCAGGCGGATTTATCCCCTGGATGAAAACAAGAAAAGGGATTTATCCCTTTGTATCCAGATCAAATCTTTAAACAACAAGGGATGCAGCCATTATATAATACTTAAATGAGCGATGAATATAGAACACAAAAAGTATTGATTTCTGGCAAGATTGATGATGAAGCTGAAGCTTATTTAGTTTGGTTAAATCATCAATCAAATAGTCTTTATAACTCAGCTTTATTTGCCATTCGTCAAGCTCATTTTGAGATTTGTGGCAGTCGTACTTTCTTTGACAAAGATGATATGTATCGTATCGTCTATAAAGATTGGTACGTTAAAGCTAGCTATGCTCAATTGTGTAAAGATTTCAAAACAAATAAACACTATATTGCCTTGGGAGGGCAACAAGGTCAGCAGTGTTTAAAATCAGTAATTGAAGCAATAAATAGCTATAACAAATTACTCAAAAAGTACTGGGAAGGAAAAGTAAAAATCAGACCCAGAATTCCTTATTATCGTACCTCTGGCGGTTTGTATCAAGTTGCTTTTCCGGCTCAAGCTGTTACCTATGATGAATATACAACTACTTGCAAATTGGCGTATAAGTTGTTTCATACTTATTAAGATGTTGAGGATTCTTGCCAACGTTCCAAAGCAAGTTGAACTAGTCGATCGACTAACTGAGCAAAAGAAACTCCTTTAGCTGCCCATAACATAGGATACATACTAGTGGCAGTAAAACCAGGAAAAGTATTGATTTCGTTAATAAACACCTCTTGTGTCTCTTCTACATAAAAGAAATCGACTCTAGCTAATCCTGCTGCGTCTATAACTGCAAAAGCTTTAAGAGACATTTCCTGAATCTGACTAGCTATGGCATCGGGAATTGAGGCTGGTATTTGATGTTGAGCGAGTCCTTCTGTATATTTAGTTTCGTAATCGTAAAAATCGCTATTAAAACTAATTTCACCAACTAACGAAGCTTGAGGGTTATCGTTACCTAAAACAGCACATTCTAATTCCCTGGCGGTTACTCCTGCTTCGACAATAATACGTCTATCGTAACTAGCAGCATTATCTAAAGCTGTTTCTAACTCACTGCGCGATCGCACTTTAGTAATACCTACTGATGAACCTAGATTAGCAGGTTTGACAAAACAAGGATAATCTACAGTTGCTTCAATTTCGTCACATAGCTTCGGGAACACACAGGGATTAGACCAAATTTGCGCTCGAGTGACTGCTACATATTTTACTTGGGGTAGACTAGCTTGAGCAAAAGCATTTTTCATGGCAATTTTATCCATGCCTAGTGCCGAACCTAAAACCCCAGAACCTACAAAAGGTACTTGCATTAATTTTAGTAAACCCTGTACTGTGCCATCTTCTCCGTTGGGACCATGAAGAACGGGAAACCAAACATCAATTTCAGCTATTTTGGGATTTTGACTGGCTTGAGTTAAATGGGAAAAACCTGTAACTAAAGATAAGTTTTCCTGACTATTAATTGACTGAGGAAGAGAATTTGCATCGTTGGAAGTCAACTGTAAAGCTTCTCCCGATTTTAATACCTGTTGCGCTATTTCTCCCGCTCGCCAAGAACCCTGCTTATCGATATAAATTGGTAGGATTTCATACTTACTAGTATTTTCTTCTTCGCCTAAAGCAGAAGCGATCGCTCTTGCCGATATAATAGAAACTTCGTGTTCTCCCGAGCAACCACCAAAAAGTAATCCTATCTTCTTCTTCGCCATTAATCGATATTCCCCAGTAATTTTCTTTTGATACTACACAAAAATTTTCGACTATGGGGATATATTTTAAGCTGTGGTGTATTTAAACCATTAAGTAATCATCCAACTTTGAAAAGCCATGATGCAAACAATTGGACTAATAGGGGGAATGAGTTGGGAATCATCGATCGAATATTACCGCATCATTAATGAGGTGACAAAAAGTAAGCTTGGCGGATTACATTCTGCTAAAAGTGTCATATACTCAGTAGACTTTGCAGAAATAGAAACATTACAACATCAAGCTCGTTGGCAAGAAGCTTCAGAAATAATAGTATCAGCAGCCCAAAGTATCGAACGTGCTGGAGCAGACTTTTTAGATTGTTTCCTACTAGCAAGATTCATGCAGAAGCAGCAGTAGAAAGAGCGATTACCACAGTTTAGAAATTAACATTCTACTAACTACTAACTACTAACCACTAACAATCTCAATTAAATAATTTATTTGGCACTACTACTTAGCTAACAACTAACTCCAATCTTGTTCGTCTTGTCCTTTAACTTGTTGTCGATATACTTTGCCTGTGGCATGAATTAAACGGGTTTTTTCATATAACTGTTCTTCATTTAATTGCCATTGTTGCAAAACTCGGTCTAAATCTTGTTGAATATCTCGCGCTCCCGGAAAATTATGATAGCGAATGCGTAAACGAGCTAATTCCACCAAATTAATTTCACTTGGTTCTGCTGTTAGTAAGCGCTCGACTATGGCGCGGTCTCGTTTTTCTTGAGGATGTTTTTGATCTAGATTATTCACTGCTATCTGCTGGTTTAGAAGTACTAGCTGGAAGGGTACTTTGCCAAATTTTTACCGTAGCATCAAAACCACCACTAGCTAAATATTCTCCGTCAGCACTAAAAGCTAGGGATTGTACCCAATTTTGATGGGATCTAAGCCTGGTTAAAACTTCTCCTCTATCTATATCCCAGAGAATAATGCCATCATCACCTCCACTTGCTAGAGTACGTCCATCGGGATGAAGGGCAATAGTTCTAATTGCTCCTCTGTGTCCCACTAAAGTTGTGAGCAGTCGCCCTGATGCTAAATCCCAAATTTTGATCGTGCGATCGCCACTTGCGGTAATTAAATTGTTTCCATCGGGACTAAAAGCCATACCAGTAATATCTTCTTGGTGAGGAGCAAATTCGGAGATAAAAGTTCCTTCTGTTAAATTCCAAAATTGCACTTTGCCTTCCATGTTTCCACTAGCTAAAAGATAACCATTGGAGTTAATTACCATTGCAGTAACAGGGTTATTTCTATTTGCCAAAGTATAGAGAGGACGTTGGGGATGATAATCTAACCGCCAAACTCTAATTCCATCTAAGCTGCCACTGACTAAAACCTGATTATCTGGAGAGATCGCTAAAGAAGTTACACTACTGGAGTGTTCGACTAGTGTAAATTTGAATTCTCCTGTCCGCAAATCCCAAAAATTAATCCCAGGATCTTCTCCACTACTAACTAAAGTATTACCATCAGGACTAACCGCTAGTGCTAAAATTCCCGTTGGATGTGCAGAAAACTCTGTTAGTTGTTTACCTGTTTCTACAGAGAAAAATTTCATTCGGGGATTGTTACTAGCACTACCACTAATTAAAATCCGATTGTTAGGACTAAATACCAAAGAATCTACTGTAACTTGGTATTCCTCTAGGTTATGAACTAAGCGTACTCTGCGCCAACGCGGAATAGTTGATTTAAACTCTAATTGTGAGCTATTACTCTCTGTTTCTGAGTTATTTTCCGTCGAAATCAATTCTTTTGGTAGTTTAGGATTATTTTTTTCGGCATAAGGACTTGCTTGGGTTGTTTCTATTAGAAAACTCAGATTAGCTAAAACACCAATTAATAGAACTAACAAGCTGCTATTTAGACTTTGGTTATTTTTACCCTGCGATTTCATAATTGCTGGCTAGATAAAGGGACTACAGACGAATGGCAAAATTAACTAATTCCAGGCATAAATAACGTGGGATTTCATGTCCTTTGTCATTAGTCATTGGTTATTGGTCATTGGTCACGGGAGTTTTAATTTCCTAAATATAACTTACTGTTAATTAGCTCTCAAGGTTAAATTATTCAATATGATGAACTTTTGTTGAGAGCAAGTATATCCAAAAAATGTATATACTGTAAAAATGAGATATATAAACTCGATTAGATATGTCTACTCGCAAACAAGATGACCCGCTAAGTTTGACTTTGATTGAAGAAGCAATTCTGAATGCACTGATGTTTCGCGAGCGTTACGGACTAGAAATTATGAATGCGATCGATCGAGCTAGTAAAGGAGAAAGAACAATTGGTTTTAGTTCCCTCTATCCCACCCTACGCAAGTTAGAAAAGCGCGGATTTGTCACTTCTCGTTGGGGTGATGAAGCTCCCGAAGAAACTACTGGCGCACGCAGACGCTATTACAAAATTACAGGATCGGGATTAGAAGCAGTCAAAAAAAAGCAAGAATTTTTGCAAACCCTACAAAGTCTAAAACCTGCATTGTAAATGGTTGTTAGTTATTAGTTATTAGTTATTAGTAGGCAATTGCTATTGAAAATGAGAAGAATTCAGAAAAAACTTATAAATAGCTTTTCTAGCTTGGTGCGCTCGAGCTTACGAATAGTAAAAATTAGTATTAAAATAATCACCGAGTTTTTTATTCGGGGAGTAAAAGAGCTAGTATTAGAAATTGCCTTATTTGGAGTGGGTTTAGGGCTTACTGTTATCTTTAACTCCTTGGGATTATCTAACAGTTTGGCTCTTGGTTTGAGCATAGTTATAGTCATATCGATTTGTATTTTATCTATTCGTTTTTTTTCTCCCCACAAATCTAGATTAGCTAGAAGAAAAACTTTAAAAACCAACCAAGTTCGAGTTAGACAAGAAGAGAAAATAGCTAACTGGATTGCTCAAACTCTGGCTCAAAAATCACCTAAAGAATGGGAAGAATATCAAGATTGGCTACACGATATCTTGCTCGATCGCTTTCAAATGATCGATCGAGGTTTTCCAGTGTGGAAGGTAAAGATGATAACTTACTGGAGATTAACAGGCTTTTGTGTCACTGTTAGTTTAATTAAGTTAAGAAGATTAGCCGTAGGTTTTCGCGCTTAAATAAATTAAAAGAAATTTTTGAGACCAGTTTTGATTACGCTCTTGATATACAGCAATCGTAAATCATTTTCGAGGCGGATCGATCGCGGGAGCAAGATGCTCACACTACAATTTTTTTTATGATTCACTTATGATTGCTAGAGGGTTCTTAATTGTGAAAAGAAGTTCGAGCCACCACTGCCAGAAAAGAGCTATGAAAAAACTGCTTAGTCTTTTATTTCTATCAGTTTTAACTTTAGCTAGTAGTTGGTTAGTTCATCAACATCGGGTTTATTCGCAAACTGAGCCAGAAATAGAACAAAGAGTCGATTTTAAGCAACATTTTGATACTTTAGATGTAAATGGATCGATAATTATTTATGACCTCGATCGAGATAGTTTTTATCAACACAATCCGAATCGCAATAACACGGCTTTTCTTCCTGCTTCAACCTATAAAATTCTTAACTCTTTAATCGCTCTAGAAACTGGAGTAATTAAAGATAATGTTGCTATTCTGACTTGGGATGGAATTAAAAGACCTTTAAATGATTCTCCCATTCAAAACTGGAATCAAGATTTAAACCTTCGTCTTGCTTTCCAATATTCAGCCGTCTGGTTTTATCAAGTTCTTGCCCGTAAAATTGGACACCAAAGAATGCAAGATTTTGTGAGTCAAATTCAATACGGCGATCGCAATATAGGTGGAAAAGAAGATATCGATCGATTTTGGCTTTCAGGAGAATTAAGGATTACGCCTCAACAGCAAATTGACTTTCTTCGCCGTCTTTACCAAAGTAACTTACCTTTTTCTCAACGAACTATCGATCTGGTGAAAGACATCATGATTGTCGAAAAAACACCTAATTATGTTCTGCGGGCAAAAACAGGATGGGCTGGTTCTATAGGGTGGTATGTAGGCTACCTAGAACAAAACGACAACGTTTATTTTTTTGCTACTAATCTCGATATTGTTACTGAAAACGATTTAGCAGCACGGCTAAAAGTTACCAGACTGTGTTTACAAGACTTAGGATTACTTTAGCTCTTTTCGTTATTTTGCCCTCATCATCATCATATTTATCTGAGTAGAATTACAGATAGAGTTGAGCTAGAAAAGACAATATAGATTATGAAAACACGTCCGCTAGGAAAATCTGATATTCAAATTACCCCTATTTTGATGGGAACTTGGCAAGCAGGTAAAAAAATGTGGGTAGGAATTGAAGATGAGGAAAGTGTTAAAACTATTCGTGCTGCTTATGAAGCAGGAATAACTACCGTAGATACCGCAGAAGTTTACGGTGAAGGACATTCCGAACAAATAGTAGCCAAAGCTTTGAGTGATGTCCGTGATAAAGTAGTGTATGCTTCCAAAGTCTTCTCCAATCATCTCAAATATGACCAAGTAATTGAAGCTTGCGATCGCTCTTTAAAAAATCTCCAAACCGACTATATCGATCTATACCAAATTCATTGGCCTTCTGGTTCTTTTAAGAGCGAAGTTGTCCCCATCGAAGAAACGATGAGCGCGCTCAATAAACTCCAAGAACAAGGTAAAATTCGAGCGATCGGTGTTTCTAATTTTTCTCGCACTCAAATAGAAGAAGCAGCCCAGTATGGACGTATTGATAGTTTACAGCCTCCCTATTCTCTCTTTTGGCGACAAGTAGAAACCGATGCCATGCCCTATTGTGTAGAGAATAAGATTTCTATTCTGGCTTACTCTTCTCTTGCCCAAGGATTACTGACAGGTAAATTTGGCTCAAATCATCAGTTTGCCGAAGGAGATCATCGAGCTAAAAATAAACTCTTCCAAGGAGAAAACTATCAAAGAGCGCAACAAGCTTTAGAACAACTTCGTCCTTTTGCTGAGAAACACAATTGTACTTTAGCTCAACTCTCTCTTGCTTGGTTAATTGCTCAACCCCAAACTCAGGCGATCGCGGGAGCAAGAAAAGCATCTCAAGCAGAAGACAATGCTAAAGCAACGTCCGTTAATCTTTCTGCTGAAGAATTACAAGAGATCGATCGAATTGGTAAACAAGTAACCGATCGACTCGATAACAATCCAGTAATGTGGAATTGGTAAACTAAGTTTTGCTTAAGTAATTATCAATAACTAAAGTGAAATACTTTTTTTTAGCTGATGGCTGGAGTTACAAGCGAATTTGGGAATTTGGTGGTATTTGGAATGAAGCTACCTGGAGACGCAAACCAAGAATAAAGCGTCTTAATTGTGGTATCTATCAGCAAGGAGAAACTCTTTGGCTTTATCAAGTAGAAGATGCTGTCTTAATGGTAGAAGTTACTCCCGATGATATTCAGGTCAATTCTAATATTGGTCAAGTTGTACTTAAGCGGTTAATTAGTGCTGAGGAAGTGATTGAAATCTTAACTCAATCAGAAATTGTTACCAAAAATTAGGGGCAAAACCCTATTTACCCCTAATTACCAATTATTGCTAATTGATTAGACTAAATCGATATTTTCAAGAGGATTAAAACCAGGTGAGCCAGAAGCAACACCTAAATTGGCAGTATTAATCGTAGCAAAATGAGTATTTTGATAGAATAAATCGCCACTATCGCTGTCGTAATCAAATTCATTGAGAGAAGATGCACCAAACTCTGTCATAGAAAGTTGTAATATATCCCCTTCTTCTCTGTTAAAGTCATTGATTACATCAATACCATCAAAGCTAACTACAAATACATCTGCGCCTTCACCGCCAGTGTAAGTGTTATTACCATTACCACCAATTAGAGTATCATCGGCGTTGCCACCAATTAAGGTGTCATCTCCATCACCACCATCGGCTGTAACAGAAACATTAGTTAAACTAGCGTCTAGAGAATCATCCCCATCACCACCATTGAAGATAACTTGTTGTACGTCAGTGCCAGTTAAATCTTGAACAGTGAGAGTATCATCTCCACCAAGACCGTTAATCTCAAATTGTTCCACATTATCTACATCAAGGACAAAGTTACCTAAGTTAAGACGTTCAAACTCAACGCGCTCGCCATTAGCTCTTAACTCAAAATCATCCCCATCTTCCACAGCACCATTGACTTCTACTACATCGAAGCCATCATCGCCTTTCATAGTATCACTACCATCACCATTGTTCCAGATCAGGCGATCGTCTCCATCTCCACCAATTTTCAAATCGTTGCCTTGATTACCAACGATAGTGTCATTCCCATCGCCACCTTCTAAAGTATCAGTAATTTCAGGAACACTACTACCAGAGAGGTAATCATCTCCATCTCCACCATCAGCAATAATTGCTACATTACTTAAGCTAGCATCAAGAGAATCATTACCATCGCCACCATTGAAGATAACTTGTTGTACGTCAGTGCCAGTTAAATCTTGAACAGTGAGAGTATCATCTCCACCAAGACCGTTAATCTCAAATTGTTCCACATTATCTACATCATAGCCATTGTTTCTACTCCTAAACTAAATTTTCTCTAAGGATAGATAACTTTTTCCCCAAGAGGTTGATAGGTTACTTGCCTATTACTAACTAGCAATAGAGAAAAACTAGGGAAGAGCAATCCGATCTGATGCAATTTTTCTAATTAGGGATTTAGTATAGTTTGATACAATTAACTAGTCCTCAGCTCCAAGTTAGGTTGACAATCTGGTGAAATACACGGTGAAAAAATTTGACTAAAAGTTAATACCTCTTGCAATAGGTTCTAACAATAGTTACACTTCTTTAAATAAACAGACATTTTCAAGGCATCCTTGATAAATCTAATTTCTTTGTATCTAATTTTTTTTGGCGAAGTCGGGAGAAACTGACTTGAGAATCTTCCAAGGAACTATTTCCAAAGTCGTTTCATATCCGCGCTTTACTAGTTCTAGTTTCTGTTCTCTAGAAATAGAGAAATCAACTGGCGAACTTTTTCCCGTATCGACGATAACAGTTTTATGCCAGAATTTTTCATTGATATATTCCCGCGACATTGCCGTTATGAAAGTACGCATTAGTAAATTTACATAACTTGGGAGCGGAAAAAACGGGTTGATTTTGACATCTTCGTTGTCATATTCCCCTCTTAAGCGAAAACAAAGTACTGGAGTACCCTCTTCACTCCAATCTCTATGTAGAGATTCTTCAGATAATACACAGCCGTCAGTCATTAAATAGTCGCCAAAGGGTTTAAAGGCAAACATTAAGGGAATAGACATAGAAAAGCGTACTGCCAGAGATACGGGAAGATCTGGTGTAGTATGGCGATCGAAAATTACAGAACAACCTCTTTTGATATCTGTAGCGACAATATGTAATTCCGTTTTTAACTCTCTAAAAGTTATTCCTTTGAGTTTGTCATCCATCCAGTTTTCAAAGCCGTCTCCCGAACAAAACCCTCCTTTGCGAATCAATCTTATCAACGAAAAACTTAGATATTTATTGAAGTCAGTATTAACAATAAGACTTTCTATTTCCTCAAGGCTCAATCCCGAAGCATATAATGCAGTGACAATACTCCCACCAGAAACACCTACAAGGCGCTCGAAATGAATATTAAGTTCTTTTAATGCTTTGAGAATACCTATATGGGCAGATAATCGCGTTCCCCCTCCCTCCAATACTGGCACGAGTTCGATCGGTTTACTGTTTTGTAGATCGGGTTGCTCGGGAAAAAGTGCCATCGCTAAATTCAATTTAAAACAATACGAAGCTAAAAATTCTGGTAGTTTATGACTGTATAATTCCCAAAAATCTGACTGAATTTGCAGTTAATTAATTTTTATTTTTTTGTCGGTATCTCAAGTATTATGGACTTTGTAGCCTTCAGCATTTTTCGTTTGAGACTCAAGACAAGATGATTTAATTTGATTAAAAAGTTAATAATTCTTGCAATAGGTTCTAACAATAGTTACACTTCTTTAAATAAACAGCAATTTCAAGGCATCCTTGATTAGTCTAATTCTTCCCTTTTAACTGTCAACTATTTTATTTATTGACTAGGAAGAAAATTAGTCTATAAATCACGTATATTAAAAAACAAAAGTCAACACCGCGATTGGCTATGCTGACTAGCTGTCAGTATCCTTCACGGTCAAACTAGACAAATTATCTCAATAGGAGGAGCGTAGTCAATGGGGCTACCATGGTATCGAGTACATACAGTCGTCCTGAACGATCCAGGTCGTCTGATTTCCGTACACCTGATGCATACTGCTCTGGTAGCAGGATGGGCAGGTTCTATGGCTCTGTATGAGCTAGCTATTTTCGATCCCAGCGATCCAGTTCTCAATCCCATGTGGCGACAAGGTATGTTTGTACTACCTTTCATGGCACGATTGGGTGTAACTGGCTCTTGGGGAGGTTGGGACGTTACAGGAGCAACCAATGTAGCTCCGGGTTTTTGGTCTTTTGAAGGTGTAGCAGCAGCTCACATCGTCCTATCTGGTTTATTATTCTTAGCAGCGGTCTGGCACTGGGTTTATTGGGATTTAGAATTATTCCAAGACCCTCGTACTGGACAACCTGCTTTAGATTTACCCAAAATGTTTGGGATTCATTTGTTCTTATCCGGTCTTCTTTGCTTCGGTTTTGGTGCTTTTCACTTAACTGGTGTTTGGGGTCCCGGTATGTGGGTATCTGATGCTTATGGGTTGACAGGACATATTCAACCAGTAGCCCCAGAATGGGGACCGGCAGGATTCAACCCCTTTAACCCAGGTGGTGTAGTTGCTCACCATATTGCTGCTGGAGTAGTAGGTATTATTGCAGGATTATTCCACCTCAGTGTTCGTCCTCCCGAAAGGCTGTACAAAGCTCTGAGGATGGGAAATATTGAAACTGTACTGTCCAGTAGTATTGCAGCCGTATTCTTCGCTGCTTTTGTGGTTGCGGGAACAATGTGGTATGGAAATGCTACAACTCCCGTTGAGTTGTTTGGCCCTACTCGCTATCAATGGGATCAAGGCTATTACCAAACAGAAATTCAGCGTCGTGTAGAAACAAATATAGCTAATGGGGATAGTCCTTCTGAAGCTTGGTCTAAAATTCCTGAAAAACTTGCTTTCTACGATTATGTGGGTAATAGTCCTGCTAAAGGTGGTTTGTTCCGTACAGGAGCAATGGATAGTGGCGACGGAATTGCCCAAGAGTGGTTAGGTCATGGAGTCTTTAAAGACAGCGAAGGACGAGTACTAAGTGTTCGTCGCATGCCTAACTTCTTTGAAACATTCCCTGTAATCTTAACCGATGCTGATGGCGTAGTAAGGGCTGATATTCCTTTCCGTCGTGCAGAATCTAACCTTAGTGTCGAGCAAGCTGGCGTAACTGTCACCTTTTATGGTGGTGCATTGGATGGACAAACTTTTGACGATCCTCGCCTGATTAAAAGATATGCTCGTAAAGCTCAACTAGGGGAAACTTTTGCTTTCGATACCGAAACTCTCAACTCTGACGGTGTATTCCGCACCAGTCCTAGAGGTTGGTTTACCTTTGGCCACACTGTCTTTGCTTTATTTTTCTTCTTTGGTCATATTTGGCATGGTTCTCGTACTCTGTACCGAGACGTATTTGCTGGTGTCGATCCAGATTTAGAAGAAGAACAAGTAGAATGGGGCTTCTATGCGAAAGTAGGTGACAAGAGCACCCGTCGTGAGTCAGAAGCTATCTAGAGCTATTGATTTTAAGAGAGTTTAATCCTCTCACTTAGGGGGAGAAGTGGTTAACTCTTCTCTCCCTCAATTAAGTAAAAGCTTAAATTTTACTTAAAGAAAAAACCAAGTTTCGATTATAGTTCTGACTAGTTTTTTGCTAAAATACAAACTAAGGCAATTAGGAAAAATTAAAAAATGGAAAGCGTTGCTTACATCCTCTTCTTAACTATGGCACTGGCTGTGCTGTTCTTTGCGATCGCGTTTAGAGAACCACCCCGCATTGAAAAGTAGATTAATAGTTTAAAAAGTAAATATTTTTTAACTTTTAAGAAATTCTGAGCCCTTCTTCTGTTTCTAATTCCATTTTAATGAGAGACTAGAATAAAGGAAGTGCTTGGAATTATCTTTTTTGGATAATAAAATCTGAGGAGTGTTGATAATTTACGCGATCGGCTTATTATTGATTAGTTTGCATTAATGCCATGCAATGTCCCTATTGCCAAAATACTGAAAGTAGAGTTCTCGAATCCCGCTCTACAGAAGGACGACAAAGTATTCGTCGTCGAAGAGAATGCTTAAATTGTAAACATCGTTTTACCACTTACGAAAGGATTGAATTTGTACCAATTACCGTCATCAAAAGAGATGGCAAAAGAGAGTCTTTCGATCGCTCTAAGCTACTAAGAGGGATTATCCGCGCTTGCGAAAAAACAGGAATTTCTTACCAAAGAATAGAATCATTAGTAGACGAGATTGAAGTTCAATTACAACAAAATTTTGAACGAGAATTTACTAGTAACGAAATTGGCGAGTTAGTTCTTAAATATTTACGAAAAGAAAATGAAGTAGCTTACGTTCGGTTCGCTTCAGTATACCGAAAATTCCAGGGCATTAAAGATTTTGTGGAAACTTTGCATCAGCTACAAAACGAAGATAATACTGAAACCAACTCCAGCAAAACCTGGAAAAAGTCTAATCAACCAGAGTCACCCACTCCTGTGTTAGATTTCTGACTTGCTCACAAAAAAGAAATAACCAAAAATAATACAAACTTTTGTTTTTAAGGTACAATAATATATCTGTGTTCCAATTGAGTCTCTTTCGGGAGCGTAGCTCTGTTTGGGTTCACTAAATTCTTTGAAATAAGGTATTGACTTGCAAAGCCATTCAGAGGAGTAAAAGAACCCATAACTCTGACCGCGGAATGCGGTCGAAGCAGCGGGCAGACCCCGCGTCGGACGGGGCGTTCAAGCTCTGGAAACAAGTTCCAGAGTCAGCCCCTCCGCAAGACGCAAGGGAATGCTGCCCAAGACAGGCTCCGCCTTTTCAAGGCGGAGTACCTTCGACTCCAGGCTTGGGGTCAAACATTTGCTACCATCAACTCTAGAAAGCGATAATATAGATAGGCGATCGCGCAGCTATTTGTTGAACGAATTGTAAGCTAAAGCGCGAAATCGCTCATATATCTATATAAATGTCAATAGATATAAAGGTTTGGGGAACGCATTTGTAAATGTAAACTGCGCCCTATGACGTTAGGTTTACATTAACAGGAGGCACACTAACCAAGGAGAACGCAAAAACATAAGTAGGAATTTGTACACACATGCTCAATCAGAAAGAAAACAGTACTCAAGATATTGGCTTTACCCACGAAGACTTTGCCGCCCTTCTCGACAAATACGACTATCATTTTAGTCCTGGCGATATTGTTGCTGGAACTGTGTTTAGTATGGAACCAAGGGGGGCTCTGATTGACATTGGTGCAAAAACAGCTGCCTACATTCCCATCCAGGAAATGTCAATTAATCGAGTTGACCAACCAGAAGAAGTTCTGCAGGCAAACGAAACTCGAGAATTTTTTATTCTTACTGACGAAAACGAAGACGGGCAGCTAACTCTATCTATTCGTCGTATCGAGTATATGCGTGCTTGGGAAAGAGTTAGACAACTGCAAGGAGAAGACGCTACAGTACGCTCTAATGTTTTTGCTACTAACCGTGGTGGAGCGTTAGTGAGAATAGAAGGATTACGTGGTTTTATTCCTGGTTCTCATATTAGTGCCCGCGAAGCCAAAGAAGATTTAGTTGGTGAAGATTTGCCCCTCAAGTTTTTAGAAGTAGATGAAGAAAGAAATCGCCTAGTCCTCAGTCATCGTCGCGCTTTAGTCGAGCGTAAGATGAATGGTTTAGAAGTCGGTCAAGTGGTCAAAGGCTCAGTACGTGGTATCAAGCCTTACGGTGCATTCATCGATATTGGTGGAGTAAGTGGTCTGCTGCATATTTCAGAAATTTCCCACGACCATATCGATACGCCTCACAGTGTTTTTAATGTCAATGATGAATTAAAAGTAATGATTATTGACCTAGACGCAGAACGAGGACGTATTTCTCTATCTACCAAACAACTAGAACCCGAACCAGGGGATATGTTGAAAAATCGAGAATTAGTTTTTGACAAAGCTGAAGAAATGGCAGAAAAATATCGCCAAAAACTATTAGCTGAAGTACAAGGAATAACTCTGGAAGAAGAACCAGAGGAAGTAGTATCGGCAATTGATGAGCCGATAGAAGCTACTGATAATGAAGATACAGACAATAAAGAAGAGCAAATGGTAGCAGCAGGAGAAGAGTAAGAAGAGTTCGGAGTTAGTAGTTAGTGGTTTTTAAAACAGGCTTGTACTTTAGTTTAATTCCGAATCTGGGTTAATTAGGTGGGGTTTAAGACCCCTCTTTTTTTTGTGAAATTGTGAAATTTAAAATTCCTACATGAGAAAGGAGGCTGTTTTGGTAACGATTATCAGTAAGAATGTAAAATTCGATAATATCCAAGCTATTTTGTTTGATAAAGATGGTACTTTAGAGGACTCACAAACTTTTCTCCGCGAATTAGGAATTAAAAGAGCCAGACTCATTGATGCTCAAATACCTGGTATTGGAGAGCCTTTACTGATGGCATTTGGTATTACAGATAATATTCTCGCTCCCACAGGATTGATGGCAGTAGGTAGTCACTCAGAAAACGAAATTGCAGCAGCAGCTTATATTGCTGAGACGGGACGCAGTTGGTTTGAAGCCAAACAAATAGCTAGTAATGCTTTTACAGAAGCAGATAAATATCTAAGAAGTCAAAATGTCGTAACTTCTCCTTTATTTGCTGGTAGTCTGGAAATATTAAAATTACTTTCAGCAGCAAATTTAAAGTTGGGAATTCTTTCTGCTGACTCAACCGTAAATGTAGAAAAATTTGTGATATCCCATCAGCTATCTGAATATGTTCAACTAGCTATGGGAGTAGAACAAGGATTAAATAAGCCCGAACCTCAATTATTTATTCAAGCTTGTCAAAGGTTAGGAGTTGAACCAGCTAAGACAATTATGGTAGGAGATTCTCAGGGAGATATAGCCATGGCTCAAGCAGCATCCGCAGCAGGTACGATTGGTATCTGTTGGGGAACTACTAATGCTAACCATTTACAAAAAGCAGATGTAATAATCACTTCTTTAGAAGAAATAAAAATTGTTCCTTCAGCAAAAAATTCACTACCATAGAACAAATTAGCTGCTAATATATAAAGCTAATATATGTCTTCTGTATTACTTGCACTAAGAGAGGAAAAAATAAAATTGTCTCACCGTTATTTATTTACCTCAGAATCGGTTACTGAAGGTCATCCAGATAAAATCTGCGATCAAATTTCCGATACAATTCTAGATACCTTATTATCACAAGACAGCCACAGCCGTGTTGCAGCAGAAGTGGTAGCAAATACAGGTTTGGTTCTCATTACTGGAGAAATTACCTCTCAAGCTCATGTTAATTACGTTGACTTAGCTAGAAAAAAAATAGCCGAAATTGGCTACACTAATGCCGACAATGGTTTTTCTGCTAATAGCTGTTCTGTCTTGGTTGCTTTAGACGAACAATCTCCCGATATTGCTCAAGGTGTGACTACAGCTAGAGAACAAAGAGAAAAGTTAAGTGATGATGAACTCGACCAAATTGGTGCTGGCGACCAAGGTTTAATGTTTGGTTACGCTTGTAATGAAACACCGGAACTAATGCCCATGCCTATCAGTTTGGCTCATCGGATGTCTCGCCGTTTAGCTGCGGTGCGAAAAACAGGAGAATTATCTTATTTGCGTCCTGATGGGAAAACTCAGGTTTCTGTTATTTACGAAGATGGTAAGCCAGTAGGGATTGATACTATCCTAATTTCTACTCAGCATACAGAGACAATCGAACAGATTACGGAAGGGAGTGCAGTTCAGAAAAAAATTAAAGCAGATGTTTGGGAACATGTTGTCCAGCCAGTTTTTGCTGATATAAACATCAAACCAGACAAAGATACTCGCTTCTTGGTTAATCCTACTGGTAAATTTGTTATTGGCGGGCCTCAAGGAGATTCAGGTTTAACAGGTAGAAAAATTATTGTCGATACCTATGGTGGATATTCCCGTCATGGTGGTGGTGCTTTTTCTGGTAAAGACCCTACCAAAGTAGACCGCAGTGCTTCTTATGCTTGTCGCTACGTAGCCAAGAACATTGTAGCAGCAGGTTTAGCTGATAAATGTGAAGTTCAGGTAAGTTACGCTATTGGAGTAGCTCGTCCAGTTAGTATTTTTGTAGAAACTTTTGGCACTGGCAAAATAGCAGAAGAAAAGCTATTAAAACTGGTTCAGGAACAGTTTGAATTGCGTCCTGCGGGCATTATTCAAACCCTAAATTTGCGTAATTTGCCCGCAGAAAATAACGGTCGCTTCTATCAGGATGTAGCTGCTTACGGTCACTTTGGCAGAACTGATTTAGAGCTGCCTTGGGAAAAAACCGATAAAGTAGCATTACTTAAAGAGCTTTCTTTGTCTAAAGTTGCTGTTTGATGCTATTTATCTGTTGGTGTCTTTAGTTTTTCGCCACCCCGAGCGGTCCATTTCTGAAAGTCTTATCTCATAAGCAGTTTGCGCTCGACATTTTGGTGGTGGTGAAAACTTCGTGACACTAACTTTATATGCCCCGTCCCGAATTTAGCGAAGCGCATTCGGAAGATTGTCAATAATTCAACCTATCGATGTGAGAACAAACAGAAGTACCTAAGGAACCAGTATCATTCTCAATATTGATAGTTTCAGCTGTTAGAACTACATTGCCATTAGATTTTACATACCATCCTTGAGCTTCAACCACTGACGTTAATCTAGCAGGGACAACTTCAGGGATAATGAGACTAGTTTGTTCTTCTGAAGAAAGTTGATAATTTTCTATGGTTCCTAAATCTACGAAAATAGTTTCCTCCATCGCACTCTCTAACAAGTTAGGGGGTAAGCCTCCTCTGCCAGTAATAATAAATTCTCCACTAGCAGTCTTATTTCTACTACCACAATGAGCAACAACTGATTCTTCGGCAGAAAGAGGGGCATTTGGTAATTCGACTAAGGCATTACCAGGATTAATATCTAGAGTTTTAATGGTGACCTCACCATCAACTCCTAATTGAGAACTAGCATTAATGAGACTATCAGGAGAAAGAAAAAGTTGCTGGGTTCTAATCTGAATATTGCCTCCTTGACCTTCAAATGCTTTAGCTGTTATTTCACTACGATCGGCAATAATTAAAAAGTCAGCTTCAACATTAACATTTCCCCCATTACCTATTCCCCTGGAATCAGTTTTTATTTCTGCGCGATCGCTTAATACTAACAAGCTATCTAGATCTAGGCTGATATTACCCCCCTTCCCAGAAGCAGTATTAGCATTAAGACTACTTTTATTCTCAATATTCACAGAATCAGCAGTAACGTTCAGATTACCCGCACTACCACTATTAATGGCATTAACAGCAATAGTTGCTCCATCTTGGACAGTTAGAGTGTTGGTTTCTAGATTAATATCTCCTGCCGAAGCAAAGCTGAGAGTATTACTGTTTAAAGAACTAGAGACAGAACCATCCGGGCTAGAACCAGTTAATTCAATGAATTCAGCCGCTTTAATCGAGATATTACCTCCTTTTCCCCCTAGAGGTATTATCTGTTGACCAAAAAAACCTCCACTTTGAGCAGAGATAACTGCTCCCTCTTTAATTGTGAAACGAGAAGTAGCTATTTTAATATCACCTGCTTTGCTAGTGCCATTAATTGTACTGGAATACAAACCATTAGGGATTAATGCTCCTACGGGAGTTCTCAGCAACTCAACTGATTCTGAGGCGGTAATTTGAAAATATCCAGCTTCCCCCACACCCAGAGTAGAAGTTGATAAGACAGCTCCATCGCGAATAACCAACCTACTTGTATCAATAGTTACATTGCCAGCATTACCATTGCTAAAAGTTGTACTGGTCAAACCCGAACCAGCTATTTCTACTAAATCAGAAGCTTTAATAATTAAGTCGCCAGCAGTTCCCCGAGCAAATGTAGAGGTAACGATCGCAGCACCATCTTGTAAAATCAATTGCGGAGTATGAATGGTTAGATTGCCCGAATTTCCAGAACCAAGACTGCCCGTAATTAAACCAGAGCTTAGATCGGATAGGCTAATATCGCCCACAAAAATACCAGCGAGCGCTTGTTGAAAAGGCTCAAAACCTTCTCCCAATAACTCTATTTTTTGCGAAGCATCGATCGTCAAATTACCCCCATCCCCTGCCCCAAAAGCAGCCGAAGAAATAGAAGCGCGATCGCTTACTGTTAAAATTCCTGTATTAATAGTCAGATTCCCGCCAGCAAAGTTACTACGGGTATCGCTAATAATACGACTAGGAAAAACACCATCTGCTGATGCTCCCTTTATTTCGATAGAATCGGCTGCATTAATCGTAATATTTCCACCCTGACCCCCCAAGGGAATTAATCCTTGACTAGTTATTGCCCCACTAGCTGAAGATATTGCTGCTCCTTCCCTCATAATTAATTGTTGTGTATTAATAGTTAAGTCACCAGCTTTGCCAGTCCCAAAAATTGTGTTGGTAAATATGCCATTGGGAATTAGCCATCTAGCAGGCGTTTTGCCTAGTTCGACAGTCTCTGTTGCTTGAATATTTATATTTCCTCCCTTACCTTCACCCAAGGTAGAAGTAGAAACAACCGCCCCATCTCGAACAGTTAGGTTATGAGTATCGAGGGTGAGATTTCCAGTCTTGCCCTTGCCATTGAGCTGAGTGGAAGCAATAATACCAGAACCATTTACTGTGGTATTTTCTGCAACTCGAGCTGCTATATTGCCTCCCGTTCCGCTCCCAAAAGTCGGAGAAAATAGCACTGCACCACGACTTAGAGTTAAATTTTTGCTGGCGATACTAATATTTCCTGCTGTACCTGTTCCCGTCGTACCTGTCAAAAAACCAGTAAGGGTACTTTCAGGGGTTAAATTGCCTGTCAACCCTTTGGCAATTAATTCCTGCTGAAAGTGTTCTGTCCCTGTACCTATGAGTTCTACCGACTCTCGTGCCTCAATGTTAATACTGCCTCCTTTACCCTCACCAAAGGTAAAGGCAGACAAAAAAGAATTATCTTCTAGTCTAAGTTTTTCCGCAGCGATCGCGATTTTGCCACCATCTAGATTGCTTAATGTATTAGAGATAATACCAGATGCTTGATTTAGACTTATTTCTGCTCCCTGTAGTCGAACATTCCCACCACCACTACCCGTTACATCGATAATTGCTCCTTGAGTCAAAGAAATATTAGCTCGTCCTATATCGGGAGGAAAATCTAACTGGAAATTATCTGTTAATCCTATAGTTCCTGGTTGGGAAACAGCACCTAATTCTACTCGTCCTTGGGGTGCTTGTAACTTGGCACCATTTAGCACTATTCCGTCTTGAGCACCAAGCAAGACTAAACTCTCTGATGCTGGTACAGCTAAATTAGCTCCATTCTCTACAGTAATCTGATTGCCCAGTCCAGAAGCACTAATTTGATTTAAGAACAAAGCAGAAGGCTTGACAGTTAATAAAGGGATATTATCTCCATCAGCAGAAGAAGCAGAGAAAAAACCGCGATCGCCGAACTTAATAGCATCAGCGGTAGTAGCGACAAAAGAACCATTTACATCTAGTCTTGCCTGAGAACCAAAGATAATCCCATTAGGATTGAGCAAAAATAAATTGGCATCCCCACCAAATACCCCTAAAGTCCCTAAAATCTGAGATATTTCTCCTCCAGTGACTCGACTGAAAATATTACTCACCCCTGGATCGGCAAAAAGAACTTTTGCTCCCAACTCTACATTAAAGAGTTGGAAACTATGAAATAAATTATCCTCAGCCTTGATACCGCCAGTGATATTGCATTGAGTCAGACAATCACCTTCTATAATTGTATCGATAGTAGTGCCATCAGGAACGATCTGAGCTTGAGTGATGGTAGAGAAAAACGAAATTACTATACTGCCAATTAACCAAAACTTTTTAGCGGTCATAATTGCCAACTTCAGCTTTCGATCGCAAGAACAGGAAAAACATTGCTACGTTTATAGTTCCCTTTTTTCCAACAAAAATTACGCCTGATGTGGAGAACGCTCAGTTGATATTAACTCATGGCAACTAGCTTTTAGCTGTTAGCTTTTCTTTTAAGTAGCTGGGTGGAATTAAATAGGGTTTGCTGAAAAACTTGAATCTGAGGATGTATCACTTCATAAGCTCTTAGCTCTTAGTGCGGAATGCACCCCCGCATGCTTGCGGGATTTTAAATCCCGCAAGGTCGGGGGCTCTTAGCCCGAAGGGTGGGCGTGGAATAAGCGCGGGTTTCCCGCGCATTTCCGCCCACTCTTAGCTTTTTTTAAAATCAGGCTATTGATAATGCGGTCGTGCCAGAAATTTGCTCATTTTTATTAAAAAACCTTGCACTTACATAGTCAAAAAATACTCCAAACCCTTATAGATATAAAGTTATGACTTTTTCAGCAAGCCCTAAATATAAAATAAAAAAGTTTTATTTTTCCCCCTGCGTCCCCTGCTCCCCTTGCGCCCTCTGCTTTCCTAGGTTTTAAACTTAATTTTGCCTACCTACTTATCTACCTAATTCTCAATTCCCATTACTTAATATACTCAGTAACATCTTCCCCACATTCATCCGCTAGATAAGATAAAGAACGAAAACGCAATCCCACAAACTGCTCGTAAAGAGGATTAAGTTTACACAAAGGAGGAATGTGAGCAATAGTCCGACCAAAAAGGTTGATATCTCGTTCAAAGGGACATTGAGCAGGAATCATTTTACACACAAAGCGAGCCAGCCTGGGATCGTGTACATCCATTCCATCTAGCCACTCTTTTACTGGTTGGAGTAATTCTTTGTGCTCAGCTTGTTTATCTAGAGGAAGAGTTGATTCTACTGCCTTATGCTCTTCTTTTCTGTAAAGAGTATTTTCCAGAGATTTGAGAGCTTCTACTTCAACACCTAGAGCATCGCTGAATTTGCAGATTAGTTCGTATTCGGGAGGAGAATACACTCCATCTGCTACTGCTACTAATACCGCAGTGCGTAAAAAATTTTCAGCAGTAGTTGCTTCTTTACCTAAAGAAATAGCCAATTCTTCTGGCGTAATTGGTTCTAAGTCAGCAATTTTATCAAGATTAGCTATTTCTGTGGTTAACTTAGCAATTAACGCTTCTTCTTCTGGATCGTAGTTTCCATCAGCCCAAGCAATAGTGTAGAGACCTCGTAGCCAAGCTACAATCTGAGCATCAGTGTAGGATGATTTGAGAGTAGTAATCATATAATCCGATCTTGATAAATAATTTCTCTGCTTTCCATTTCGATACTAGCCTTAAGTTTAAATTATCGACAATTGCGCAGAGTAAATAACCAAAGATTTTGTTACTTTTTCCTAAAATCAGTCAATATTTTTGATTCTCTTTGTGAATATTTGTAAAGGAAGCAATTGCAATTACAGCAGCACCACAAACTTTAAGAGAATTTTGGGTTAATGCCTGGCAAGCTTCTTTAATTGTGCTTCCTGTGGTATAGATATCATCTAATAGCAGGATAGGCGATCGCGCTACTGTAGAGTTAAAATTTTTATTAATTCTAAAAGCATTGTGGATATTTTCTTGTCTTTGTTGGGAATTTAAGCCGAACATAGCTTCGGTATTCCTTACTCTGATTAAGGCGTGAGGGTTGAGAGTATATCCTGTAACCTGGCAAAATCCTCGCGCAATTTTAGTGGACTGATTAAAGCCTCTCAGTTTGAGTTTGTGCTGATGTAGGGGGATAGGAACTACAGTTAATCTCCGAATTTTTTTTCCTTGAGGAGTATTTAACCAACTTTGACCCAACCATTCTCCTAAGAGTATTCCTAGTTCGGGTTTGTTCTCATATTTTATCTGGGCGATCGCTCTTTTTAGGTGTCCTTCGTACTTTCCCCAAGCAAATATCGGCAAATCCCTTGATGTTTCTATTTCCCAAGCAGACAAATGATGACCGCGAATTTTTTGTTGGCAATAAGTGCAAATAAGCTCTTGAGTCTGACGCTGACAGAGAGGACAAAGAGACTGAACAAATAAACTAAGTAAACTTCTCAGCATGGGTGGTTAGTTTTTTCCTGCCCATCTACATTAACGGTAAAATAGAAAACAAACCAGATTAATTTATTTAATTGGTGACAGAGTTGAGTTGGCAGTGTATTGCTGACCAAATTGCCTTAAAATAATAACAAAAATTCGTTCATCTAAATATTTTCTGACTATGACTATAGCTAACACTGATGCGACACAACAGGATAAAAATCTTGAATCTATGAGAAAATTTTCTGCACAGTATGCAAAAAGAACTGATACTTACTTTTGTAGCGATCTATCGGTAACTGCTGTAGTAATTGAAGGATTGGCAAAACATAAAGAAGAATTAGGTGCGCCGTTATGTCCTTGTCGTCACTATGAAGATAAAGAAGCTGAAGTGAAAAATACTTTCTGGAATTGCCCCTGTGTACCCATGCGAGAAAGAAAAGAATGTCACTGTATGTTATTTATCACTCCAGACAATGAATTTGCTGGAGATAAACAAGATATCGATCTCGAAATAATCCAACAAGTTCGTGACAGCATGAATTCTTAAGGAGAATCGTATCAGTGGAAACATTTTGGCAAGGTGTAGAAGAGTTTAATCAACAGCATTTCTATGCCTGTCATGACATTCTAGAAGCTATTTGGATTGATGCCGAAGAGATAGACAAAAAGTTTTATCAAGGTATTTTGCAGATTGCTGTTGCTTGTTATCATCTCGGCAACCATAATTGGCGTGGTGCGGTTATCTTATTAGGAGAAGGAATTAGTAGATTAACTAGTTACCAGCCTATATATCACTCAATAAATGTCACTGAGTTAGTTAGGGAAAGTTATCAACTTTTGCAAGGATTACAAAAGATAGAGTCCGAACAGGTAGAAGAATTCGTTCGACAACTCCAATCGAATAATACATTAGATAATAATGAAATAGAATTAGGAACCGAGACAGTTTATAAATTGCCACAAATAAAAGTTATTGAACCTCAATAACGACTAAATTCGCTATTTAAATCTTGGCAAATAACCTCTAACTAATAATTAGACTTCTTGCCAAAATAAACGAATGATCGGAATTAATCCCTTTTACCTGTTACCTTTTACCTGTTAGCTGTTACCTTTTACCTTGACTTAACCAAGGTTTATAGGACTTATGCAAGAGGTCTCTTGATTGGTAGATGATTTAAGATGCAACTTAGTTACAAATATTTGCGTCTTAGAAAACTATATTAAACATTATTTTTTTACTATCTTATGCGAAATTTAAGCCTAAATAGAATAATTTTAGCCACTATATTCGGCTCGCTCGCTATTGGCTTTTCTCTAAAACCCATCTCAGCACAAACTTATACCTCAGGTGGTTCGATCACCGTCCGTTCTGATATTCAAGAAGCTAACTCGGAAACAGGGATAGTCACGGCTAGAGGAAACGTAGAAATTAATTATCCTGCCAGACAAATACAAGCAACAGCTGCTCAAGCTCAATATTTTAGTCGCGAACGTCGTTTAATTCTAAGTGGCAATGTTTATGTTTTGCAAGAAGGTAATAGTATGCGTGCCGAGGAGATGACGTATTTGATCGATGAAGGACGCTTTATTGCTACCCCTAAAGCAAATAGGCAAGTAGAATCAACCTATATTGTCTCCGAGCCTCCTAATAGTGCCAATACTGAAGCTGTCTCTATTCCTCAAATAGATATTAACAGTAATCAGTAATCAGTTAGCTGTCACGCATTTAGTTGACTGGTTGAAAAAAGGCAGAAGGCAGGAGGCAGGGTACAGAAGCTCTAAAAGAATATGCAGTTTAAATATACATTAGTTTAAATGGCTCTCCAGGATCGATAATTTAGCTAATTAACTCCGAACTCCGAATTCTGAGGCACTTGCGTTGCGGGGGTTCCCCCCGTTGAGCAAAGTGCCGAACCTAAAAGGCGAACTCCGTACGCGTCAGCGACTACCGAAGGTCACTCTGAACTCCTAATGACTATCCTCTTAAAAAATATTCATAAATCTTACGGAAAAAGGCTAGTTGTCAATCGAGTCAATCTGAGAGTTTCTCCAGGGGAAATTGTCGGTTTACTCGGCCCTAATGGAGCAGGAAAAACAACCACTTTTTATATTACTACTGGTTTAATTAAACCCAATGAAGGTAGGGTTTGGCTTAACGATCGAGATATTACTCCTCTTGCTCTTCATCAAAGAGCCCATTTAGGAATAGGTTATCTTACCCAGCAAGCTAGCATTTTTCGTCATCTGAGCGTTAGAGATAATATTAGATTAGTTTTAGAGCAAACGAACGTTCCGCTTCCTGCCCAACCACTACGCCTGAATCAATTACTTCAAGACTTTCGTCTAGAAAAAGTAGCGAATACCATGGGAAGTCAGGTTTCTGGTGGAGAAAGACGGCGAACAGAATTGGCAAGAGCTTTAGCCGTAGGATTAGATGGTCCGAAATTTTTGTTGTTAGACGAGCCTTTTGCTGGAGTAGATCCCATTGCCGTAGCTGAAATCCAAACTATTATTGCTGGTTTGCGCGATCGCCAAATGGGAATTTTAATTACCGATCACAATGTTAGAGAAACTTTAGCTATTACCGACCGTGCTTATATTATGCGGGATGGTCAAATTTTAGCTTCTGGAACAACGGAAGAACTATATAACAATACATTAGTTAGACAATACTATCTAGGCGATAATTTTCAAATTTAAATTTAAATTGAGTAGAATATACTTTAATCATTGTTAAAAAAATAAAAACAAAAAAAATTTATTAGCTATAGTACGAACGGCGATCGGCAAAAAGTCAAATTAGTATTATCGAAAAAATCACAACTTTGTAGACAAAATAAAAAAACCAATTTAACTTTATTGAGGAATATAGTAATGATTAAAAATTTAATGCGTTCGAGTGTAGTTCTAGGTATAGTAAGCACGGCTATTTTAAGCCTAGGATTTGGTCATAATTCAAAAGCTTGGGCATTGCCTACAGAGCAAGTTTTACAAAAATTGAACCCCGTACCTGTTTTTACGATTACCAATGATAAAGGAGTTCCCCTACTTCTTTCAGGAAAAGACAATTCCCAAGTAGCAGGGGTATTTATCAATCCACAAGACGCAGAAAGTTTTATTAACGATTTAAAGACTAAAAACCCTGAATTAGCCAGTCAAGTACAAGTTACTCTAGTATCTTTGGGAGAAGTTTATAAATTAGCAGAAGCCAATAAAACCCAAGAAAATGATGTTTACTTTAACTTAATTCCCGAAAAAACCGAGGTGGATATTGCTAAAGATATCCTCAGCCAGAGTGGTCAAGAATATAAAGGCGGTGTACCCTTATTTGTCGCTAAAGTCGGTTCTGGCAATGAATATCTCATTATGGGAAAAGATTCCGAGCAGATTATTCCTTTGTTTTTTGAAAAAGAGCAGTTGGAAAAGATGGTAAATCTTTTTAAACAACAAAAACCAGATTTAGCCAACTCAGTGACGATCGAAGTAGTACCTCTAGAAAATATAATTGCTACTTTGCAAAGTAGTGATGACGAAACTCTGACTAAAATTAGATTAGTTCCTTCTAGCGAGTCTCAAGAATTTGTACGGGAAAAAGCAGCAGAACAAGGAGGAGGCAATCAACAACAACCACAACAATAGTAATAATAGTTTAATGCTATCGGGTCAAGAACTTCACGTTTGGCGTAACCAAGCCAAACAAGCAGCAATTGTCGCCCAAGTTTCTCCTGAAGAAGTGGACTGGTTGTTACAAGAAATAGCAGGGATAGATAGTTTGACTCTTCGTCTGGGTTTATTCCCGAAACAAGAGCAAGTCTGTTTAAATATAACTATTACCAAGCTCAAAAACTTGTGGCAACAACGCCTTCAAGAGCGTTTACCAGTTCAGTATTTAGTAGGGAGAGTACCTTGGCGACATTTTCACTTAAAAGTCTCTCCTGCTGTTTTGATTCCTCGTCCCGAAACTGAGTTATTAATCGATATAGTTAGCCAAGAATTACAAAAAAAGCAAAATACCAGCTTAATCTCAGGAAATTGGGTAGATTTAGGTACTGGTAGTGGCGCGATCGCTCTAGGGCTAGCAGAGATATTACCTGAAGCTACCATTCATGCTGTCGATCGCAGTCAAGCAGCTTTAGCGATCGCTCGAGAGAATGCTCATAATTTAAATTTGGCAGATCGGATTAATTTTTATCTAGGTAATTGGTGGCATCCTTTAGCACATCTAGAAGGTAAAGTGAGCGGGATGGTTTCTAATCCTCCCTATATCCCCACGGCTGAATTGCCCTCTCTGCAACCAGAAGTATTTAAACATGAACCCCATTTGGCTCTTGACGGCGGAAGAGATGGTTTAGACGATATTCGCTACTTAATTGAAGTCTCTGCTAATTATCTTTGTTCGGGGGGAATGTGGTTAATAGAAATGATGGCAGGGCAAGCTGATACAGTAAAAGATATGCTCAAAGATCGTGGCTGCTATGATGATATTCAAGTATTTAAAGATTTAGCAGGAATTGAGCGTTTTGCTCTAGCCTATCGTTGTTAAATTAGCTCTCTCATTCTGGAGAGGCTTAAAGTAGTCTTCCTTCATCAAATTGCTAAATTCACCAAACTTAGCTTAATCGCGAGAAGCCCCACATCTCTATTGCGATAGCAATGAGTGGTGGAAGGGGCTTAAAAACAAAATTGATAAACTTACTTGCCCCATCCTGGGTATAATAAAGCCCCTTTCCACGGATGAATCGCAAGTAT
>JASJDJ010000042.1 GCA_030065635.1 Xenococcaceae cyanobacterium MO_188.B32
TCATAGTTCTAGATAAGTGGTGAACCAGTGCGGTCTTGGGGGTTTCCCCCATGAGCAACTGGTGAACCCGAAGGGCGCGGTGCAGGAATGCCTACTCGCGAGTGTAGGAAGCCCTCGATTTATCGAGGGAGGATGTCACAAGAGGATTGCCTTTAAATCTTATTGATGAGGCAATCCTAAAATAAGATCGAATAAAAATCTAACTCTATTCAAAAACAGTAGCACCAACCAATACTTCAGGCCATTTAGCATCTGCTTTAGCAATATTACCTGGAACATCTCTGAGCCACTGTCTCTGAACTTGTGGACTATAGTTAAGATAAAGTTTTCCATCCACGATTTTCCAAGCATTGGGATCGGTGGAAACAACATTCCCTTCACTCAATGCTTTAGCGCAGTAACCGCCATATTGAGGAGCATAGGCTTCAGGATTACTAGCAAAAAGGTTCTTATTCTCAGCACTAGAAAATCTCCAAGTAGCTCCCTGCCATTCATACTCAAATTCACTACTACCTTTAACAGCTTTTCCTTCGGTAAAGTAGGCAACGGGATCGGTTCCTCTAATCGCTAAACCACTTTTGGATTCGACGTATACTTTAGGTGCAGATTTAGCTTTACCAGCGCAAGGATTAGCACCAGCACAGGGATTAGCACCAGCACAGGGATTAGCACCAGCACAAGGATTAACACCAGCACAGGGATTAGCACCAGCACAAGGATTAACACCGGCACAAGGATTAACACCAGCACAGGGATTAGCACCAGCACAAGGATTATTACTCGCACAGGGGTTTACTTGAGCAGCACAAGGATTAGCTGTAGCGGTATTCCAATCCCTAGAAACACTAACAAATCCTACAGTGATTATTGACGCGATAGCAGCAGCTACGAGATATTTAAGCTTCATAATAGTTATTTTTACCCTTAAAAAGCAATAGATTCTAGTAATAGGCTTTGGTTTTGCCTGCAACACTTTTATTAAAAAATCACCAGATGAGCTATTACTGAAATAAATCTTGAAAATTGCTGAGAATTTTGAGAATATGTGCGATCGATAGGTCAAAATAAAAGCGATCGCGCTATCAATTGCAGTTCATGACTACTACTACCAAAGTTAGATCGTCTAAGCTTTTTCGTCCCAGTCTTTCTCTACAATTGATGATAGTAGGGTTAGTAATCACTATTGGTTTTATTTTAATTGCCTTACTTGCTCCTTCGATGCAAGCTTGGGGATGGTTACAAGACCCCACCGAATCTTTAAGTAATCCTATTCATGAACCACCAGGACTCGATTATTGGTTTGGAACTACTAGGCAAGGTTATGATGTTTTTTCTCGTACTCTCTTTGGTACGCAAGCAGCTTTAAAAGTAGTTATTTTGGCAACAACTATTAGCTTAATCTTAGGTGTCCCCTTAGGTTTGGTTAGTGGTTATTTAGGGGGAAAGGTAGATAAAGTTTTATTATTCTTGATGGATACTATTTATACTTTGCCTGGGTTACTATTATCGGTAACTTTGGCTTTTGTAGTAGGAAAAGGTGTATTTAACGCTGCGATCGCTCTTAGTATTGCTTATATCCCCCAATATTACCGTCTTGTTCGCAATCATACTACTAGTGTTAAAACAGAATTGTTTATCGAAGCAGCCCAGGCAATGGGAGCATCTACTAGTAGAGTTTTATCTCGTTACCTATTTTTGAATGTAATTCAAAGTGTCCCTGTCTTGTTCACCCTGAATGCTGCTGATGCTATTTTAATTTTGGGTGGTTTGGGCTTTTTAGGCTTGGGACTACCGCCAGAAATTCCCGAATGGGGTCACGACCTGCGATTAGCTTTAGATGCTTTACCTACCGGGATTTGGTGGTCAGCTTTATTTCCAGGTTTAGCCATGACTTGTATGGTAACAGGTCTATCTTTAGTAGGAGAAGGTTTAAGTGAAATTTTCAATCCTAAGTTACGTCAGCAAGGTTAGTTTTTAGTTACGCAAAAAGAAATTAAAATGATTACAACCTTTGACAGACAAAAGGAAAGATTTTTTCAGGTAAAAGTATTGCCATAATTATAAATGATTTTGTAAATTACCAAATAAAAATAATACTTATGGAAACAGGTCAAGAAAAATTAGAACAAAGAGACGATAATCGTCCACAGCCTCCATCTTCGGATGAGTCTCGTTGAATGCTAACTAATAAAAAAATTGTTCACTTACAAAAACAATTTTTGGCTAAATAGTTTATGGAACTAAACCGCAATTTAATCAGACAAATTGTTAACTTTTTAGCGATCGCGACTGCTTTTGGCATTAATATTTTAGCCAATGTCAATCCTCCGCGGGGAATGACTATTGGTGATATATCCGATCGACTTTTTGGTAATGTTTTAATTACTCCAGCTAACTACGCTTTTGCCATTTGGGGTGTAATTTATCTTGGTTTGTTTGGTTTTGCTATTTATCAAGCTTTACCTAATCAACAAGAAAACTCGATTTTACAAAAGTTAGGCTATAGTATTGCGATCGCTTCTTTAGCTCAAATTATTTTGATTTTTTGTTTTCTCTATCGTCAGTTTGCTTTATCTTTTGTCTTGATGGTGGCAATTTTAGTCTCACTTGTCTGGGCATATTTGAGTTTACCTATTCCTCTAAATAAAAAACGGGAAAAATGGTTGATTTATGTACCTTTAAGTACTTATTTAGCTTGGATAAGTGTGGCTACTATTGTCAATGGTGCGACTGTACTGGAATATTGGCAATGGGATGGTTGGGCGATTAGTCCCCCAATTTGGACAGTGATAATGTTGCTAGTAGCTGGTGTAATTGGGGTTATTATGGCGATCGAGAAAAATGTTGCTTTTGTTGGGGTATATATCTGGGCTTTAGTTGCGATCGCTGCCAATAATTACAATACTACGATTATTACTATAACTTCTGTCGGGATTGCAATTATACTAGCTCTGACCCTGTTGTTAAATATCATCCTCTTTACTAATTCTCCTGTTTCTAGGTACGTCAACAGAAACTAACAGACAACAGACATTATTTATCTACGTAAGTAGCCCAAAGCTTTTAGCTATCAATTATATACCTGCGTAGTAGTTGATAGCTACATTGGCGTTTATCTGTAAGCTTAGACGCACTTAATTTGTCTACTTTGCAATTGGCTCAAATAATTATAAACTCTTCATCCCTGTGCCTCTGAATCTCTGCACCCCTGCTACCCTTACCATGCAATTTGACTGAAGATAAGCTTATTTCTCCTCAAACTTTATTTTCGTAAATTCATAAAACTTAATATCATATATATAAATTTACGAAAAGCAATAATTGTTTAAGATTTTAACTATGACCGGTAGAGTAGCACCATTAGCCAATAACCAATCCTATGATATTGAAGAATGGAAACAAGGATATCAATCTTTACCCGATGAATACGAATATGAAATTACAGATATTGAAGGAGCAATTCCTCCAGAATTAACAGGAACATTATTTCGTAATGGTCCCGGCTTATTAGATATTGGAGGTACGCCAATACATCATCCCTTTGATGGTGATGGTATGATTTCTTCCTTTACTTTCCAAGATGGCAAGGCTTATTTTCGTAACCGCTATGTGCGTACAGAAGCTTACGTTGCCGAACAAGAAGAAGAAAAAATACTTTATCGTGGAGTATTCGGTACCCAAAAACCTGGTGGTTTGCTTAATAATGCCTTTGATTTTAGACTCAAAAATATTGCCAATACTAATATCATTTACTGGGGTGATAAATTACTGGCTCTTTGGGAAGCTGCCGAACCCCATCGTTTGAACCCTAAAACTCTAGAAACTATTGGTATAGATTATTTAGACGGTATTTTACAGTCTGGAGATTCTTTTGCTGCCCATCCTTGGATAGATCCCAGTTGTAAATTAGATAATGGTGCGCCTTGTTTGGTAAATTTTTCCATCGAACCAGGACTATCTAGTAAGATTACTCTGTTTGAGTTTAATTCTGATGGCAAATTATTACGTCGTCATTCTCATAGTGTTCCTGGGTTTTCCTTTATTCACGATTTTGCCATTACACCTAATTACGCTATTTTTTGTCAAAATCCCGTTAACTTCAATCCTTTACCTTTTGTGTTTGGTTTTCGTGGTGCAGGAGAATGTGTGGAATTTCAACCCCATAAACCAACTAAAATTATTTTAATTCCGCGCAATCCCGAAAACAAAGAGGTTAAAATCTTTGAAGTAAGTTCTGGTTTTATTTTCCATCATGCCAATGCCTTTGAAGCTGGAGATAAAATTTATCTAGATTCGATCGCTTATGCTTCTCTTCCTCAAGTACAACCAGATACTAATTATAAAGAAGTAGATTTTCATAAACTAGACCCAGGACAATTGTGGCGATATACGATCGATCTTGAAGAAAAAACTGTCGAGAAAGAATTGCTAGAAAATAGATGTTGTGAATTTCCTACTCTTCATCCCGATAAAGTAGGTAGAGATTACCGCTATCTTTTTATCGGTGCTGCTCATAACGATACAGGTGCTAATGCTCCTCTGCAAGGAATTCTCAAGTTAGATTTACAGACTAAAAAACGAGAGTTACATTCTTTTGCTTCTAGCGGTTATGTCAGTGAGCCAGTCTTCGTGCCTAAACCCAATGGTACTAAAGAAGATGAAGGCTGGATACTAACTCTAGTTTACGATGGTAGTAAACATCGTTCTGACTTAGTTATTTTAGACGGAAAAAATATTCAGGGAGATGCTTTAGCTATGCTACATCTTCGCCATCACATTCCCTATGGTTTGCACGGAAGTTGGACAGATAGCGTTTTTTAATCGGTAGGGATGGTTCGCGAACCGTCCCTACTGCTATATTTGGGCAAGAAGTCTATTGTTAGATTAATTATGCTTAAAGTACTCCATCTATCAGATATTCATATGGGTAGTGGATTTTCTCATGGTCGAGTTAACCCAGAAACAGGGGTTAATACCCGCCTAGAAGATTTTGTCAAGACTTTAAGCCTGTGTATCGAGCGAGCGATCGAAGAACCAGTAGACTTAGTATTATTTGGGGGGGATGCTTTTCCCGATGCTACCCCTCCTCCCTACGTTCACGAAGCTTTTGCCAGTCAGTTTCGTCGTTTAGCAGATGCCCAGATACCTACTGTTTTATTAGTTGGCAATCACGATCAACATTCTCAGGGTAATGGGGGTGCCAGTTTATCTATCTATCGTACTTTAGTCGTACCGAGATTTATCGTTGGCGATAATATTACCACCCACCGTATTAGTACTAAAAACGGCGACATTCAAATTATTACTTTGCCTTGGCTTAATCGTGCCACTCTGCTAACTCGTCCAGAGACAGAAGGTTTATCTCTAGCAGAAGTCGATCGACTATTAATCGAACGTTTACAACCAGTACTAGAAGCAGAAATACGCCGTCTCGATCCTCATCTGCCAACTATTTTACTCGCTCATCTCATGGCAGATAGGGCTAACTTGGGCGCAGAAAGATTATTAGCGGTAGGTAAAGGTTTTACTATTCCTGTCTCCTTTCTGATCCGCCCAGAACTAGATTATGTAGCTTTGGGTCATGTTCATAAACATCAAAATCTGAATAAAGCCAATAATCCACCTATTGTCTATCCTGGTAGTATCGAACGAGTAGATTTTAGTGAAGAGAAAGAGGATAAAGGATATGTTTTCCTAGAAATAGATAAAGGTTCTGTCCAATGGGAATTTTGTCCTTTACCCGTTCGTTCTTTTCGTACTATCGAAATAGATGTTTCTACTGAAAAAGACCCCCAAAAAGCTATTTTAGGCGCGATCGCTTCAGCTAATATTGAGGATGCTGTAGTTAAACTAGTCTATAAAATTCGTTCTGAACAATTAGAATTAGTTAATACATCTTCCTTGTATCAAGTCCTCAAATCTGCCCATAGCTATACAGTTCGTCCTGAATTAGTGAGCCAACTAGCCCGTCCCCGACTGCCCGAACTAGGAGTAGGGAATAATCTTGACCCTTTAGAAGCACTACAAGCCTATTTGGATAATAAAGAAGATTTGCAAGATATTAGTAAAGATATGCTAGAAGCTGCCGAAAGTTTACTGCATCAGCAGCAAGTGTAATAATACCATTTATTTTTCCCACTGACTGTAAGGAACTTTAGCTAAATTAGCATTGTAATATTTAGGATCGCTTACTTCTCGCTCGATCCAGTCTGGTAAAGTTATTGTTTGATTTTCTGTCTGTAATTCTACTTCAGCAATAATTAACCCTTCGTTTTCTCCCATAAATTCATCTACTTCCCAAATCAAGTCTCCTTGCCGAATTTTATATCTTGTTTTTTCAATCAAAGGATGACTACAGAGATTATCTAACATTTCTCGTGCATCTTGTAGTGGGATAGGATATTCAAATTCCATCCTAGAGTGACCCACTGTTGCCCCCTTAATCGTTAAATATCCAGTATTCCCAACAATACGAACTCTGACTGTTTGTTTGCCTAAAGTGGGAATATAGCCTTGACGATATAATACTCCAGTACCAAGCGATCGCCATTCATCGCCTTTAACTAGAAATTTACGTTCTATCTCTGTTCCCATAACTGTGCATAATTGAGCCTGCTATTAGATTAAATCAAAAATTCTAGACACTTTGATGTAAGAGATGCTTAATTTGAAGAATATTCTTCCCCTAGCGAATGCCTAAGCCAATACTTAAGCCAATATATCTACCTAACATTTTTCTGGATTGAAGTGTTTTTCTTAAATTTAATTATGCAGAAATAAAAGATTATTTTTGCCATACCTGTGACGATTTATTGATTTTCACATCAATTACTTCTATTCTCTTTTTCTAATTTTTAATAATTTTTATTAATATTTTGGACTTACAAAAGTGGATTTTAAACTGGTAATAACTCACATTAAAGCGATAAGATCTAAGTAGATACCTCATAAAGCTAGCTAAGATAGTTAAACTTTATAATCCAGCTTTTCAGGCAGAACTTAGTAGATGCTCACTCAGTTAACAGAATGAATGATGGGAGTCTAAAATCATGTTGAACAATAAGTCAAAAAAATTACCCGATCGACCCAACTCAAATGAAATCCCACAAGACCCCTGGTCGACCCCCAGCACAGTGCCAAAGGCAAATCCTCTTCCTGAAACTTGGCATTTAGCCACAGAACCTTATTCCTCGATCGGTCCAGCAGGAGATCCAGAAGCCCCCAGGCTAGTTAGTCATAAATCAACAAGCGGAGAAATTTTATTAGAGGATGAACTTAAGCTAAAAATTAGTGCTGGCAGCCTTCTCAAACAACAGCTTGAAAAAGCTTTAACTTTACTTTTTATGCTCATCAATGTTGATAGAGTTGCATAACTTTAGTGATTGCCATGCGAGACTCTACTCCTAAATTTAGAGGAGAAGTATGACCGCGATCGAAATGATCTTCCGCTGCACAAGCAATCATGGCTGCATTATCCGTACATAATTTGAGGGGAGGGAAATAAACTTGTAGATCGTGTTTTTCCGCAGCAGCTAAAAGATTTTCCCTCAATCCGCTATTTGCTGCCACACCGCCCCCAACAGTAATAATTTTAATGCCGTAATCTAGGGCACATTGAATTGTTCTTTTGGTTAATACCTTGGCTACGGTTGCTTGAAAACTAGCAGCTATATCTTCTACTGGTAAAGGTGAAGCTTTTTCTTGTTCTAACTTTTGTACTAACCTGAGTACGGCTGTTTTTAAACCACTAAAACTAAAATCATAGGGATGATAGCCTCCTTCTGGCAAAGAGATTTTACCTTCTGGCAGTTTAAAAGCTTGAGGATTGCCTTGCTGTGCCAATTTATCGATAATTGGCCCTCCTGGATAACCTAGCTTTAGTAACCTAGCCACCTTATCAAAAGCTTCTCCTGCTGCATCATCCCTAGTAGAACCTAGTATCTCGTAATGACCACAATCTTTAACGTAAATGATAATAGTATGACCACCAGAAACTAGCAAACACAAAAAAGGTGGTTTTAGTTGCTCTTCAGCCAAATAAGACGCATAAATATGTCCTTCCAGGTGATGTACCCCCAAAAAAGGCTTATTGTGGAGCATAGCTAGGGTTTTGGCGGTTGTTACCCCTACTAATAATGCACCAACTAAACCAGGAGCGCAGGTAGCAGCAACACCATCAATTTCCTGCCAACTTAACCCTGCCTCGCTCAAGGCTTCACTAAGACAAGAATTAATCGTTTCTAAGTGCTGACGGGAAGCTAATTCGGGCACAACTCCACCATAAGTGCCGTGCAATTCGCTCTGCGAAGCAACAACACTACTTAAAACTTGACGTTTCTTTACAATTGCTACCGCAGTTTCGTCACAACTTGTTTCGATTGCTAAAATTGTCGCCATCCTTTGATAAGTTTATCTAAAAGAATATCTTTACTTCTTAGAAGCATTACTCTACTATCCTGTCAGAGTAACATTGCTCCTGGGCATAAACGATATTTTTACGCTTTTGAACAAAAACCTTATTTTCTGTAACGAAAGGAAACATATCCATGCGACGATTGTTTGCTTTAATTCTAGTTTTCACCTTGTGGTTTAACTTTGCCCCACCAGCTTCGGCAGATGGGGTTGCTGGACTGACTAAATGTGCCGACACTCCTGCTTTTCAGCAAAAATCCCAAAGTTACCGCAACACTACTGACGATCCGAATTCTGGGCAAATTCGAGCAGAACGCTATGCTGAAGCACTCTGTGGCCCTGAAGGCTATCCTCATCTCATCGTAGATGGTCGTTGGTCTCATGTAGGAGATTTCACGATTCCTAGTATCCTCTTCCTCTATATTGCTGGTTGGATAGGTTGGGTTGGCCGTGCTTACATAATCGCCATCCGTGGCGAAAAAAATGCAGAGATGAAAGAAATTATCATCGATGTACCTTTAGCACTTAGCAAAATGCTGACAGGTTTTGCTTGGCCTTTAGCAGCATTTGGCGAATATACCAGTGGCAAGCTCATTGTCAAAGACTCGGAAATTCCTGTTTCCCCTCGCTAACTTTGTTTGCTTAAATATTTTTGGAGAATAATTTATGGAAGGTTTGCAGAAATTTCTTTCCACTGCCCCAGTTTTAATTATGGCTCTGCTAACTTTTACAGCAGGCATTTTGATTGAGTTCAATCGTTTTTACCCCGATCTACTTTTCCATCCTTAAATTCCCAACATCCCGGTTTGTTGAGGATGATTCAGACTATCTATAAGTACAAAATAATTTGTCTAGTAGTTTGAATTTATAGGTAGAAAATTATTTCTTTTAGACATTTGCGATCGCCTTACTTGCCACTTTCCTTGGTAAGTATCTGGCGATCGCAAGTTTTTTTGCCTAATTTCTCTTTAATTAACTGTATAAGTAATTTCTTCTACTTGTCCTGGCTTGCCTAGTAACTTTTCTTGTCCATCATTAAATGTAATAAAAACTCCTCCTGCATTACCTGCCCGAATGGTTACTTGTTCATTGCCTGTCCAGGTGCGATTAGTGCCTTTAGGTAAAGTTCCTTCAAATTCAACTTTGCCGTCTACTATCACTTTTAACCAACATCTGTCTCTTAGGGTAATATTGACTACTGCTGACTGGGGAGTAGGAGGCTGAGATACTAAAGTTGTAGTTTGTTGTGGGGAAGGACTATTAATTGTTACAGGAGATTCGAGGGGAATTTGCTTGGCGACTTGAATTCTATTGATAATTATAGGGCGTTCTACTAAAGTTGTTATACCTTTAACTGAGACAATGATTACTAATATATATAGCCAATATAAATGAAATTGTTGGATTTGAAAGGAAGGAAAATACCAACGATTATTAGATACTTTTGAATTCAAAGATAAATCTTTTTGATCCTCATCTAAATCTTGTAAATCTTTTATTTCTTTAGCATCGATCGCCTTGGCAAATTTGCGAATCAATGCTTTTGTATAAAATAATTCGGGTAACTCTTCTATTGTTCCCGATTCAATTGCTTGGAGTAAGCGAGGGGAAATCAAGGTTTTTTGGGCTATTGATTCTAAGGAAATATTTTTTTCTATCCGAATTTGATGTAAATAAGAACCTATTTGGATGAGTTTTTCTTGTTGTATTGGCTTAATTTTCCTGTTCTTATCTTCCATAAGATAAGCTCCTAATTTAGTGCAGCTAATTTAAGTGATTTTGAATTAAATTTATTTTTGAGTAAACTAATTTCAGTTGGTTGTAAATATCGATAATGACCACTAGGAAGTAGTGAACCATCAGCAAATTGAAGACTAATCGAGCCAATACTAGTACGGTGAAGTTCTAAAACTTTAAAGCCTAGCTGTTCTGCCACACGACGAATTTGGCGATTTCTACCTTCAGTTAAAATAACCTCAATTAAAGTATGTTTTCGATGGTGTTTAATTACTTTTACCTGGGCAGGTAAGGTTTTACGACCAGATATCATTATTCCTTTGCGCCAACGGGTCAAATCATTTTGATTCGGACAATTATCTAGCCAAACACGGTAAGTTTTTGGTAGATGATAGCGCGGATGAGTGAGGCTGAGAGTTAATTCGCCGTCATTAGTGAGAAGTAATGCACCAGTGGATTCAAAATCAAGTCTGCCCACTGGATGGATTCCTTTTCCTTCTTTTAGTTTATCAGGTAGTAAATCAAGAACTGTAGTACGATTTTGTGGATCGTAACAAGTAGAAACAACATTACCAGGTTTATTAAGTAATAGGTAAACTAGCTGAGGTCGATTTTGAGTTTTAATCTCTTTACCATCTACTTCTAGTTTATCTATCGCCAAGTCTGCTTTGTCTCCTAATTGTACTATCTGACCATTTAATTTTACTCTACCAGCTAGAATTATTTTTTCTGCTTGACGACGGGAGGCGATTCCCCACTGAGACAAGATTTTTTGTACTCGTTCTGTCATTGAGTTTTACTTATATGATAAAGACTTATATATATTTGAACATTTTAAATTTGATGATTAGTAAGATACTTTCTACAGCTGTTAAATTATGGCTAAGATCGCAAGTTGAGACCGCAGAAGAGTTAGAAATAGAAATTGCTAGTGACAATAGCCAAATTCTTAGGGGTTATCTTCCTTATGTTTCTCTTGCTAGTAATTATGCTGTTTATCAGGGACTCCATCTTAATCGAGTTAGGCTAAAAGGCTCTAATATTCGCATTAATCTTTCCCAGGTATTAAAAGGTAAGGCTCTCAAATTATTAGAACCAGTTCCAATTAAGGGAAATTTGATGATAAAAGAGGCAGATTTAAAAGCATCTTTATCATCTCCCTTGCTATGGAGTGGTTTAACAGATTTATTGTGTCAGATACTAGTAGCCAATGAGATTGATAATCCCAGACAGAAGCTATCTTATTCTTCCCTTAACTGGGAAGAAATATCTCTGAAGGAAGAAAAAATTATTATTGCAGGAACTATTCAGGATAACCGTAGTCAAAAAATGGAAAAAATAAACATATACAGTGGATTAACTTTGGCTAACTCTCATACGTTAGAATTTTTTCCTCTACAGATAGAAGGATTACCAGATTTATCTACTCTTAAGATCGATCGCTTGTCAATGGATTTAGGTTCAGAAGTAGTCATAGAACAACTTAATCTAGAACAAGGAAAACTCATTTGTGTTGGCGGGTTAACTATAATGCCTTAATACTTATTTCTCACTATAAACCAAGCACCCATAGCTGCGATCGCCTCTGCTAAAATACTCACTACCCGAAAGCAAGCTACCGTAGTCAGAATAATTGCTGGAGAAAATTGCGAATTATCAAGTAAAGCTATGGTTGTTGCTTCAAAAATTCCCATCCCTCCTGGGGCACCAGGAACTACTAATCCTAGTAGCCAGGCAAAACTAAAAGCACTAATTAGTTGAGGAATTTGTTGAGGGAGAATGGGGGCAATTGCCATTAAAGTTAGCAAAAACCCCGTTCCTCTCAAAATCAAAAAGCCTATTTCTCCTAGCAAGGGAAATAGCGGATAGTAGTTAAGATTCGCTTTTTTAACTGCTTGGTTATCATTTTTACTACGACTCAACCAATGCATTAAAGGATTGAGAAAACGGGGATGAATCCCTACTAACACAGAAATTAAACAAGCTATCTGTAGACTCCCAATTCCTAGATTAAAATCTGTTTTTAGCCAACCCATTCCCGTACTTACCAAAGCAATTAAAAGGGCTGCTGCTGCCATTAATAAAGGCTCTAAAAGTACACTTAGGGTAGCTGCACCGAGAGAACCACCCGATTTAGATACAGCAGCAATACGTCCATAAAAATGCCAAACATTACCAGGTAGGTATTTAGCAATATTGGTAGTTAAATAAACACAAATTCCCTTTAATTTACCCAAAGATTGTTGAAAAGCTCTTAAAATCCACGTCCATACCCATCCAGACCAAATATGAGCCAGTAAAGTCACTCCCAAGGCAGTAGCTAGCATGAGCCATCCTGGGAAATTAACTTGTAATGCGGTTACTTCCTGCCAATGATTTTTGAGGGTTGTGAAGAGAAAAAACAGAGTACCACCCAAAATAAACCAGCGTAAATAAGGTTTGATAGTAGACAGGATTTTTGCGAACATTAGACCTCTAGCAACAATAGACCTATGCGCAAAAGTCTTAATTAAACGGTTAGGAAAGACCAGGAGGAATTGGAAGACAAGGAGGAATTGGAAGAAATTCTCTCCCAACTCTTCCAAGGGGTCTCCCCACTCTCCCTTGTCTTACCCTTCCCTTGAATTTATTTATGCAAGAGGTCTAATATTTCTATAATCTTAACTTCCTCAATCTTAATTGAGTTAGTAGCATTCATGAAATCAAGTGACTATGTTTAAACCTATTTCCCCCCCTAAAAAATCCCTAAAGCAAGATGAGCGATCGCATTTTTTAGCAAAATTTGTTTCTTACCTCAAACCTTTACACGAGCTTCGTAAATTCTTTTCTCCTTATTGGCTAGCTTGTATTCCTTTAGCTGCAATTATTGTGGTTGTTGGTAGTAATGCTGCCATGGCGCAAAATGGTGAAGCACTTACCTTAGAAGAGATACAGGGAAATCTTAATGCTATTTGGGTTTTAATTGCAGCTATCCTCGTAATTTTTATGAATGCGGGCTTTGCCATGCTAGAAACGGGATTCTGTCGTCACAAGAATGCAGTTAATATCCTCTCCAAGAACCTGATTGTTTTTGCTCTAACAACTCTAACTTTTTGGTCCATTGGATTTGCCATTATGTTTAGTGGTACGGATCACCCCTTATGGGGACTAGAAGGTTTCTTTTTAAGTGGTGAACCAAAAACTTACGGTTTAGAACCATTTCCTGCTGGCTTACCTATCCCTGTCTTCTTTTTGTTTGAAGTGGCCTTTGCGGGAACGGCAGCGACGATTGTTTCTGGTGCAGTAGCCGAACGGATTAAATTTTTTGATTTTTTGATCTTTAGTATTTTACTAACTGCTATTGCCTATCCTATTACCGGACACTGGGTTTGGAGTGAAAATGGTTGGCTAAAAAGTTTGGGATTTCATGATTTTGCCGGTTCGACCGTAGTTCACTCTGTTGGTGGTTGGTCGGCATTAGTTGGTGCTGCTTTACTCGGTGCTAGAGAAGGTAAGTACAAAAATGGTCGTATCGGTGCTTTTCCCGGTCATAATATGAGTATCGCTACCTTGGGTTGTTTAATTCTTTGGATTGGCTGGTTTGGTTTTAACCCAGGTTCGGAATTAGCTGTCAATCAAGCAGTACCATTTATTGCTCTCAATACTAACCTTGCTGCTGCTGCTGGCGGTGTAGCTGCTACTTTTACCTCTTGGTTAAGAGATGGCAAACCGGACTTATCTATGATAATCAACGGTATTCTAGCTGGTTTAGTAAGTATTACCGCAGGTTGCTATGTAGTCGATCACTCTAGCGCAGTAGTTATTGGCTTAATTGCTGGTATTGTTGTGGTTTTTGCGGTGGCTTTTTTCGATCTAATTGCCATTGACGATCCTGTGGGAGCTATTTCTGTACATCTAATTGGTGGTATATGGGGAACTTTGGCAGTAGGCATTTTTGCCAATCCTAATAATCCAACTCAGGGTGGTGCAGCAGATGCTATTGTGGGATTTTTGTATGGTAATCCCGGTCAAGTAATTACTCAAGTTAAAGGTATAACCGTTGTGGGTACTTTTACTGTAGTTTTTAGCTTAATTGCTTGGGGCACGATCAAAGCTATTTTAGGTCTGCGAGTATCTAGAGAAGAAGAAATTCACGGCTTGGATATGGGTCAACACAGTATGGAAGCTTATAGTGGCTTTGTCAAAGAATCAGATGTTTTGATTGGTCGCCCTAGTGGTATGAGTGGAATCAGAGAAAATACTAAACTTTAGCTTTTAATTAAATCGATCAAACGCATATTAACCTGCCTTTCAGCTTAAAATTATTTAAGAATAAAGGTGGGTTTTCTGTTAGTAATTTTTCTTCTTAAGATATTATTTTGAAAAAATTGGCTATGAATAACAACAAACTAGACACAAAAGCTTTTAAACGTTCTTTACAGCAATCTGAGAATTATCATCGTCGAGGATTTGGTCGCGAAGCAGAAGTAACTGAATTACTCAATACAGAATATCAAAGCAATTTAATTCAAGCTATTCGTAACAACAACTATCGATTAACTCAAGGAGAAGTAACTATCTATTTAGCAGAAGCTTTTGGTTTTTGTTGGGGAGTAGAAAGAGCAGTAGCTATGGCATACGAAACTCGTCAACATTTCCCTACCGAAAAAATTTGGATTACTAATGAAATTATTCATAATCCTTCGGTTAATCAGCGTTTACGAGAAATGGAAGTAGGTTTTATTGAGGTAATTGACGGACAAAAAGATTTTTCTGTAGTCGAGGAAGGAGATGTGGTCATCTTACCTGCTTTTGGCGCGAGTGTGGCAGAAATGCAATTACTCAATGAGAAAGGCTGTAAGATCGTAGATACGACTTGTCCTTGGGTATCCAAAGTTTGGAACTCGGTAGAAAAGCACAAAAAACGCGACTATACTTCAATTATTCATGGGAAATACAATCATGAAGAGACGATCGCCACTAGTTCTTTTGCTGATAAATATTTGGTAGTGCTAAATCTAGAACAAGCAGAATATGTAGCTAACTATATTCTCAACGGTGGAGATAAAGCTGAATTTCTGGCTAAGTTCGAGCGCGCTTACTCTACTGGCTTCGATCCAGACCGAGATTTAACCCAAATTGGGATTGCCAATCAAACCACTATGCTCAAAAGCGAAACCGAACAGATCGGTAAACTTCTCGAGCAAACTATGTTACAGAAATACGGACCGACTCAATTAAATGAGCATTTCATGAGTTTTAATACAATTTGTGATGCTACTCAAGAACGACAAGATGCTATGCTAGAGCTAGTTAAAAAAGACTTGTCATTAATGCTTGTAATTGGAGGATTTAACTCTTCTAATACCACTCATTTGCAGGAAATTGCGATCGAATACGGCATTCCTTCTTATCATATAGACAGTGCTGACAGGATTGTCTCTAGAAGCAAAATCGAACATAAGCCATTAGGGAAAGAAATAGAAGTAACAGAAAATTGGCTTCCTGAGGGTAAGATTACGATTGGTGTAACATCTGGTGCTTCTACTCCCGATACAGTAGTTGCTGACGCAATTAAAAAAATTTTTGAACTCAAAGCAGCTAGTGCGATCGCCTAGTCCATCAAAATAGTTTATTACCTCGGTTTAATAACAATGGAAAGCGCACTTAATCCAGGCGATATTTTAAATGCTCGCTATTGCATTTTAACCCAGCTAGGACAAGGTGGTTTTGGTCGTACCTATTTAGCAGAAGATATCAGTCGTTTTAATGAGAAATGTGTACTCAAAGAATTTGCGCCTAGATGTCAGAGTCCCCATGTTTTGGCGAAAGCACAGGAACTATTTGAGCGAGAAGCAGAAGTTCTCTACCGCCTGAAAAATGTTCATATTCCTAAATTTCGGGCATTGTTTCGTGCCGATCATCAAGATACAAGCCGATTATTCCTGATTCAAGATTATGTTGAGGGTAAAACTTACCACTCTATTTTTCAGGACCGCTATCAAAAAGGAATCGGGTTTAGTCAAGAGGAAATCCAACAGCTACTCTTCCAACTGCTACCAGTTTTAGAATATATTCATTCTTTGGGCGTAATTCATCGAGATATTTCTCCGGAAAATATCATGTTGCGCAACTCGGATAGAATGGCAATGCTAATTGACTTTGGTAGCATTAAGGATGCAGCCAATAAAGCACAATATTTAATTGAAGGAGCACCCAAACAAAGCTTATCTTTTCGGGGTACGATACTGGGAAAAAGTGGCTATGCTCCCCCCGAGCAGATTGTTTCTGGAGTAATTTATTACCACAGCGATTTATATGCTTTAGCTGCCACATCTATCGTGCTATTAGCTGGAAAAGATCCGCGAGAATTAATTGATGCTCATAGCTTTCAATGGCATTTACAGGGAGAAGTTAATCTCGATCGGCAGTTGGGCTGGGCACTGAATAAAATGCTCTCTCCTAATCCTAATGACCGCTTCCCAACTGCCAGACAAGCTATGCAAGCTTTACAGATTACATCCAAAGTACCAGTCGATATTCCTCTGAGGGAAGAACTATCTTCTATTGACCAAATTAGAAGTTTTCGTCATTCATCAACCAAAATCTGGTTATATTTATCTTTAATCACCATTGCTTGGGTAGTGGCACTTCCCCTCTGGTTAGAAAATACCCATAAACCTGTCGTCCCCATGGCTACGGTTGACTCTCCAGATACCGAGAAAATTGACTCTCAATTGCCTCAGCGATTTAGTCAAGGAGAAAGAATTTTAATTTCACAAGTAATGACACCAGAGAAACAGTTAGCAGTAGCTGAATTTGCTGCTGCTAACTACAGTAAAGCAAAATCTTTATTAGAGAAATCTCTACTCAATTATGCTAACGATCCAGAATCTTTAATTTATTTAAACAATGCTGATATTGGCGATCGAGAAGCTCATACTATAGCTGTTTCAATTCCCCTTGGCTCGAATTTAAATGCCACTCAAGAAATTCTGCGGGGAGTCGCTCAAGCTCAAAATCAAATTAATCAGGAGGGAAGAATTAACGGTATTCCCCTTAAAGTCCTTATTGTTAATGATGATGATAACCCCGATATAGCTAAACAAGTAGCCACTAAACTCAGTGAAAATCCCCAGATTTTGGGGTTAGTCGGTCATTATGCCAGTGACGTTACCTTAGCCACCGCTAAAATTTATGAATCGGGTCAATTAACCGTAATTTCTCCTATTAGCACTTCAGTTAAATTGTCTAATTTCAGCCCCTATGTCTTTCGGACTGTCCCTAGTGATTATATTGCTGCTAGAGCTTTAGCTGAATATATGCTCGAAGAACTAGATAAGAAAAATGTCGCTATTTTTTATAGTTCTCAAAGCAACTACAGTCAGTCTCTTAAGTCAGAATTTGCTACTGCTGTCTCTTTAGGAGGAGGGCGAATAGTTCATGAATTTGACTTGTCTAGTCCTAATTTTAGTGCTGCTCAAAGCCTCAAACAAGCTATAGATGGAGAAACGGAAGTCTTAATGTTAGCTGCTAATACTGCCACTCTCGATAAAGCTTTACAGGTTGTTCAGGTTAATCGTAAAAAATTAGATCTTTTAGCAGGAGATGGTGTTTACGCGCCTAAAACCTTAGAAGTCGTTGGCGAGTTGGCAGAAAATATGGTGATAGCAATTCCCTGGCATATTAAGAAAAATCTAGATGTAGAGTTTGTTAAAACTGCTAATCAGCTTTGGCGAGGAGAGGTTAACTGGCGAACAGCAATGGCTTACGATGCTACTCAAGCTTTAATTGCTGCTATAGAACAGAATCCGACTCGCGTGGGTGTACAAAAAGTACTCTCCAATGCCAACTTTTCTGCTGTGGGTGCATCTAGCACAATTCACTTTTCTCCTTCAGGCGATCGCTTGGAAGGTATTCAGCTAGTGGAAGTTTGTAAAAGCGATCGTCTTTCTTTTGGTTATGAATTTGTGCCAATTTCTGATAGTCCTTAACAGTTACCAGTCATCAGCTATGTTTTAATCGTTACCTCATCACAGGAGCTTGAGAAACAGTTGCAGTCTGTTCTGCTGCCAACTGTTTTTTAGTTCGCTGACAATTAATCAAACCAAAGATTAACCAAAAAGCTAGTAAACCAGAAGTTAATAATAAAACAGATACCGAACCAAACTGAGCAATTAGAGCTGGTGCAGCAGCGGTAAATAAACCTCCACCGACTATAGGTTCAAAGAAAAGCTGTTTGTAGGCAAAGCTTTCAAACGCTCCCGTTCTGTTTTCAGCATCTACCATCCTGATTAACAAAATACCTGTGGCTGTTACTCCCATAGACTGCCCCATATCGCTGATGCCTCGTTCAAACCAATAAACAGGTAAAATGCGAGGAGCAAGATAAATAAAAGCGAGAACGTTCCAAATAATTCCCACAATAGAAAGGGTGAGAAAAACGCCTAGATTTGCTCCGAGTACAGCCAAATTAATAGTGGCTAGAGCGGTAACAACTAAAACATCAAGAGCTACTCCCGCAATTCTTTCTTGTAGTCTTCTAATAATCAGACAATCGAGATCGAGGCGTTTCATTACTACCTGAATGATAATACCGCCAATTAATGCCATCGGGAAAAGAGGATTTTTTGTTACAAGAATTACTAGAAATAAGATTATTTAATCTCGATCTGTCACAATATCGAGATATTTTTAGGTAAAAGTTTTAATTTATACAAAAAAGTTAATATTCGATAGTGATATTAAAATAGTCTTTATGGGCGATCGATCTGACTGGACTTTACTTCATGCTAGGGTGCATCGAACTTTACGACAGCGAAATTTGTTACCGAAACAAGCAACTGTTTTAATTGCCATATCTGGAGGACAAGATTCTCTATGTTTGGGTAAACTTTTATTAGATTTACAGCCAAAATGGTCTTGGCAAATTGCGATCGCTCATTGCGATCATCATTGGAAATCGGATGCAGGAATAGCAGAACACGTACGGCAAATTGCGAAAAGTTGGCAAATACCCATTTATTTAAAAGAAGCTAAAGCTTTAAAAGAAACCGAAGCAGCAGCTAGGAAGTGGCGTTATCAAGCTTTAGTAGAAATTGCTCGAGAACGAGACTTTAAGTATATCGTGACAGGACATACGAAAAGCGATCGAGCAGAAACTTTTTTATATAATTTAATTCGTGGTGCCGGTGCAGATGGACTGAGTTCATTGAGTTGGCAGCGTTTTCTTACCGAGCAAATTCAGTTAGTACGTCCACTACTGAATGTGTTGCGACAAGAAACTCTAGAATTTTGTCAACAGTTTCAATTACCTATTTGGTTTGATGCTGTTAATAATAATCAAAAATATGCTCGCAACCGCATTCGTAGAGATCTAATTCCTTATCTTCAAAATAATTTTAATCCTCAAGTAGAAAACTCTTTAGCACAAACCTCGGAGTTGTTAAGGGCTGACGTAGAATATTTAGAAGATGAGGCTCAAAAGTTACTAGCACGAGTAGTGAGTTCAGACGATCGGCAACTAAATCGAGTATTACTTCAGAATGTGCCTCTAGCTCTTCAACGTCGAGTTATTAGGCAATTTTTACCCAAAATTATTGGCAAAAATCCTAATTACGAACAAATAGAAGCAGTAGTTAATCTGATTATTGCTCCCAATAAAAGCCGTACCTCTAGCTTACCTGGGAGCGCGATCGCCGAAGTTCGAGGAGATTGGATTGTATGTCAACAAAAATGCCAATCATCCATTTCTGAGAACGGCAATTAATTAAATTGTCTAAATTATGTATTTTTATTATTGAGTTAATCTTACGAGACTTTGGGGAACTATATCAATAGCCATAATTACGAATAATTACAGTATATTAGAGTTGTCTAGAAACAAGAACCAAAATTGACTGAAACTTATATATATAAAGTATTCAGGCTTTTTATTGTTACAAAAGCAGGCGAAGATTGTAGTTAACAGGCTTCAGCGATTTTTAAAGGTGATTTCCCGACAGGTCTATTAATCTTTCTATTTAATTAATTAGGTGTCAATTGAAAGTTTAGAGTTTAAAGTTTAGAGTTTAATGTTATGTCCAAAACTATTTTAGTTATCGAAGATGAACAATATATTCGGGAAAATATTGTCGAAATGCTCGAGGTGGAAAACTATAATGTGTATGCAGCAGAGAATGGTAAGGTCGGAGTAGATTTAGCCCAAAAAACTATTCCCGATCTAATTCTGTGTGATGTAATGATGCCAGAATTAGACGGTTATTATGTTCTCAGCGAATTACGTTCCAATTCTGCTACTCAAACAATTCCTTTAATTTTTCTAACAGCTAAAACCACCAGAGAAGATATGAGGCTGGGGATGGATTTGGGAGCAGATGATTACCTGACTAAGCCTTTTACCAGAGATGAATTATTGGGAACGGTTACAACACGGATAATAAAGCAGGTAGCAGTTGAAAGGAAAACTCAGGAAAAACTAGATAAGCTACGTAATTCTATTTCTCAGTCTCTTCCTCAAGAATTTCGGATTCCTCTCAATGGTATTATCAGTTTGTCTCAATTTTTGAGAGAAGAATTTGACACTATAGATAAAGAAGAAGCATTAGAATTACTAGAAGAAATATATTTTTCTGGACAACGTTTGCATAGACTAACTCAAAACTTTTTACTCTATGCCAAATTAGTGCAAATACAGAGTCATCCAAGAAGATTTAAAATGTTGCAAGAGCTTAAAGAAGAAGCTCAAACCGAAGAAATAATTGCAGCAATTGCCCGAGAAAAAGCCAAAGAACTCAAGCGAAAAGATGATTTACGTCTAGATTTGTGTTCTGCATCAGTATCTATTTCTTTGTCCAAAATCAAGAAAATTACTGAAGAGATAATTGATAATGCTTTCAAGTTTTCTCAAGCTGGCACTCTTGTTAAAGTTGAAACTAGACATGATAATAATACTTTTCATTTAGTAATTACCGATCGCGGACGAGGAATGACAACAGCCCAAATCAATCAGTTGGGTGCTTATCTCCAGTTTGAACGTCATATTTACGAACAACAAGGTTCTGGATTGGGATTAACTATTGCCAAGCTGATGATAGAACTTCATGGTGGGACTATGTCGATCGAAAGCACTCCAGGTAAATATACTTCCATACATATTACGCTTCCTAGTAAACCAACAAATTAAAAAATTAAAGTTTTAAATATGCCCGCAGAGATTCCCGCATCTTATCGATAGGTACTGGTTGTTGTAACCAAATTTGTAAAGCGGATGCACCCTGTTGTACTAACATTTCTAATCCATCGATCGCCATAGCACCTTGTGCCTTTGCCAATTTAAGAAACTGAGTTGGATTAGGAGTATAAATTAGATCGTAAGCGATCGCCTCTGAGGGTAATTGTTGCATTAAGCTAGCATCTACAGGAGAATTTTCAATCTGAGGAGACATACCCACAGGAGTAGTATTAACTAACAATTGAGTACTAGGAATTAAATGTATTAATTCTGACCAGAGATGAGTCTGGAGAATCGAGCTTATGTTCGGACTATTTTGCCAACTTTGACTAAATTCGTTTAATTTATGCCGATCGCGCCCCACAACATAAATTTGAGGACAGCCCAATTCAACTAAGCCAGTAACCACTGCTCTTGCTGCACCCCCATTGCCCAAAATTACTGGAGTTATCTTACTCCAATCGCGAGATAGAGTTTGGAGTGGGGCAATAAATCCTTCTACATCAGTATTAGTTCCTTTCCAACCTGTATTTGTACGCCATACGGTATTAACTGCACCCACCATTTGCGCTGTAGGAGTTATTTCCGCAAGATAGGGAATAATTGCTTGTTTGTGAGGAATAGTAATATTAAAACCCACTAAAGAAATTGCCTCAAATCCCGCCATTGCTTTGGCTAAATTTTCTTGAGTAACGGGTAGAGGGATATAAACATAATCCAATCCTAACTCTTCAATAGCACGATTGTGCATGAGGGGCGAAAGAGAATGCTTAACGGGATCGCCTATTACGCCTAGTAGTTTGGTAGTACCTGTAATTAATGACATCAGACTTCAGCAAACAGTTATCAGTCAACAGTAAACAGTTATCACCTTATCAGTCAACAGTTATCAGTGCTTGCTACTAACTACTAACTACTCCCCACTCCCTTTCTCAAAAGGAGGAATCCCTTCGATCGCGATTAAAGATTCAATTACCGAACCTACGATAGGTGCAGCCACAGTCGAGCCATAGGTATGTTCTCCTTTAGGTTCATCTACCACTGCTAAGACGGCATAACGGGGAGATTCTACGGGAAAAATACCCACAAAACTAGTAATCTTAGCTGTTGCATCATAACCGCTACTACCCCCACTAACTTTCTGTGCTGTTCCTGTTTTGCCTGCAATGCGATAGCCAGGGACTTTAGAAGCTTGACCGCTACCCTCTTCTACTACTGTTTCCATCATTTCCAGAACAGAGTGGGTGGTTTGGGGGGAAAAAACTTGCTTGCTTTCAAAAGAAGGCTGCCAGTGAAGATAACCGTTAAAATCTACTAATCCTTTGACTACATGAGGTGTAACTAATTTTCCTCCATTGGCGATCGCGCTATGCAACTGAATTAATTTTAGGGGAGTGAGGGAAAAACCTTGACCAAAAGAAGTAGTAGCAGCTTCGATTGATTTGACAGTGAATTCGATTTCGTTTTTTAGATGTCCTGGGGCATAGCCGGGGAGATCGAATTCTAGCTTTTCTTCTAATCCTAATTTTTGCAAGCGATGATAATAATCACGGCGATCCATGCGGTTGATGATTTTAATCATGCCTACATTGCTAGAGCGTTGGAGAATTTCTGCTAGAGTTAGAGTACCGTGGGCTCCTTTGGTGGCGTAGTCATGGTTGCGAATTTCCCACCCGTCAATCTTAATTTTACCTGTATCTTCAAATACATCGCTTGGTTTAATTACCCCCGCATCTAGAGCGATCGCTACATTAATGGGTTTGAAGGTAGAACCTGGTTCGTAAAGATCGGTAATTGCCCAATTTTTAAATAGTTCGACACTATATTTCTCGTAAAAATTAGGATTGTAAGTAGGCTCATTAACTAAAGCAGCGATCGAACCATCCCTTACATCCATTACTATGACTGCGCCTCTTTTAGCTTTATACTGTTCCATTTTCTCTTTTAGGGCAGCACGCGCAGCTTGTTGCAAGCGCAAATCGATAGTTAACTGTAAACTTAAGTCGTCAAATTTAAGCATTTTTTTGACGTTTTTTAATTCTCCTGGATAAAAAATCGATTGATTTTTCTTTTGGAAAATCATAAAACTGCGCTTCAATAACCAACTTAATTCAGGTCGTTCTAGTAATTTTTGCTGAGTGTATTCAACTCCTGCTTGGGGACGACGTTGGCGATCGCGATTGACGTAACCAACCACTTCCGCACTTACTTCTTCGTAGGGGTAAAAGCGAGAATAATTTTGCGTTAAGTCTAAACCATCTATTCTCAACTTCTCAATTTTTTCTTTGACGGACTCTGGTAAATTTTTAGCTATGGGAATCCCTCGATCTCGCTGACTGAAATGCTTGAGTAATTCTTCTGAAGTTTTATTCTCCAAAATTTCTGCTAGTTTCTCGGCAACCTGTTCGGGAGGAACTTTATCTAAATTTCTTTTGAATAAATAAGGGTGAGCATATAATTCATAGGTGATGCGATCTACAGCTAAAACATTTCTTTGGCGATCGACAATCTGACGGCGAGGCATATAAAAACGCAACTTAGTCGATTGTTGATCGCGGGCAATTTGTTTGAGAGTTTTGCCTTCCGGTGCTTGTTTATAGGTAATTGTGGGATTGACAATCTGTAAATAATACAACCTACCTGCCAATCCTAAAGCCGACAGAACCAGCATTCCCCATACTAATAAAAGTCTACTCAAAAATGTTTTTTTAGCTGGTATTTGTTTGGGAGCAGAATTTTTTCTCTGGGAGCGATCGTTTACGGAAGAATGATATTTGCTTTTACGTAACGACTTTCTTAGTTGGGGTTTTGTCATGTCAGTAACTTGCTACTCGCTACTTAATTTAGCCGATATTAATCGTACTCATGCAAGATACTAATATCCCATTGGCATATTTTTCAGGGAAGTTTCCCTCAGATCTTCCTCAAGATTGGTTTGCTTAGGCTGGGATGGAGGAGCTTGAGGAATAAAAATAGTATTATTTGAGGTAATTAAAGCAAGATTACTATCTTTTTCTTGAGCTTGTTGAGCTAGTTTATGTTTTAGTGATTCATTAGCAGCTACTAGTTGACGTTCTTGGCGTTGAAGCGTCTCTAAATCTTGGTATTTTTTACTCCAAAGTTCGGGAATACGAACTGTAGAGACATAAACTGCAATACTGCTAGCTATAAGAATCAAAGCTAAACCCAAAGAACTTTTTTGCACTAGTAGAAGAACTTTTAATTTAGCTGGCAGAGGTTGAACTTGAGGAAATTGAAATGTTTGGGGGCTCGATCGCTGGAGAGCGCGATCGCTAGACTGAGGAAAAGACCCGTCCTTGGACTGAGATTGTCGGGCTTTACTGCTTAAACTATTTTTTCTGTATCTGGTTCGTCTGGAAGAATAATGCTTAGAGGGAATGGAGTAATCATCGATAGATGGCTTGGGTAAAGCAGACATAATATCCGATCGTCTTTCCTATGGCAGTTATCGGGCGAATTATAACTTTACTCTATAGGGTATTGCCACTTATTATTCTTATTTATTAATATTTAGTTTATTTTTAAGTACACGAAAAGTTATACTTTTTATTTATAATTCATACTTAATTCAGGTATAGATCACTATTTTTTTAAATAGTATATATACATAGAAATAAGCAGCAATACTCGATCTTTACTGCTTTACCATGGCTCAAAATCCGTATAATAAGCTAGTAATTCTCCAAGCTTAAGTTAAAAAATAGACATTTATACTAATTTCTATTTAATAAGATCGAGGTTAACTTAATGAAGAATATATGTTATTTACCCCATCCAAAGTTATCTGAATCTTAAACAAGAAATTTTTGATTTAAGATTCGAGCTTCTATATCCCCTTTATCAAAAAATTCCTATATCAAAACGATGTAGGAATCTTTCATGTTTAACCAGATTATCTAATAGTTTCTGCTTCTCCTAAGGGAGAAAAACGAATTTCAATTCTTCTTCTACTAGCATCAGGTTTACGACTAACAGTAGAAAATTCACCAGAAGGTAAAAGTAATTGAGCAGCAGAATAAGCTCTAAACTGAACTCCTTGTAACCGTCCCTGTTGTTGTATTGATTGTAATTGTTTTAATACTTCTAAGGCTCGCATCAGTCCTAGATCGGCATTAGAACCGGCACGAAGACTATTGATGGGACGATCGCCATTAGCGACAGGCTCTAATTGTCTATCTAAATTACTAGTACTATTAGCATTAACTTGACCATCTGTATGACCGATAATTTCTACTACGTAAAGGTTTCTAGTTTGACTAATTTCTTCAATTCGTTTAACTAAGTCTTCAGTAATATATTCTTCTAAACCTGATGGTAACTCTGCACTACCAGAAGCAAATTGATATTCTCCTGAGTCTTGAATTACTACTACAGGAGGAGCAGATTTTAAACGTTTTATATCCGATTCTAAGATATTTACTCTACTATTACTCTTCTGTATTTGTGATTCTAAAAATTTCACTCTATTATGACTTCTTTGTAATAATCTTTTATTACGATTCAATAGTAGTTCCAGTCGAGATGAACCTTGTTTTAATTGTCTAACTATATCGGTACTTTCTCCTAATTCATTTTCCAAGGTTGCTAATTGACTTTGTAGTAATTGTACTTGTTGTTCGCTTTCACTCAAATTCGATTCACTTTCTTCAAAAGCTGATTTAAGAAATAAAGATTTAAATAATGCTAGTAATAAAAATAGGCTGATAATCATAAACGCATTAGCCATTAGATCGGTAAAAGATGGCCATACATTTATTTCTTCTATTAATTCTTGACTGCGTCGCTGTCTCTGTTTACGCATCTTGATATATTCTAATTAATTAAATTGACTGGATTCTTTCTACAAGCTTAGCTAATTCTTGCTGAATTTCTCTTAAACTAGCTACTTCAACTACATTTTTTTGTTGGTTTGATTCTAATAAAGTGTTGTATTGCTCGTGAATACTATTAATTTTTTGATGAACATTTAATAGTTGTCGAGCTATAGTTTGCATCGAATCTAAACTATGTTCAAAAGATTGAGTTGATTTCTGTAATACCAAAGAAGATTGAGAAAACTGATTTTGAGCAATAGATAAATCGGTAGTGGCAGAAGACAATTTTTCGGGGAAACGACTATGTTCTATTGTATTAGCAGCTTGTTGAAATATATAAGCACTTTTTTCAATTCTGGCAAAAGCATTATTAATAGATTCTTCAACTGTATCGCCTAACCTGTAGAGCATATTACTAAAGTCTTGGTTCAAGCGATCGAGTGCTTTTTCCATAGGGTGAGGAGATTTTATTTGGGCTAAATAAACATGATCGACATAGTCTTCTAGTAAACTAAGTAACTCTAATTTAGCTAACTTGGCATTCCAAATAGTATTAATTACTACAAGTAAAGCACTACAAGCGATCGCAATTAAACTAGTAATAAAAGCGATCCCCATTCCTTGTAATGGTTTGTTTAATTGTTCTACTAAACTACGGACATCATTAATATCAACTTGGGTAATAGTTTGACTGAGATTAGTCAGATTGATGGTAATCCCTAAAAAAGTACCTAGTAGCCCAAAAGAAAGGAGGAGATTGGGTAAAATACGACAAAAATCAATAATTGATTCACAGTTGAAACTTTTTCCAGCCAATTTGTATTTTTCTTGACTGTATACTCCGTCAATAATTACTCCTGTATTAATTTGTTCTACGTTAGCATTATTTTCTTGAATTCTTTGATTTAATTTGTTGATAATTGCCGGATATTCTTCTTGTTGATGACCTCTCAACAATTTATTAATGACGTAATTGAGTTTATTTAAATGTTGATAAACACTATAGCGTAGTAAAATTGTCAATATCGTTGGTATAATAACCAGAATTATGGTTAAGAAAATTAGAAAAGGAGGTAATAAAGCGAGCGTATTAAATATTTGTTGCATATTTTTAAGTTCCTCTTCAGGATTTTACGATTAGTTGTTAATGTTTTCTCTTTCTAGCTTACCTCTACAAAATGTTAGCTTAGTTACTGCTTGTCACTATAAACCCCCTTGCTTGACTGGATTGATTGATTATTTACAGACCTATTTTGCTCGGACAAGTATCTTGAAAAAAAAGTTTCTCAGCTATCGAAGAGAACGAGTTCATAGCAGAAGCTTGGGATATGAAGAAATAAGAACGGAGCAAGCCACTATTAGTAAGTGATTTTTTTAAAATCGTCAAGTAATTAGGTATCCAAACTTAGAGGGTGTAAGCCAATATTGCCCAAAATCGCGATCGCGCTTTTCCCTTACTATTTGTTTTGACGGTTATATAGCCGTACAAAGTTAGATTAGGACATATAGGTTATTGGCTCGAAAGTAGCCCTTCGGGTTCACCATTTGACGGCACTCATTACTCGGATGCAAGCTCCGAGTCCGTGCCTCCTCATGGGGGAGACCACGCCAGTTCCTACAACGGAGGAAACCTCCGCAACGGACTGGCTCCCCAAGACCGCAATGGTTCACAATTAGCAATTAGCAATTAGCAATTAGCAATTAGCAATTTTAGAAATGTCCTAACGTTAATAAGTATTGCTATAGTCTTCATTTAGGCTCCATATTTAATAGTTAGTTTTTACTCTCAATTTTTTCATAATTACAATTTAGCAATATAATCCACAAAATCCTCACATTCTCCCTCTATATTAATAACTAAGATTGCTTCCTAGAGACAACACTCTGCTTTACATATCGCCATTCAAGTTCTTAAACCTTGCTCAGGTCATCATCAAGAACAGGCAGATAGAAACCTTCCTCCAGATATTTCAGCTGGGGGTTTTTTGTATTCATAGACGATTTTTAGGATAATACGACTAAAGAGCGGGATAAAACCAATTTTAGTCATATAATCCACAAAATCCTCACATTCTCCCTCTAGATTAATAACCAAGATTGCTTCCTAGAGACAACACTCTGCTTTATATATCGCCATTCAAGTTCTTAAACCTTGCTCAGGTCATCATCAAGAACAGGCAGATAGAAACCTTCCTCCAGATCTTTCGCCTGGGGGTTTTTTTTATGAGTTCAAATTAATTTAAGTTAGGAAATATTTCCTAGATGAGCGAAAAAGACTGTGGGAACTATTAGTTCGTGCCCTCGATGGTTGCTAATTAAATGAAAAAATTTGTGTAAGAACCAAAAATTAAATTACCTATCTATTCAACATAGATTGTTAAATCACTATTTTTTTAGCTCCCTCTTTGCGTTTTTTCGTTCACCTGAATTCTCTCAACAAAGAATATTTTAACGTTCTTCAATAGGAAGATAAGGGGCATCGTGTACTCCCGTATAAACCTGAGTAGGACGGAAAATGCGATTGACAGCCAATTGTTCTTTCCAATGTGCTAACCAACCAGCAACCCTAGCGATCGCAAAAATAGGCGTAAATAGATCGTTAGGAATACCTAATTTACGATAAACCAAGCCAGAATAAAAATCGACGTTAGGATAAATACCTTTATGACCTAATTTTTCTTCGATTACTTTTTCTACTTCTAAAGCAAGATCGTAATAGCGATCGTGACCGGTTTCATCAAATAGCTTTTCGGCTAAACTTTGTAAAATAGTAGCCCTCGGGTCTTTGACTTTATAAACTCGATGTCCAAAGCCCATAATCTTTTTCTTATTAGCGATGCAATTTTCTACATAAGGACGAACATTGGCGATCGAGCCAATTTCTTCTAACATTGATAATACTTCTTCGTTAGCCCCTCCATGTAAAGGCCCTGCCAAAGTACCTACGGCAGAAGCAACAACTGCATAGGGATCGGTTAAAGTAGAAGCTGTCACCATAGCAGAGAAGGTAGAAGCATTAATCGTATGTTCTGCATGAAGAGTAAGACAAACATCGAAAATTCTGGCTGCTAAAGGATGTGGTTTCCTTTCTGTCAGCATATAGAGGAAATTTGCAGCATAATCGAGTTCATCATTGGGTTTAACAGCGTCGTTTCCTCTCCGCATTTGGTGAAAAGCTGCTACCATCGTCGGGATTTTAGCAAGTAATCTTACTACTGCTTTTCTAATATATTTTGGGTCATCTAATGCTCGGCGAGAATAAAACAAACCCAAGGCAGCAGCAGAAGTTTGTAATGCGTCCATGGGATGACCGGTTTCGGGGAAGCATTTCATCATATCCCGAATACGATATTTTATGCGTCGATGGTAGATAATATCTGTTTGAAATCGCTCTAACTCTTTTTTGGTGGGTAGTTTATCCCAAATAAGCAAATAAGCTGTTTCTAAAAAACTACCTTGAAATGCTAATTCTTTTATATTAATACCACGATATTCTAATATTCCTTTTTGACCATCAACATGGCTAATACTCGATTTGGCTGCTGGAATATTTTCTAAACCAGGCTTATATTCACAAAGTGTAGCTGTCATTTTTTTATAGATATAACGAAAAATAATACATATAAACTTATAGTACCTGAGAAAACTTTTTAGTTTCAGGTTTTACTAAAAATTTGCTGCTATTAGTGAAAATTTAAGCAGTATTAATTTAGTTTAAGTATGTTTATGTCCATGGGAGATAAAATTTTACCTTAATTCCGATATCCAGCCAACTAAATCAGCCATTTAGGAGAGGTCAATAAAAATAGCTTACTCGTGCCTAGAGGACGATCGATATTTAAAATTTCTAAACCAATTACACCAGCTTTTTTTACTATTATTTGCTCTTTTATCGTGCCCCACACCAGCATTTCTGCCCAGTTACCTAAATCTGGTTGATGACCGACCATAGCTAATTTACTATCTGGATTAATAGAAAATTTACCTCCTAGCCACTCTAGCCACTCTTGAATATTACCATCAGGTGCTAGGGGTTTAAAAGTTTCAATTTTTTGACTTAGACTTATTTGTTGCAAAATTTCTGCTGTTTGATAAGCTCTTACCAAGGGACTAGTAAGAATTAAGTCAAATTTTAATCCTACTGCTGCTAGCTTTTTTGCCACACGAGTTGTTTTGCTCAAACCTTTATCAGTTAAAGGACGGTCTTCATCTTGTTGATAAATGCCCCTTTCGACTGCAATACCATGGCGAATAAGATAAATTTCCATTGTTACTCAGCCTTTTATCGATGCCAGTAATCTTTTCATCGAGTTTGATTATCGATTTCTCTACTTCGGTTATGCGATTATTGACTTCCTTGAACTCGGCTTTCATCTCTTTGCCGAGCGTATCGATCTTACCGATTAGATCTGTTAGAAGCTTGTCTGTGTTACTCTCCATTGGTTATTTTTTTTCCTCAAAATACCTCAACAGACCAGGGCATCTCCGAAATTGGCGTTGCACTCCCCCAATCAATCCAAAAAATTGGCAGATAGTTGTGAACTGCTTTTTCGACAATTATGCCAACTTGATTGCTGCTGCTTCGAGCGTGAAACACCACATCGCCGACGGAAAACAGATCCCAGTTAGCTCGCCCAATCGCTTTCCTTTCATCCAATCTAGTGTGAAACAAGTCCAAATTTGCCAACCAGCGGTAATATGCTTGGAGCAGTTCCTTGAAAGAAACGAAAAGAAACGAAAGTAGATCTTAAGGTTTTGCCAACGCAGTAGTAGATCCAGCATACGCGCGATCGCCCCGCATGGCGGAGAAACCTGATTACGGTTATATTTTTACCCTGGAAGAGAAACCCGAACACTTGTTCTAGTTGTTGAGATTGTAGAAAATTGTTTACCATTGTGTTGTTTATCATTTATAGATGAACTGGGCGATCGTGTAGTTTGCTAGACTTGGGCGATCGCTCTTTTAATAATTGTAATACGCGCCCGTTTTATAATCAAGCGAACTCGGATTAAAATGAAAAAAGACTTCAAGAAAAGAGTATGCCAGGGACAAAAAGTAGCGGAAGACCAGGGGGAAACCCAGAGATTTGGAAAGAAGCCAAAAAGAGGCAAAAAGGGCAAAATCCTCTTCGGATTTCAAGAGGATTGAGATTTTCCGAGCAGATGATAAAAGCGATCGATTCGGGAATTTTGGATGAAGAATGGACGGATATTGCTAGACGTGCGATCGCGGAAGCCTTGAGGGAGAAAGGAGTGAATCTCGATGCCTAACAGCACTTTGAAAAAACACAAAGTTTATTTCAAAAAAAGCAATTTAACAATTCAAATTGAAGAATTTTCTTCAATTTGAAACAAGTACTTTCATGCCTACGAGATAGATTTGGAAAAATGCGTCCATTCTTCCGAACTACTGGATTACTTGTTTCAAATCGCCCGTAAAGATTGGTGTACTGGCGAACTGCTGCTAGACTTGTTTGAAGAAATAGAAGCAGCCTGTAAACTAGTCTTCAAAGATAACGCTCAAGGCGTTTTTTGTCCTTTTGGAACGCCAACAAAAGTCGATTGGGTCAAGAAAAAAATTCTCTTTCTCTCAAAACAATGAGACTAGCTCGATCGATGTATTTGGGAGGAACGATCGTTTCGGCGACAGAATGCGATTTCGAGGACTACAAGAGACTCGGTCTTACCTGTCCAATCTGCCGTCAAGCAGTGTATTTGCGCTCTGGCTCGATTCGACAGCAAACTTTGAGGAACAAAAAGACGATCGAGCAAAAAATAGAACCTTATCCTTGAGATCATGGGTCTAAAACCCCATGCTAAGCCACGTAACAAGTTTACATTTTAGAGACAGAATCTTCATATAGCAAAGGCTTGAACTGTTGTACTATAAAATTCACAGCCTTTACGCTAATACTAGTCAGTTTGGATGACACTATCGTCAGGATTAACTAAACGAAGAAGCTTTTGTTTGATTTGAGTATCGAATACTTCCCATTTGATTTTGGCATAGTCAGAATTATCATTAAAACTGCCTAAGAAACCTACAGGAATTTCAAAACCTCCTGCCATATAACGTCCTCCCCCAAAAAATCGTCCTTCGGTATCTTTGCCAAAAGCTTCTTTGATGAATTCGTCAGGATCTAGAGTTAATTTACTAGTTCTGAGAGAACCTATTACTAATTCTATATCGTCGTCTTGGTCGTGAACAATTCCATAGACAACAGCAGTGTGAATATCTTCTTCTGTAACTAAAAAGTCTGCTGCTTGGGGTATGGCATCGCGGTCATCATAGCGTAAGTAGCCTACCCCTGCTAAGGAAAAATTATTTTTGATAATACGATTTCTCAACGCTCGCTCGATCACGTCCATCACACGGCGCGATCGCGCTGATTGTAGCACGGCATTGAGTAATTGAGAATCATAAAACCGACTCAAGTAAGCAGCAGCTAAAAAGTCTTCTTCTTGTGCCTGCATTAAACGATTGGTATCGGAACGCAATCCGTGCATTAAGGCAGTAGCACAGTTGACATGTTTTATATTCGCTGTATTAAAATCTAGTAAACCTTGCTGAATGTATTGGGTTAGGATAGTTGCTGTTGCTCTAGTTTGGGGTCGTAAATCGGTAAATTCGGCATTCAGTTCTCCTTGTTTACTGTGATGATCGATCACTGTCACTAGGGGAATTTGCGATTTTATTAGAGGGAATAATTGAGTATTAGTTCCTTGACAGTCAATTAGCACACAACCTTGATAATTAGAAAAATCTAAATTTTGAAAACTTTGAAGGGTTACTTTTTTGGCGGGAAGATTGGTAAGCTTAACTAGAGCAATATTCTCTTGATGAGATAGAGTACCTGCATAGACAATTTCGCATTGAATCTGGTAGGTTGCTGCAATCATTTGATACGCCCAAGCACTAGAAAGGGCGTCAGGATCGGGAAAATCCTGAATAATAATTAGTAAACGCTCTCCTTGATGTTTTTTCAGAACTGTCTTTAAACTTGCGATCGCTTGTTTTAGATCGCTATCTTTAGCTTCTTCTAAATCGCAAGATAATGCTGTACTGGTAGGAGATGTTTTTCCGTTTTCCTGAGAAGTCTCAATCTTGGCTTTTTCTTTGGCTGGTTTGGGTGATTCTATGGTTAAATCAGAATGAGTTGGATTTTTGAGCGAGTTTTTTCCAGGATAACCGGTTAGTTTTGATGACATATTAAGCTGATTTGGTAATCACAAAATTACCCACTAACACTATTATAAGTTATGTAAATTTATATATCTGACTTAAGAGTTTACCATCATCTAAATTATTTTTTATGAGTTCGACTATCAGATTCCGATGACATACTTTTTCCACTCTTGATTTAGATTACCCTGAGTATGCTTGATAATTTCAAAATGAAGACTACTATGAGGTTGTCTCGGCTTAGTTAACAGAATCATATTGGCTTCTTTCGGAGTCCGATTGCCTTTTCTGACGTTACAGCGAACACAGGCTGCTACTAAGTTTTCCCAGGTATCTCCTCCACCACGAGAACGAGGTATAACATGATCTAATGTTAACTGATCTCCTTTATGATGGCAGTATTGACAAGTGTGACGATCGCGTTCGAGGATATTACGACGGGTGAGGGGAATTTCTTTGTAGGGTACCCTAATATAGTGGCGCAACCGAATAACCGTCGGTAGAGGAAAGTCAGCATAAATAAATCTGCCATTGTGCTCGAGTTGCTCTGCTTTATTTTTTAGTAGTAATACTACCGCTCTTCTCCAACTAGTGATGTTGAGCGGTTCGTACGAGGCATTTAATACCAGAACCTTGCCCATTTTTTCCCAATACAATAGTGATGTAGCTTATCACAGATAGTAACATAGACAACTTGTTTGGGTTGTCGATTGCTATAGTTTGAGAGCAAAATTAGGATAATTTACTTGGGTGTATAGGAGCGGTCGCACAATGGAAATCAAACAACTAACTACCAGAAACATTCTCCAGCCAGGCAACCAGGAAAATTATTTATCTATAGCCAATCGAAAAAGAGCATGGGTAGAAATAGATTTAACTGCTTTAGGAGAAAATGTTAAACAGCTTAAAAAAATTCTGGCACCTCAGACAGAGTTAATGGCGGTAGTGAAAGCCGATGCTTATGGTCATGGTGCAGTCACTGTTGCTCGAACAGCTTTAGATTGTGGTGCGGGCTCTCTAGCTGTCGCTACTCTATCAGAAGGTATCCAACTGCGTAAAGAGGGAATAAACGCGGATATTCTTATTTTAGGCGCAATTAACACCCCTACAGAAATTCGGGCCCTCGCTTTCTGGAATTTACAGCCTACCCTCTGCAATTGCGCTCAAGCTTTACTGTTTTCGGAAATTATGGCGCAAATGGGTAAAACTTTGCCCGTACACCTCAAACTAGATACAGGTATGTCTCGATTAGGCACCAACTGGCAACAGGCAACAGAATTTGTGAGGTTGACTCAGCAATTGCCTTTCCTAAAACCTGCCAGTGTTTATTCTCATTTGGCAACGGCAGACGATCCCGATCCTACTGTAATGAAATTGCAACAAGCAAGATTTACTGAAGCGATCGCCAAACTAAAATTTCAAGGGATTTTACCACCTAAACTTCATTTAGCTAATTCTGCTGCTACCTTAAGCAGTCGCGTTTTTCACTACGATCTCGTCCGTGTCGGCTTGGCTCTTTATGGTCTCTATCCCGCGCCTCACCTGCGTTCTAGTGTCAAACTCCAACCAATTTTACAGGTTAAAGCTAGAATTACTCAAGTAAAAAAGATTACCGCAGGTACGGGGGTTAGCTACGGTCATAAATTTATTGCTCCCCAAGACATGGCGATCGCTGTTGTGGGTATTGGTTATGCTGATGGTGTACCCCGCAACCTTTCTCATCGCTTAAAAGTTTTGGTTCGCGGTCAGCTAGTCCCCCAAATAGGCACGATTACTATGGATCAGTTAATGCTCGATGTGAGTAATATTCCTAATTTACAACCAGGAGAAATTGTTACTCTTATCGGACGAGACGGGGAGCATACTATCACTGCCGAGGATTGGGCTGATGCTCTAGACACGATTTCTTGGGAAATTCTATGTGGTTTTAAGCATAGACTACCGAGAGTTAATCGAGTATAAGTTCGGAGTTCGGAATTCGGAATTCGGAGGTATCGGCTAATAGTCACTGTCGGCGACACACATCCCTTTACATTTAATCCCGTTGGTAGCCGTGCGCTGACAATGAGGACATAAAATTTTTTCGTTTTCTGCTGCTCGATCGAGCTTTTCGTTGCTGCTTGTTTGAGGCTGACTTTTGTCGGTCTGGAGTTCCAATGTCATCAAGGTGAAGATTTTTTTGGCAGTTTACTCTTTATAGTTTACAAAAATTAAAGTAAAAGAATTGGAACTAATAACTTATTTAGCGAAAAATATCTCTAATCGAATCAGAAATTGTTCTTTCTATGCCTCTTCTCACTCCATTACCCACTGTTCTTTCAATAGCGGAAGGACGACGACGAGATGGGGGTTTTTCTGCATCATTATTAGTCTCATCAGCAGACTCGATCGCTATTGGATTACCAATAAATCTAAAACTGTAAACTTCTCGAGCGTGACTTTTACTCTTAACGCCAAAGCGATCGCTACCTTTATACCTAGATTCTCCAGCAGTCAGTTCGACATTAATTAAGCCACCCTCTCTGGTAATCATGCCCGCATGAACGGCAGCCTGGCAAAGTCCAGAATTAAGAGTATAAATATCAGTTCCCCAAACAGGAGCATAGACTTGACTTTCTGGTGTAGTAGGGCATTTAAAAGTAAATACCTGACCAAAATTTTGGCGGTCTAATTCAAAACTATTTAACCGAATACTCCAGCCTATTTCTGGCACTGACTGTAATTTTGTTTGAGCGTTAACTGTTTTTGCTGCAAACAAGTCTAGAGCGATCGCAGTACCAATCAAACTCAGGATTATTGTTGGAGGAGATTTATCTAGTTTCATTTCCTTAACTCCAAGGGCGAATTTTTAACTCGCCCTCAATTTATGAAACAGTATAAAGTTACTATTATTGGTAACTGTTCACTGTTTACTGATTAGAGTGCGCCTACACTAGCTAATCCTAAGATAACACCTGCTCCTAACACGTGACCTAAGCTAGTAGTGCCTAGCAACGCAGGTAAACCCATACCGCCAAAGAACTCTGGTGAGGGTAAACTGGGGCCAGCAGACTGATTTTGAATTGTATATTTACCAAACGCAATAGCAGCAATATTACAAAGAATCATCAGAATTGCTACCTTAGGACTCCAAGATACTGTATTAGGTACGGAAGCAGCTACAGCGAGTAAAGTCGAATAAGTCAAATTGATTTCTCCTCTTTAATCTTTTTTAATCTAATTAAATCGAGAATAATTGTAGTCCTTCAGTTAACACAAATATTAATCTGTGTTGCAATAATTAGTAATTAAGTAAAGTTTTTTATACAAAATCATCAACTGCCACCAAACCAGTGAGGTAATAATTTACCTTGTATTTTATGCTACTCTTGGGGCTGTGGCTCAGTTGGATAGAGCAAGCGCCTCCTGAATAATCGGGCACTACAGAGGAAACTTTGTAAGTGAATGTGGTCAAATTCAAGGAAGCCTAAGTCTGTCATATAGATAAGGTAATCTTGAGCCAAGCTTTACTAACCTGGGTAAAGAAGGTGCAGAGACTGGTTATAGGCGATCGACAGGTAAATAAACTAAGTAATTCAGAACCTGTAACATAACGGCCACCACCTAAAGACCACACGTCCAGGGTGAAGGAATAGTCCAGAGAGTGAGGAAACTCACACCAATCTGAAGCGCTAGGTCGCCGGTTCAAGTCCGGCCAGTCCCGTACAATTTTGTCTATTCAAATTTGTCTATTCAAAGCAATTTCGTATATTTGCCGAGGTCATTATTAGGCTCAAACCGTTATTCTAAAAAAAAAGAGACACTAAACCTAAATTAGTATCTCTCTTGACAGAACTGTGAACAATTAATGCTCGGCTAACATGAGTGTTTTAAAAACATTCTCACTAACCATATAGTAATTTAAAAGTGGCATATTAATACCGCTTTTTTTATTATTTCTCTTTATTTTAGGTGTTTTTACTAGTTACAATAATTTTTTTTATTTTTAATTAAGTGTAAATACAGAGAAGAGTTTTTGATAATATTAAATTGCTCGATTCTATAGGTCAGAAAGTATTAGAAAGTATTAGTTTGACTAGTAAATGCTTGCGGTTTTCAAAAAAAGTAGGCAACAACAATTGACTAAGCTCAGTGATAGTAAAGACTGACGAATTAAGTTAATCGCATTTAAGTCACACCTGATTAAACTGCCCGTGTTGATGTTACGAAGGAATTGTTATACTAAATCCGATTCTGAAAACCTTCTTTTAAATTAGAAGTCTTAAACGAGTTTAAACCCTTCTGCTTATCACGCCTCCTGCCCCCTGCCTTCTCACAAGTTTTAAATGGTGTATCTCAACAGGATTTAGTATTATTCCCTGCGCTCTCTGCACTCCTGCTGAGACTCCTGAAATGGTAAGCGATCGACTAGGGGATTTGTCAGCGGATAACGTTAGTTAAGAACAGATTATTTAACAAATAGATAAAATAATTAATCAAATGTTGAAAAATATCTTAAGATTGACAAGTAAGAAATTAAATTTTCTGAAAGACTAACTACCTAAGAGAAAAGAATATAGATTAGGAGGACATTTATGGCACTCGTACCCATGAGGCTGTTGCTAGATCACGCTGCTGAGAATGATTACGGCATTCCTGCATATAATGTTAATAACATGGAGCAAATTATTGCGATCATGCAGGCTGCTGAAGAAGCTAATAGCCCTGTTATATTGCAGGCTTCTCGCGGTGCTCGTAAATATGCAGGAGAAAACTTCCTCCGTCATCTAGTTATGGCAGCAGTGGAAAGTCATCCCCACATTCCTATTGCTATGCACCAAGACCATGGTAATAGCCCTGCTACTTGCTACTCAGCTATGCGTAATGGTTTTACTAGCGTCATGATGGATGGTTCTCTCGAAGCAGATGCTAAAACTCCCGCTAGTTTTGACTATAACGTTAGTGTAACTGCCGAAGTTGTTAAAGTAGCTCATTCCATCGGTGTTAGTGTAGAAGGCGAACTCGGTTGTTTGGGTTCTTTGGAAACTGGCCAAGGTGAAGCTGAAGACGGTCACGGTTTTGAAGGTACTCTCAGTAAAGAGCAACTTTTAACCGATCCCGACGAAGCAGTTGAATTTGTAGAACGTACTCAAGTAGATGCTTTGGCTGTAGCTATTGGTACTAGCCATGGTGCCTACAAATTTACTCGTAAGCCTACCGGTGAAATTCTGGCTATTAGTAGAATTGAAGAAATTCATAGTCGCCTACCCAATACTCACCTAGTAATGCACGGTTCTTCCTCCGTACCTCAAGAGTGGCTTGACATGATCAACGAATACGGTGGTAAGATTCCTGAAACTTACGGTGTACCTGTTGAAGAAATTCAAAAAGGTATTAAGAGTGGTGTTCGCAAAGTTAATATTGATACTGACAACCGTTTGGCAATTACTGCTGCTTTCCGTGAAGCTGCTGCTAAAGACCCATCTAACTTCGATCCTCGCCACTTCCTCAAACCTTCTATCAAGTATATGAAGCAAGTGTGCTTAGATCGTTATCAAGCTTTCGGTACTGCCGGTAATGCTAGCAAGATCAAGCAAATGACTTTAGATGATTTTGCTGCTAGATATGCTAGTGGAGAATTATCTGCAACTTCTAAGAAAACAGTTGCTGTTTAAGCTTTAAGCAAAAGCAAAATTCAATCAGTAATATTTTGGGTGGTTGTTTACTACCCAATTTTTTTGGTGATTTAGGATAATTTTAATCGATTCCCAATTCCTAATCCCTGTCTTGGTGCGCGTTCCTTGGCTGAGGAAACCTCGTGCCGAGGTCGCACCGCAATCCCTAATTTTCCCTCATAAGTTGGTAGCCTAAATATTGATATGACTTCTTCCCCTAGTAATATCTATCCTGTAATTTGGCAAGACGATAAAGTATTTCTAATCGATCAAACTCGTTTGCCAGAGGAATATAATATCGTCGAAATCGCTCTTGTAGAAGATATGGCGCAGGCAATTAAAACCATGATTGTCAGAGGTGCCCCAGCTATTGGTGTAGCAGCAGCCTATGGAATGTATCTTGGTGCTAGAGAAATAGAAACTAATGACTTAGAAAAATTTTTGGCTCAACTAGAACAAGTTGCTCAATTACTGCGTCAAACTCGTCCCACGGCTGTCAACTTATTTTGGGCAATTTCTCGGATGTTAAAAACAGCCTATGAGTCTGTGGGTACAGTGGCAGAAATTAAGTCAACTTTACTGCGTACTGCTCGGACAATTCAATTAGAAGATTTACAAACTTGTCAGGCTATAGGCGCTCGCGGTTTGTCTATCTTACCAACAGAACCCCAAAAATTATCTATTCTTACTCACTGCAATGCTGGAGCTCTGGCTACTGCTGGCTATGGTACTGCTTTGGGTGTAATTCGTTCTGCTTGGCGAGAACAACGTTTGGCTAGGATTTATGCCGATGAAACTCGTCCTCGCTTACAAGGAGCAAAATTGACGGCTTGGGAATGCGTACGAGAAGGTATTCCCGTTACAGTCATTACCGATAGTATGGCTGCTCATTGTATGCAAAAAGGTAAGATCGATGCGGTAATTGTCGGGGCAGATCGGATTGCTGCTAATGGAGATACTGCTAATAAAATCGGTACTTATTCTTTGGCTATAGTTGCCCGAGCTCATAATATTCCCTTCTTTGTTGCTGCTCCTTTTTCTACCATCGATTTTGAGCTAGTCGATGGCAGTGGAATTGCGATCGAAGAAAGAGATGCCCGAGAAATCGATCGAATTGCTAAAACTAAAATTTGTCCGCCAGGAGTAGATTTTTATAATCCTGCTTTTGATGTTACTCCTGCTCATTTAATTGAGGCAATTATTACGGAAAAAGGGGCAATTAAACCTGATGAATTAATTAATTATCGTAGTGTTGTTAGTTATTAGTTATTATTAAGCTAATCCACATCTAACTTGCATCTTTACTAACGGGACTTTGACAAAAAACTAGGTTCAAAAAGGGGTGAAAGCCTGATATATCAATGGTTTAACCTCAAAATAGCTAAATCCTTAATATATCTGGGTTTCAGGCGAATTTACCTCTTCGAGGTAAATTCGGCGTCTG
>JASJDJ010000207.1 GCA_030065635.1 Xenococcaceae cyanobacterium MO_188.B32
GATTTCGAGGAATATTGGCAATTCCATAAGCTGCAGGAATTCCAGCGCAATCATGTCAACAAGTTTCAGGACCCTGAAAGATTGTTAGCCATTTGACCTCATTACTTTAAAAGAGCCGCACCCAGCGACTACCGTAAGGTCTCCCCCACGCGCTTTTTCAAGTCCTAATTTTAACTGCTTTAAACCTTTACAAATCAATAGTTTTGACTTATTCAGCAAGCCCTATTTAAGCTCAAAATAAGCTCGAACTACATCCATATTTCTCTGAAATTCAAAACCCAGCTTGCTACACAAATGTTGCATACTATGATTTTCGGGGAGAATTTCGGCAGTGATGCAGCTTAATTGTTCTTGGCGACCAACATCAATTAAAGAATGTAGTAATTCTGTACCCAATCCCAGACCTTGATGGCGATCGCTGACTAACATACCAAACTCTGCTTCATTGGTACCATAGATTTTGCTTAAACGTCCCACACCCAAAATTTCCCGTTCTTGCGTATCGGGAGCGAGATAATCTGCAACTAAAGCCATTTCTCGCTCGTAATCGATAAAACAAATGCGTGTAAGTCTTTCGTGGGCAACTCTAGTTTGCAATTTAATCATGTGGAAATATCGGAAATAAACGCTTTCTTCCGAAAGATCTTGGTGAAAGTTAACAATTAGTGGTTCGTCTTCGGGACGAATAGGGCGAATAGTGATTTGTTTACCGTCGTTTAATGTCCAGGGTTTTATATATTGAGTAGGATAGGGACGAATGGCAACTTGAGGTAAGTTTCTTTCCGTTGCTTCGGGATTGTGGAGAACTACTCGAGCATCTAGGGCTAACAGGCGATCGCTCGACACCAATAGAGGGTTGATATCGATTTCCTTAATTTCAGGTTGTTCGACTACTAGCTGGCTAAAACGTACCATTAATCGAGCTAGAGCAGTCAAATCCACTGTTTTTCTTCCCCTAACTCCTTTGAGAGCTTCATAGATGCGGGTTTGTTCCATCATCCTTCGTGCCAGGGTTGTATTGAGTGGTGGTAATGCTAGGGCACGGTCTTTAAATATTTCTACTAATTGTCCCCCCGTCCCAAATAATAAAACTGGACCAAATTGTTCGTCGATACTGCTACCAATAATTAGTTCGTAGCCATCGAGCTTGACCATCGGTTGGACGGTAACACCGAGGAAATGGTTCTCTTCAACGGTATTTTGAATAGAATTGTAAGCATTGCTGACGGCATCCTCATTGTTGAGATTGAGGTGTACTCCACCTACGTCAGTTTTGTGGGTAATGGTTTCGGAGTGCAGTTTGAGAACGACTGGATAACCAATTTTTCTGGCTATTTCTACTGCCCGCTCTCTACTGGTAGCAATTTGGGTAGTTACAGTAGGAATACCATAGGCAGTTAGTAATTGTTTCGATTCGTATTCGGTAAGTAGAGTTCTTTGTGTCTCTCTAACTCTCTTTAAAATTGCTGTTGCTTGGATTCGACTGCCGATCCCATCGTCGTCTTTAGCTAGTGTGGGGGTTTCATATAGACCTTTGAGATTATAGCTGTAGTTCCACATCAGGTTAAATAGATGGGCAGCAGTATCGGGATAGGGAATTGTATAAATCCCCGCCCGATTGAGAATAGCCTCTCCTTCAGCAACTTTTTCTCCTCCCATCCAGCTAGCGAGTAGAGGTTTACCGTTTAATTCTTTGACTGTTTGTTGCAATTGAGTGGCGATTTTTGTCGCATCAGTCATAGCTTGAGGGGTCAGGATAACCAACAACCCATCACTGTTCTCATCGGCTGCTGCTATTTTTAAGGCTCGAGCATAGCGTTCGGCTGTGGCATCCCCTAGTATATCTATGGGATTATTGCAACTCCAGTGAGTCGGTAATACTTGATTCAACTGGGTGATGGTTTCAGAGGATAATTGGGCTAATGCTCCTTGTTGTTTGATTAAAGAATCTGTGGCTAAGACTCCCGGTCCTCCAGCATTGGTTAAAATAGTTAACCGTTTGCCCTTGGGACGGGGTTGCTTGGCTAGCAACTCGGTCATGTTAAATAGGTCTTCAATGGTATCTACTCGCAGCACTCCACAGCGACGAAAAGCAGCATCTAAAACCTCATCACTACCAGCTAGAGTGCCTGTATGGGAAGCTGCTGCCTTAGCTGCTGCACCAGTCCGACCTCCTTTAATGACAATAATTGGTTTGGTGAGAGCGACTTCTCTGGCTGCGGAGAGAAAAGAACGAGCATCGCCGATCGATTCCATGTATATGGCAATACTACTAGTGGCTAAATCGTCACCGAGATGATAGATTAAATCTCCCCAACTGACATCTAACATAGAACCGACGGAGATAAAAGCACTAAAGCCGACGTTTTCCCGAAAACTCCAGTCTAAAATCGCCGTACACAATGCCCCACTCTGACTGATAAACCCTACATTGCCAGGACGTGCCATGACACTGGCAAAGGTAGCATTTAAACCCTGGCGGGGACTCATCAATCCCAGGCAATTAGGTCCGATAATTCGCATTTGGTGACGGCGAGCTTCGGTTAAAATTTCCCTCTCTAATTCAATGCCGACCTCGCCGATTTCTTTAAATCCTGCGGAGAGAATAATTACTCCTTTAACTCCTGCCACAGCACACTGACGAACTACTTTTGGGACTGTGGGAGCTGGGGTGGCAATTATGGCCAGATCGATCGCTTCGGGAATAGCGGTAATATCTTGATAGGCTTTAATACCCAGAACGTTATCCCGTTTGGGATTGACAGGAAATACCGTACCACCAAAAGGATTACTAATTAAATTCCAGAGTAAAGTTCTCCCCACACTGCCAGGGCGATCGGTTGCACCAATAACGGCTACAGTTTTAGGGGCAAAAATAAAGTCTAGAGGTCGTCGTCGATAGTTAACAATGTCATGGGCATTATCGACGGTCAAAGTCATTGAGATATTCATATAATTTCTGTCCGAGTTCAGTGAAGAGTAGCTCGATTTTTTCTCTTCAATTGTAAATAACTAAAAGTAAAAAAATAGTTCATATTTTACTTTTTATTTTTTTGTTAATATTTACCTTTAATTTTTAGTTACTTATAATACAAAAAAAGTTTTGCTTTGGCTCTATCGATATTGACATAAAAATAATCTTAAGATTGTTTATTTGAAAAAGTTAATTCTTTTTGGGTTTTATAAACTGGAGAGAACCCTCCATAATCTCCTTGCTAGCTTAGGAATGTGGCTTATGCTTAATGCCATGAGCAGATACCAATGTAATCTATTAACAATGATGTATAACCTAGAAGTGACTAGAATGAAAACTTCAAAAAAACATCTATTAATTAATGTACTCAAATGTACTCAAAAATTATAATTTATTTGGAGAGAAAATTTATCACTAAAATAAATTTGAATTGCTAAAATCTTTTTTTCTGTGTTAAGTTTTAAACAAAAAAAGTCCACTTCAAATAAGAGCAAGAAATCAAGAGAAAACAGAGGAGACATATCTAATGTTGCAACAATGGAAAGGTTTCGTTACAGGTAAATGGACGGAAGAAATTAACCTCCGGGACTTTATTCAGCAAAACTACACTCCTTATGAAGGAGACGAATCATTCTTAGCTAGTAAAACAGAAGTTACCCATCAACTTTGGGAAAAAGTCAAAGACTTAATGGCTGTAGAACGGGAAAAAGGTATTTTAGACACGGATACAAAAGTACCTTCTTCTATTATCGCTCATGCTCCTGGCTACATCGATCGAGACTTAGAAAAAATTGTCGGCTTGCAAACCGATAAACCCTTAAAACGGTCAATTATGCCTTTTGGTGGCATTCGAGTCGTTAAAAGTTCTCTCGAAGCTTACGGTTATCAGTTAGACGAGCAAACTAAAGAAATTTTTACCAAATACCGCAAGACTCATAACGACGGTGTCTTTGATGCCTATACTCGCGAAATGAAACTGGCACGGCATTCGGGAATTATTACTGGTTTACCCGATGCTTACGGAAGGGGAAGGATTATCGGCGATTATCGTCGGGTAGCTTTGTATGGTTGCGATCGCCTGATCGAAGACAAGCAACAACAATTAATTTCTCTAGAAGTAGATACCCTCGATGAAGAGGTAATTCGCTTGAGAGAAGAAATTTCCGACCAAATCAAAGCACTCAAAGAATTAAAACAGATGGCTGCTAGTTATGGCTGCGATATCGGTCAACCCGCAGCTAATGCTAAAGAAGCAGTGCAGTGGACTTATTTTGGCTATTTAGGAGCTGTTAAAGAGCAAAACGGTGCAGCAATGTCTTTAGGTCGAGTTTCCACTTTCCTCGATATCTATTGCCAACGGGATTTAGATAATGGCGATGTCACGGAAGCAGAAATTCAAGAACTAATCGATCATTTTGTCATGAAACTAAGGATGGTGCGTTTTTTACGTCATCCTGCCTATAACGAACTATTCTCCGGCGATCCCACTTGGGTAACAGAATCCATCGGTGGTATGGGAGAAGATGGCAGAACCTTAGTTACTAAAAATAGTTTCCGCTTCTTAAATACTTTATATAACTTAGGGGCAGCACCAGAACCCAATTTAACGATACTCTGGTCGGAAAAATTACCTGTAGCCTTCAAACGCTTCTGCGCTAGAGTTTCTACCGATACCAGTTCGATTCAGTATGAAAACGACGACTTGATGCGCGGTTACTACGGTGATGACTACGGGATCGCCTGCTGCGTATCGGGAATGCGCATTGGCAAACAGATGCAATTTTTTGGTGCGAGAGTTAACTTAGCTAAAGCTTTACTCTATGCCATCAATGGCGGTAAAGATGAAAAAGCTGACGAACAAATTGCCCCCATGTTTGCACCGATAACTTCTGAATATTTAGATTACGAAGAAGTAACTGCTAAATTCGATTTAATGATGGGTTGGTTGGCAAAACTTTATGTCAACACTCTCAATGTCATCCACTATATGCACGATAAATATTGCTACGAACGTCTAGAAATGGCACTGCACGACCGCGATGTCTATCGGACAATGGCTTGTGGAGTGGCTGGTTTATCAGTAGTAGGGGATGCTTTATCGGCAATTAAACACGCTCAAGTAAAAGTTATCCGCAATGAAAATGGTTTGGCAGTAGATTACGAAATTGAAGGCGATTATCCCAAATTTGGTAACAATGACGATCGCGTCGATCGAATTACCGCCCAAGTAGTAGAAGACTTTATGAACAAAGTCCGCCAACATAAAACCTATCGCGGTGCAGTACCCACTCAGTCGATTCTGACTATTACTTCTAACGTAGTTTACGGCAAGAAAACTGGCAATACTCCCGATGGACGTAAAGCAGGACAACCTTTTGCCCCTGGTGCCAACCCCATGCACGGACGAGACACCAAAGGCGCGATCGCTGCTTTAGAATCCGTGGCTAAACTACCTTACGAACACGCCCAAGATGGTATTTCTTATACTTTCTCGATCGTACCCGAAGCTTTAGGTAAAACCGAAGACAACAAAATTAACAACCTAGCAGGGATGCTGGATGGTTACTTTCATAATACAGGACACCACATCAACATCAATGTTTTAAATCGCGAAACCTTGATTGATGCCATGGAACATCCCGAACTCTATCCCCAACTAACTATTCGGGTATCTGGTTATGCAGTCAACTTTATAAAACTCACCCGCGAACAACAACTAGATGTAATTAGTCGTACTTTCCACGAAAGAGTTTAAATTTGTCCTTTGTCTTTTGTTCTAAATTAAAATCAATAACCAATGACCAATGACTAATGACTAATAACCAATGACTAATAACTAACGACTAACTAATGACAACCATAATCCCTCCCACTCACACCAAAGGTAGAATTCATTCAATTGAGACTTGTGGTACGGTTGATGGTCCGGGAATTCGCTATGTTATTTTTACCCAAGGATGTCCTCTTAGGTGTCTTTACTGTCATAATCCCGACTGTTGCACTCCTCACGCAGGAAAAGAAGTAACTGTTGATGAATTGATCGCAGACATCCAGAAGTATTATTCTTATATGGAGTTTTCTGGAGGAGGAGTTACCATCACTGGTGGCGAACCTTTGATGCAGCCAGAGTTTGTCAGCGAGATTTTTCGCCGCTGTCAAGATTTAGGAATTCACACAGCATTAGATACTTCTGGTTATGTAAAATTAGCTACTGCAAAACCAATACTAGATTATGTAGATTTAGTATTACTAGATATTAAATCTTTCGACTCTAAAATCTATCGTCAAGTTACTAGTGTTTCCCTAGAGCCAACAATAGAACTTGCACGCTATCTGAGTGATGCCAAGAAACCAGTTTGGATTAGATTTGTTCTAGTTCCCAATCTTACCGATCCCCCTCATAATATTAGAGGTCTGGCTGAGTTTATCTCCATTTTAAGTAATGTCAAACGAGTAGAAATTTTACCCTTTCATAAAATGGGAGAATACAAATGGGAGCAACTAGGTTATGAATATTTGCTCAAAAATACACCTCCTGCACCTCCAGAATTAGTCGAAACAGCTAAAAAGATTTTTCAGAAATACGGAATTAGAGTCTACTCATGAGGGGCTGCGTGCGGAATTTATGAGGTCACATCTGCGGAATTTAGTTCCGCAGTTTAAACGCCCCGTCCCACACTGACGCTTCGCGTACAGGTGTGGGGCTTCCCACTCGCTAAGCTAATTTTGTCATTGGTCGTTTGTCATTTGTTAATTGGTGCCAAGAACTAATTACCGATGACTCATGACCAATAACTAACTACTAACCACTAACTACCAAAACTACCATGAAAGTTACCAACCTAGAAGAACTCAACACCCTCATTCAGAGAGTAAAAGCTGCCCAAAGTCAATATGCCAACTACACTCAACAACAGGTAGATAAAATATTTAAACGAGCAGCTTTAGCTGCCAACGAACAACGCATTCCTCTAGCCAAATTAGCTGTAAGTGAAACAGCTATGGGGATAGTTGAAGATAAAGTAATTAAAAATCATTTTGCTTCAGAATTTGTTTACAACAAATATAAGCAAGAACCAACCTGTGGAGTAATCGAATCAGACTCTCATTATGGGATTCAAAAAATAGCCGAACCAGTAGGTATTTTAGCTGGGATCGTGCCGACGACTAATCCAACTTCGACCGCAATTTTTAAGGCTTTAATTGCTCTAAAAACCCGCAATGCAATTATTTTCTCTCCCCATCCGAGAGCCAAGGAATGTACGATCGCGGCAGCCAAAACAGTTCTCGATGCTGCTGTCGCGGCAGGTGCGCCAGAAGATATTATTGGCTGGATTGATGAACCCTCGGTAGAACTTTCTAAAGCTTTAATGCAGCATCCCAGTATGAATTTAATCTTGGCTACTGGGGGTCCTGGCATGGTTAAAGCTGCTTATTCTTCTGGGAAACCATCTTTAGGTGTGGGTGCTGGTAATACTCCTGCCGTCATCGATGAAACAGCGGAAATTAAATTAGCCGTAAGCTCGATTTTATTGAGTAAAACCTTTGACAATGGCATGATTTGTGCGTCAGAACAATCAGTTATTGTGGTTGATGAAGTATACGAACAAGTTCAACAAGAATTTGCCCTGAGAGGGGCTTATTTTTTGACCCCAGAAGAAAGGGAAAAGGTAAGTAATATTATCGTTAAAGACGGTCATATCAATGCTGCCATCGTCGGTCAATCAGTAGAGAAAATCGCCGAACTAGCGGAAATCAAAGTTCCTAAAGCAACTAAAGTCCTAATTGGAGAAATTGAAGAAGTTGGCATTCATGAGCCATTTTCGCTCGAAAAATTATCCCCTATTTTGGCAATGTATCGCGTGACTGATTTTAAAGCAGCTACCGCCAAAGCCGAAGAACTAATTTTACTTGGCGGTAGAGGACATACTTCCGTACTATATACTGACACTAGTAATAGCGATGACATGTCACTCGCTTCGCGAGACCGCATTGACTATTTTGATTCCCACGTCTCCACTGGTAGAGTCCTAATTAATACTCCTTCTTCTCAAGGAGCGATCGGCGATTTGTATAACTTTAAATTAGACCCTTCTCTAACTTTAGGCTGCGGTACTTGGGGCGGTAATTCTGTCAGTGAAAACGTTAGCGTTTGTCATCTACTCAACATTAAAACTGTCTCGGAACGACGAGAAAATATGCTCTGGTTTCGCGTTCCGCCTAAAGTATATTTTAAATACGGTTGTTTGCCGGTAGCTTTAGGAGATTTAGAAGGCAAAAAAAGAGCTTTTATTATTACCGACAAGCCTCTATTTGACCTGGGTATGCTCAAAGAAGTTACCGATGTTTTGGAAGAAATTAACATCGAACATCAAATATTCTACGATGTCCAACCCGATCCCAATCTCTCCACCATCCAAATGGGATTGGCTAGAGTGAATAGCTTTCAGCCTGATGTGATTATCGCCTTTGGTGGTGGTTCTCCCATGGATGCAGCCAAGGTAATCTGGTTGATGTACGAACATCCTGAAGTCGAGTTTGAAGGGATCGCCATGCGATTTATGGATATTCGTAAGCGGGTTTATGAATTGCCGACTTTAGGTAACAAGGCACAGATGGTGGCAATTCCCACTACTTCCGGGACTGGTTCGGAAGTTACCCCCTTTGCCGTGGTTACTGACGATCGCACGGGAATTAAATATCCCCTTGCCGATTATTCTCTCACTCCCAACATGGCGATCGTCGATCCCGAACTAGTGCTGCGCATGCCCAAATCCCTGACAGCTTTCGGTGGGATCGACGCTTTAACCCATGCTTTAGAAGCCTACGTCTCTGTATTGGCAACAGAATTTACTAATGGATTGGCTTTAGAAGCGATCGGTCTACTCCTTAAATACTTGCCTCGTGCTTATAAACTGGGGGCAAAAGACCCCGAAGCCAGAGAAAAAGTTCACTATGCTGCCACCATTGCAGGGATGGCATTTGCCAATGCTTTCTTAGGTATCTGTCACTCTATGGCACACAAACTAGGCTCGACTTTTCATGTTCCTCACGGTTTAGCCAATGCCCTCATGATTACCCATGTCATTCGCTACAATTCTACCGATGCACCCTTTAAACAGGCGATCTTTCCTCAATATGAATATCCCCATGCCAAAGAACGTTATGCCAAAATTGCCGATTACTTGAATTTAGGTGGTAATACTCTGGACGAGAAAGTAGAAAAATTAGTCGAGGCGATCGAGAATCTTAAGGTCGAGCTGGACATTCCCCTAAGCATTAAAGAAGCTTTACCAGGAGAAGAAAAAGAGTTCTACGAACAAATCGAAGCTCTAGCCGAACAAGCTTTTGACGATCAATGTACTGGTTCAAATCCTCGCTATCCCCTAATCGGAGATTTGAAAGAACTTTATACTTTGGCCTACCGAGGTTGCAAGGTAGATGCTGCCATGTATCATTCTGAAATAAGTGCGACTCTTTTGAGGTAAAGATGATTCGTGACAGGTTAACAAAGTGAAAGAATTGTCAAGAGAGACTTTCCCTCGTTTTAGTCAGGACAAAAATCTGTCAAACTGAGTCTCAAATCAGAGAATAACTCTTGCAAAAGTTTTTTATGGTATGGTAGAAAGTTGGCCCTTTTATTTAATTAATCATGAAATATTGGCAAGCTCGTAAACTTTCTTCAAGAGAATTTAAGCGACTGACTGGAGTTAAACGTCAAACTTTTCGGTTGATGGTACGGTTAGTAAAAGCACAAGAAAAATACAAGAAAAAAGCTGGTTGTCCGAACAAACTCATTGTTGAAGATCGGATATTAGTAACTCTACAATACTGGCGAGAATATCGAACTTATTATCATATATCAAAAGACTGGAAAATAGCTGAATCTACTGTATGTCGGACAGTTAGAAAAGTTGAAAATATTTTAATTCAAGGAGCGAAAATTCAGTTTGCCAGGTAAGAAAAAATTATTAGATTCTGCTCTGGATGAACAATTAATTTTAATGGATGTAATGGAAAGTCCAATTGAAAGACCCAAAGTAACTGCTCAATAACCGCTGGGGGCGATCGAGAATGAAAGGCGATCGATGATATCAAGTGGGGACAGAGGCTGAAGCTCTAGCTCTAATTACGTCTGGAAGATATGGAACCGTTTCATCGTCAGTAATGCGAGAGAGTAAATACTGCCAGAAGGATAAACCTAATTTGCGCAGCCCAGTCAAGGTTAAGTTAATAAATGCTGAAAGTCATACGAGACAGGGATTAAGAAGGCAGAGGAATCAAAAAGTTGGTTGTATAATTACTGAAGTTGCTAACTGAAATCGCCTCCAAATGTCATCAGGAGT
>JASJDJ010000208.1 GCA_030065635.1 Xenococcaceae cyanobacterium MO_188.B32
ATTTGGAGCAACTGATACTGTTGGCGAAAGCAATCTTGACTGAATTCAGTAGTACTACAGTAACGAAAAATTCTAACTTTAGCCTTTGGTACTACTTTTTGTAAGATTAACTGTAACACATTCGCCAACAGTATCAGCAACTTGGCAAGGAGCGAGGTTCATCTCGTCCCGATCTGATCTTACTGGACTTAAATTTACCGAAAAAGCATGGCTTTGAAGTCTTAGAAGAAATTAAAACTAACCATCAACTTAAAATAATTACAGGAATTATTTTGACTTCTTCTAGCTCCGAGCAGGATATATTGAAATCTTACGCACTCTATGGAAGTTACTTTATAACTAAGCCTTTCGACTTTGAAGAGTTTACTGAGGTAATTAAAAACATTGAAGACTTTTGGTTTAATTTAGTTCGTCTACCTCCCAAGTTAGCTCCTAATAGCTAATTCAATCAGGTAAAACCGCTTTATCGAACTGACGTTGCACGACAGGCTTAATCTTAAAAATGGGAATCTTAAATTTAAGACCCCCATTAGATTGGATAGTGTTAGTGGAGCTAAAAGCTAGTAGCTGATAGCTGTCCTAACCAATAAATTTTTGAGAGCCAGAACTGACCTTATTTAGTCTTCGTAGACTCGGCACTCAAGAGCATCGGGATTATCATCACAGTACTGTTCGAGAGAATTTTTCTTGGGCTGTTTATCGCGCTGATGAGATGCTTCTGCTTGCAGTTCTTCTACTGCATCCCAAGCAGCAGCGCATTCTCCAGAAGCTGCACCTTCTAGATCGCATACTTCTCTGGCATTTTGTAATTCTTGTTGAATTTTTTCTTTGATATCGCTCATATGTCCTCTTTCTGACTAATTTTAATGGGTTTTTTGTGAAATCGCTCGATATGGTAGTTTTTTAGATTTTTACCAGTGTATATTATTTTTACTGATACTTTGTTTATTAACCCTATTGTTAATTTAACCTATTTTATTGACATTTTAAGTCTAAAGCTGATGGAGACTGGTTAGTAAGGTTTTTTAAATGTTTTCTATTATCACTGATTTAAATTGAATATATAATCAGTTTCTTTACCCCTGACAATTTTTGTCTTGTTTATCTCCAGTTTTGTTCGCAAGTAACTCGTCAGTAAGTGGTGATTAAGGAGTAAAAAGTTTATTACTTATTACTTATCACTCGTTACTTCAGCCCGAAGCGCTTGATAACAATCCCTCTTTAGATAGATTATTCGAGCACTCTCGGACAAAATCCGAAATTACAGAGCGAATGTGATTAATAATATTAAATATAAAGTCGGTGCTAAAGCCAATCAGCAATTAGACCGTCTCTTATCTGAAGTATTTAAGTATTGTTTGAATGAGCGACAAATAACCTGCCTTTTAGTCAATCAAGATAACCAGCTAATACGGGTTTTTTACAGTTACTATCGAAGAACTGGAGACTACTAACGAAGAACAACAGGCGACGAATGAAGAACTGCTGGCTTCTAATGAAGAACTCCAAAGTATTAATTCGGCAAAACTGTTAAAGAGATAATTCCCCAGTTAGCTTCATCGATCGAACCAATATTGCGGGAGGTAATTAAAACCAATCGACCAGTTTTTAACTTAAGGGGGTTTGGAGGCGAATAATTATCTCTAATTAAATAAATACATTCTATAACAACAACAACAAGAGCCGAAAGGCTCAACCGAACGAAGTTCGGGCTGGCGATGTTTTAGCGTCGGGCGGGAAGGAGGCTTAAATAGACATTGACTCTGCTGCCCAACTGAATAACTTAGTGTTCAAGCCTCCTCTCGGCAGTCGCCCCCAAGCTATTTTTATGGTACTTGACATACCTAAAAATAGCAATCTACCATTTATATCAATCTGTGGTAGCATAATTCTATGATTCTCAACTATGTCTATCGATAGAATTCACTCTTGTCCTGAGTGTCTATACGAAACTGACCGTGATATCGCCTCGGCTCAAGAACTGTGTAATCGAGGCATCGAAACGTATCGGGGGACTCCCGAAAAGCAAGAAATTGGCTCTCAAGTCGAGCGAGCGGGTGCGGAACAAGGGATCGCACCATTCGAGTCGAGCGTCGTACTGTCGGGGAACTTTGTTCTAGATAAGTGGCGCAACTCACCGTTAGGTGTTAGGGGAGCAATGCCCTATCGCGATATAGTGTAGGAGGATGTCACTGGACTGCCAAATGCCTAAAGTAGATGGATATCAAGCAACCCAAATAATCCGTCAACGAGAAGGAAATGAACGTCATACTATAATTATCGGACTGACTGCCCATGCCATGTCGGGCGATCGCCAAAAATGTCTAGACGCAGGAATGGATGACTATATCAGTAAACCAGTCGATATAAACAATTTAACCACCGTAATTCAAAAATGGCTGACAATATTGGGAAAATAAAAAATAGAGTTGTATTTACAAATACTGTTTGGTTTGTTCTATATAGTTGTTAGTCTCTGTTAATTTTTGCTCTGCTTCTGACCCTAGGGCATTAAGTTGCTCTACCCAGGTATTTTTTTCTGCCAGAGAAAGTTCTCGCTCTTGCTTTGCCTGTATTAAACTATTTCTATACTTGCCGAAATATGCATTTAATTCAGTCAAATAGCGCTCGATCTGTGGTTGAAACTCTTTGTCTAAATACCGAGGGATTTCTTCACTAATTTTATTAATACTAGTTTCAGTTGAATTATTAACTTCGTTAATCAGTTCTTCAAGAGATACAATATAATATGATTCGGTTTTAGTTATAGGTATTTTTTTTGTAAGTTCGATAAGCCAAAGAAAATACCAAGGTCTATATTTTTTAGTTTGATATTCTATAACTTGTCTGGTTGCGCTGCCAATTTGAAAATCGCCTAAACTTAGTCGCTCGTTAATTTGAGGATTGGTTGAGAATGATAGTTCAACTTCAAAAGCCTTATTCGAGAAATGAAAGATTTTTTCTAGAATATCTCTTGTTTCTGACTTGAAAAAATCGATTAATTCTTGTTGAGATTGTTGAATAATATTTCCAGTGTTTTGACAAGCTATTTGCAAATAATCCTCCGATCGTCCTTTTGCCCAAGCTACCGCCTTAATTATAAAATTCCTGGCTTCGTTTTGACTGGGAAATTCAATAATATTGCTAGTCTTATTACCCGAACCATCTTTTAATTTTTCTGTAATAAACTTGGGCAATGTATTGTCTTCATCCAGATTGGCAAACCAAGATTTTCTAGGTCTAATCTCTATTTTTTGCACAAAGCTAGCTTTTTCAAAATCTCGTTCGTCAAAATTACTTCCGATAGTAATGAGGGACTTTTCCTTTAGTTGCTCGATCAGTTCGCTGAGATTTACTTGAAGATTACTTTTTATATTATCTACTTCTTTAAGCCGATTACAACATGATTCTAGCTCTTCTAAATCTAAAGTAAGAGCAGTAATTTCTTCTTCTATTTTTTTAGCCTCTTGGAAAATAATATTAATACGTAGATTAAGATCGTTTTTTAAAATACGCAACAAGCCATGACAACGATTGAGTGCTGATGATATACATTTAAGTGCTGCACTTTTTCTTAAAGCTTTAATGGCTTTTTTCAAAAAAGGGGTAAATCCCGACTTCTTCAATAATTTATTTGCTTTTCTCTTAAGTTCTTCTACTTTTATGGTTTCTAATTCTTCTTCCCAATCGATTCCTAAAACTTCTTGTGCTAGTATTTCTCCTGTTTCCATTGTAGGAATATCTATCTTAGAATTTTGTTGTAATTCCAGTAAAAACTTAGTAGCAGAAAAAGCTTGTCTAGCCGAAATTTCAAAAATGCGATCGCTATCACTAGATTCACTTAAATTCAAGTCGGCATAGACAAAATCTTTGACTTGTTCGGTAGTCATATCCCCTTGTCTGCGTTGATCGACTTTATTAATTAAAACATAAAGATTTTCTTTGCCAATTAAATCTATAACTGGTTGTACTTGTTTTTTTACTGCTTCTGCTGCCTGATTATTTAGCTGGGTAAAATCAAGCACAATTAAAACGATCGAACTTTGTTTTAATTCCTGTTCGACAACGGCTGTTAATACGAGGTTATCTCTTGCTTCATTGGGGCCAGGAGTATCGACAATAACTAAGTCACCTAAATATTGTGAATCTTCATTAGTTTCACTATTCCAAAAAGGAGTTTCTATACAAGGTAAATCGACTAATTTAGCTAAAGGATCTCGATCGGGATCGAGAGTGCTGGCAAGACGAACAATATCATTTAATTTAGTTAAAACTCGACTAATATTTTCTTTATCAGTAATTTCTCGCTCGATATCGGAGCGATTAGTTCTAATTTGGGTAACTAAGTCTTTTAAGTGAGGATAATGAGCAATTTTCTCTGATGTTAATTCTATTCCCCAATTATTCATCTGTGTTTGTAAACTATTCCAAGCATCTTCAAATATAGAGATAATTTCTTGTTTGAGAATTAGGATAGGTTTTTCTCTTTTTGCATTAAAGACAATCTTGGTTGGAATAGTCGTCATCGCTGCATTGCGACTGGGAAGTAAATCTTGACCGACGATCGCATTAATAATAGTAGACTTACCTGCTTTCATGGGCGCGACGATCGCCATTCTTAATTCTAAATTTTCTACATTGTAAATCGATCGATCTACTTCCTGGCGAAAATATCCATATTTATTCCCAGAATTATCGTTACGAAGATTATTTTGGGTTCGTACCATTAAAGCACTAATCTCTTGCAGTAATTTGATAACATCTGATTGTAAATATTGAAGATATTGTAAATTTTGAGGTTGAGAATTTTCAGGTGTGCTGACCATGTCATAAAATCTTAAATTTTGTTAACTTTAAGTGCGTAATTCTGAGCGAGAGATGGCAAGACTTTCTCAGAATTTTAACCGCTTGAATTGTTATTTATTATTAATTTTCTCTCTCCTAATTTTTCTTATTATCTACTTAAAAGTACTTGTTAAAGATACTTTTGCAACAATAATTCTAATTTTTCCTTAGTTGTAGTAGGAACTTTATCTAAAGGAGTCAGTAAAGCATACTTTAAAGCAGAATGAGCGATCGATTCTGGAGTAGTATTATTAATTCTTCTAACTGTTTCTTGAATTACCTTTTGAGCATTAACCGCATTTTTATGTAAATTGCCGATTACCATTTCTACTGTCACGCTATCATGGTCGGGATGCCAGCAATCATAATCAGTAACTAAAGCTAAAGTAGCATAGGCAATTTCCGCTTCTCTAGCTAATTTGGCTTCTGGTAAATTGGTCATACCGATAACCGTTGCATCCCAACTACGGTAAAGATTAGATTCAGCTTTAGTAGAGAATGCCGGTCCTTCCATGCAGACATAAGTACCACCGCGATGTAAATCTACTTCTGATAATTCCAAAGAAGCAACAGCATCAGCCAAAATACCCGCTAAATTGTTACATACAGGATCGCCAAAAGCAATATGTGCCACTAATCCTTCGCCAAAGAAAGTAGAAATTCTATTTTTAGTGCGATCGATAAACTGGTCTGGTACTACCATATCTAAAGGCTTAACTTTTTGTTGAAGAGAACCTACCGCAGATGCAGAGATAATATATTCTACTCCTAGCTGTTTCATGGCGTAGATATTGGCACGAAAAGGCAACTCAGAAGGCAAAAGATGATGGTTGCGTCCGTGACGAGCAAGAAAAGCCACTTTTGCACCTTCTAGCTTACCGACAATCAAAGCATCTGAAGGAAAACCAAAGGGAGTTTCTATTTTTACTTCCTCTACTTCTTTGAGGGCATCCATTTTATATAAACCGCTACCGCCAATTATGCCAATTTTTGCTTGTGCCATAGATTAAGCTCATCCTTGCTTTTAGAATTCCGATCTATAGTCTAATAAGTGATGCCAATCTGGAGGTGGATTTAACAGCAAATTTTTAAGACTTAAAATTTAGCTAAACTAGCAAATAAAAGATATCGCACTCTATCAGCTAACCTTCCCTATAATAGCTTTTCGGATAATATACACAGAATGAAACTTTTGGTTGAATTGCTTTGGTGATGTTCGGCTAATAATTTCAAAACCCATTCTTTTCCATAAGCGCAGCACCTTAATATTGGCTTCAACCACAGAACCCATAATGTACGCTACATCATGCTTCGCCACCCAGTGTTCAAATGATTGTACCAGTGGATAAAGTAACCTTTTTCTACGATACTCTGGTGCTAACATGATTAGTCCCACCCACCAGGTTTGCTCATCAGGGTAGCCACGAATAGACTCAATCAAACCAATGATTTCATGCTCTGAGTTGAAAAGACCAAACATGAATTTATCACACAATGATTTACCTTCTGGAACTGCAAAGAACTCTTCTTGTGCAGCAGTAGGAGATGGCGGTTGTCCCTCTACAAGATAAGCAAAATCAGTACATTTTTCATATAGTTTCTGGAGTCGCTCTGCATCCTTCAGTTCTAAATTTTCTACTGAGTATCCTGGCACTCCCAAGGTAAATAAATCTATACTCGTCATTATCTTATTTTGCCTTCAGAAACAAACGTAACTTTGTTGAGGTCTTCAGCTTAAAGATTAGATAGTTAAAATATCCTTGGTATCCACTTATTATAAATAGTAATAAAATCAACTATCAATCTTTGTAAATTAAACTTGTCTAAAAAACTTCTAATTAATTTATCTTTTCTTTTAACCGAACCTACAGGAATTAGTACCTATGCAGCGAATCTGATTCCTTACTTACAATCCCTCGAACCTACATTACTGGTAGGCAAGCAAAAAGAAGATTACAATTGTTATCTAATTCCCGATGATTTAACCCCCGCCCAGGGTACAAAAGGGCATTTACGTCGTCTCCTGTGGACTCAATTTAAGTTACCTAAAATATATCGAGAACTAAAAAGTTCTTTACTATTTTCTCCTATACCAGAAGCACCATTATTTAGTAAGTCTCGCTATATGGTAATGTGTCACGATCTTATTCCTTTACGATTTCCGCGACAATTATCACCGTTAACTAATTATTTTCGTTATATTGTTCCTTTAGTTCTTAAGGGTGCAGAACATATTATTTGTAACTCTCAAGCCACAGCTAAAGATATTACCAACTTTTACGGTATTTCCGAACAAAAAATTACTTCTATTTTATTAGCTTATGATGCAACCAACTTTCGTTATCTTGAAGAAAAAAGAACCGAAAAAGTAAATAATAATCCTTATTTTCTGTATATTGGTCGTCACGATCCTTATAAAAATATTCATCGATCGCTGGCTGCTTTTGCTACTATTCCTCATAGTCGAGATTATCAATTTTGGTTGGCAGGAGCAACAGACCCTCGTTTTACCCCGCAACTAAAGCAACATACAAGAGAATTAGGCATCGAAGACAGAGTTAAATTTCTCAATTATGTCTCTTATCGAGAATTACCCATAATTATAAACAACGCGATCGCGCTAGTTTTTCCTACTCTTTGGGAGGGTTTTGGTTTACCTGTTTTAGAAGCTATGGCTTGCGGTACACCAGTTATTACCTCTAATCTCTCTTCATTACCAGAAGTTACAGGAAATGCTGCTATTTTAATCGATCCCTATAAAGTAGAAGAAATTACTGAGGCGATGAAAACTATTGCTAACGATACCCAATTGCGATCGCGCTTAAGTCAACTCAGTCTTCAACAGGCACAAAAATTTAGTTGGCAAAAAACAGCAGCAGCAACCAGGGAAGTGCTAACCAAACAGCTTTAATTTGACTACAAATCCTGACTGCCTGACACATTTGATACAAATCCCAAGAGGGAAATCTCAACCTGCTAGGGTGAATAAAACCGAACCTTACTTTTTGTTGATGATTGTATATTTAGTAATGTAAGCCAAAGAAATAGTTCAGGGCTTACAAGCAACTTTAATTAATAACCATAAAACTCCCAGATTTAAATCTCATCAATCTAATTTTGGAGGAAATAACCATGGCACTAATTCGTTGGGAACCTTTCTCGGAAATCGACAGCCTACAAAAAGAAATGAACCGTCTTTTTGAAAGTCTAACTCCAACTACTCCGAAGACTAACGGAAGAGGATTTATACCTCCTGCCGAAATGAAAGAAACTGAAGATGAAATCCATCTTAAGTTAGAAGTTCCAGGCATGGATGCCAAAGATATCGATATTCAAGTTTCTGCTGAAGCTATTTCCATTAGTGGAGAACGCAAAGAAGAAACCAAAACAGAAGAAAAAGGTATGACTAGAAGCGAATTCCGTTATGGTAGTTTCCGTCGTGTCATTCCTTTATCCACCCGCGTACAAAATACTAATGTCAAAGCAGAATACAAAGACGGTATTCTCCATCTAACTCTACCTAAAGCTGAAGAAGAGAAAACTAAAGTAGTAAAAGTCAACATTAGCTAATCTTTTTCTCTGAGTCGATCGACTTGTTAAGTAAATAGAAATATCAATCTTAACAAGTATCGGGTTTCTGAATACATATTCTTTAAGGCAGCGGAAACCCGATTATTCTTAAAAACTATTAAGGAGGTATTACCAACTCTTGTGTTAGCGCGAGTTCGATGAAGCTAAAAACTAAGATATTAACTAGTTTTTTCGGATCTGAATTTTCTCTCTTGTGAAAAATCATAACTACGAACTCCGAATTCCGAACTCCGAACTCACGTTATGTTAGTGATGCCCAGGAGGTGAACACTTACCGTGGCAGCAACCGATTTTAAAGACTACTATCAAATTTTGGGAGTGAGCAAAACAGCAACTCCTGAAGAAATTAAAAAAGCTTATCGCAAACTAGCCAGAAAATATCATCCCGACCTCAACCCAGGAGACAAAGAAGCCGAAAAGCGTTTTAAAGAAATCAACGAAGCCCAAGAAGTTCTGTCCGATCCAGAAAAACGCGCTAAATACGACCAGTTCGGTCAATATTGGCAACAAGCTGCTGCTGGTACACCTCCAGGTGCAGGAATGGGTGTAGACGGTTTCGATTTCGGTCAGTATGGTAGTTTTGATGATTTTATTAACGAACTCCTAGGACGCTTTGGCGGTTCATCTGGTAGGGGTTCTACAGGACAACAGGTTTACAGTTATCGCACCACTAGCCCCGGTGGGTTTGGTAATTTTGAGGATGTATTTGGGGGTAGCGGAATGCGGGATGTTCCTGCTACCGATACGGAAGCTGCCATTACCCTAACTTTCTCTGAAGCCTTTCACGGTACTCAAAAAAGTTTCCAATTGGACGGAGAAACTATTAAAGTCAGAATTCCTGGGGGAGCAAAACCAGGCAGTCGCATTCGCATTAAAGGAAAAGGACGCATTAGTCCTTTCAGTCAGCAACGGGGGGATTTATATCTAACCATCGATTTGCAACCTCATCCCCTCTTTAAGTTTGAGGGCGATAATATTGTCTGCGAAGTTCCCATCACTCCAGAGGAAGCAGCCTTAGGCAGTAAAATTAAAATTCCTACTCCTGATGGCAGTGTAACTATGAAAATTCCTCCAGGAGTAGATTCCGGACAATCTTTGAGATTGCGAGGTAAAGGCTGGCGAAGTCCCAAAGGGAACCGCAGCGACCAAATTGTCAAGTTAAAAATTGTGACACCCAAAGAATTAACTCCCCAAGAACGAGAGTGCTACGAAAAGTTGCGTCAAGCCAGTAGTTATAATCCCCGTCGCAGTATAGAGGAGGTGCGTTTATGAAGCCGATGAGTTTATCTCGGGTGGTAGTGTCGAGAGAAGGCGACCGCTTGATTACTTTTCAACAAGCTGCCTACCTTACCCAAACTTCGGTAACGGTTTTAGAACGCTTTGCCGATTTAGGTTTAATCGAACCCGTAGAATCAATGCTGCAACTGTCCGACCTGACTCGAGTCATGCAAATTATGCGTTTGCGACGGGATTTAGGACTAAATTTAGTCGGTGCAGCGATCGCACTGGATATGGCAGTAGAAATAGCTCGATTAACGGGACTTTGACAATTTTACCTATCAAAAAGGGGTGAAAGCCTTGCCAGACGCCGAATTTACCTCGAAGAGGTAAATTCGCCTGAAACCCAGATATATTAAGGATTTAGCTATTTTGAGG
>JASJDJ010000209.1 GCA_030065635.1 Xenococcaceae cyanobacterium MO_188.B32
TACAGAATTTTGTTAGGTGTCTGTAGATACCCCTAATAAATATGCTGCTTCTGATCTGCTTAACTTTGGCATAATTGATTTTAATGAACTATGCCTAAGTTTACCTAATTATTTATTGTGCAGCACGTAGCCGATCGAAAATGCCTCTTTTCAAGGCAATAGAGACTATTGACTAGCACAATTAATTCAATTATGCTTTTAATCTATACATTTTGAGTATGTACTATTCTTAAGTAATATATCAAAATATAAAGTTGTTATTAGCAATATTTAATATTGAACTTTATGCAAACTATTTTTCCTCTTAACCCAACTTATGTTAGTCAGAGCGAACACGAAAAATATTGGTCAAAGGTTTGTCAACCATTAAAAATAGTTGCTTTAGGAGATAGTTTAGTTTATGGTTTTGGTGATTTTGTCGGTGGTGGTTGGGTAGAAAGATTGCGCCGTCAATGGATGTCCCCAGAAAGTCCGGGACACGTTCTCTATAATTTGGGTATTCGTGGCGATCGCACAATTCAAGTTTCTCAACGTTTAGAACGAGAATTTAGTTGCCGAGGAGAATTACGCAATCGTTTACCAGATCTAATTTTACTGTCTGTCGGTGTTAATGATTCTCCCTGTCTGAGGCGAAAAGATGGAAAATTATTGGCAGATTTTGCTGAGTTTCAAGCACAAATAGACCATTTACTAGAGTTAGCTCAAAGTTTCTGTCCTGTCATGTTTATCGGCATGGTACCAGTAGACGAAACCAAGATGCCTTTTTTAGATTGTTTGTACTATAGTCACCTCAATCAGTATAGATACAAAGAAGCCACTAAAAGAGCTTGTCAAAACCGCCAAATTCCTTATCTAGATATTTTCGACTTGTGGCTGGCTAGGGGAGAAGATTGGATTAAAGAACAACTTTCTGCCGATGGTTTGCATCCGAACGTTCAAGGTTATGAAATGTTGCTGCAAGATATTTTGCAATGGCAACCTATAGTGCAGTTATCTTAAATGCTAAGTACAGGACAAAAAAGTAAATCGAAACTTGCAAAGCAATACAGAAAAGGGGTTTCATAAAAAGTAATCACACTTGAACAGAAACCCGATGAATAATATTAGCTTGCTCCGTCAAACCTTGAAACCTCACTTAAAATGGCACGGAGCGAGATTAAGCTTTCTGGCTTTATTTCTAATTGCCTTGTTTCGAGTTAAGACAGTCAACCTTTCAGACTTATCAACAGGGTTCATGGGAAAAGCGAAAACAGAATCTAATTACAAGCGATTACAGAGATTCTGGTGTAGAGTTCGATTTAGATTACTATGCTTTAGCCAAATTAGTAATCGAGATGATGTCCATACCAGAACCTTGGGTCTTGAGCATAGACCGAACAGAGTGGCAGTTTGGAGGCAAAGTATTTAATTTTAGAGGATAATTCTCTCTTGACAGTTATTGCTCCTAGTTACACTTCTACCCTGATTGATGATTATGGTCAGCGTTGGAGTATCGAAACTTTGTTTGGTATCTTTAAAAGTCATGGTTTTAATCTCGAAGATACTCATCTAATTGATTCGGAAAGGCTCAGTCGTCTGTTTGCTCTATTGACCATTGCTTTGTGTTGGGCATATCGAACTGGGCAATGGCTTTCAGCCCAACGACCCATCACAATTAAAAAGCACGGTCGAAAGGCTAAGAGTGTTTTCCGTTATGGCTTTGATTACTTGCGCCGTATCCTTTTAAATTTGGAGCAGTATGAAGCTGATTTTTGTCAAACCCTTCAGTTTTTGTCCTGTACTTAGTCTTAAATGACATTCTTCCATAGCTAAATTGAGGCAGATTTTCGTCAATAAATTAACAACAATTAATCCATTGAGTAGCGATCGTACCATCTGGTTCTTTAATATATTCTTTTTTCCAAATGGGTGCATTGTATTTGAGAGTATCGATAGCATAACGACAGGCTTCAAAAGCTTCTGCACGATGAGGACAACCCACAGCAACTAAAACACTAATTTCGCCAATAGTTAAATGTCCAATGCGGTGATGAATAACAACTTTATTAGTATCTTTCCATTTTTGACGAATTTCTGCTGCGATCGAACGAAAAACCGCGGTCGCCATTGGCTCATAAGCTTGGTATTCTAAAGATTGTACTTCTTTACCATTGGTTTGGTTACGTACTGTACCACTCATGACTACGACAGCACCATTACTAGGAGAGTCTGCAAGGCGATAAACTTCTTCTAAAGATAAAGGAGCAATAGTAATAGCAAAATTATCTTGAGGGTGAGTTTGGGTTAGGTTTGGTAAGGTAGTTGTCTTTAAATTCATATTTTTGTTTTCTTTAATCGCTATTAGTTTAGTGATTTCAAACTGGACGCGGTTTAATATCCCCAAATAGCTAAAGTCATACCTGGTTTATAGATATTGACAAACATAGTTTTACCATCAGGAGAAAAACAAATTCCAGCAAATTCGCTATTATTAAAGGCATTTCTTGCCAAACGATAATATTGCCCTTGTGGCGTTATTCCTACTAAAAATTGTTCTCCAACACCATCTTCGCATACAATTAAATCCCCGAAGGGAGCTACAATTAAGTTGTCTGGATAGTCAAATACTTCTGAACCAGGAGACTCGATAAAAAGCTCTACTCGTTCTTGCGCTGAATTATAACGAAAGATTTGACCTACTTCTGCCCTACCTCCATTGGTACAAGTCCAGTAAATTTCTCCATTCCCGTAACAAATGCCTTCTCCCCTTTTGAATAAAGCTGCCCCTTTAGATTGTGCTTCGTAGCGTAGAGTATCGTGTTGAGGGTCTACATCTTCCAGTTTTACCCATCGAACGGCGTAAGGTTTACCAATGGTCAAATCTACACTAGTATCGATCTGCGGAAAATCTTGAATTACTAACGCCTCCAGAATTCCTCCTGCTTGTAGATTTTGACTGTCGTGGGGACGAAAACGATAAAGGCAGCTATCTAATTGGTCTTCAGTTTGATAGATATAACCTGTTTTGGGATCGACGGCGATCGCTTCGTGTCTAAATCTACCCATTGCTACTAAAGGGACTGGTTTAACAATTTCTCCTGTAGTAGGTACTTCAAAGTTATAACCGTGTTTGCGTTCTACCTTGCCCCAATATGGCAAAACATCGGCTAGAGTATAGCCTGGTGGTGGGTAGGGAGTAGCAATATCTTCTTCACAACTAATCCAAGAATTCCAAGGAGTAGAACCACCACCACAGTTACGATTAGTTCCTGCTAGAGAAATAAAGTGTTTTTGCAGTTGGCGATCACGATCGACAATAACAGTTGTTGTGCCTCCAGGCGAAAGAGAATCGTATTTAGGGAGATCGGGATTTAAGGGCTTGGAAAGGACGGGACTTAGTTCATGATTTCTCACTAAAATAGTAGTCCTCTTGGTACCAGGAAAAGCTGCCATCCCATCGTGAAGATCGGGGACAAGATTACCATCATCCATTTTTGTGCCAACAGAAGAGATAACTCTGTACTTAAAGCCTTGAGGTAAATCGATTATTCCTTGAGGATCGGGAACTAGAGAACCAAATTTTGTGCTCGCTGTTGATTTACCATTGGCAAAGTTAGCTTGTAAATTTTTTAAGGGTGATGCTAACAGAAAACCAGCTGCACCTACTCCCGTTAAACTTAGAAAATTACGTCTTGATAAACCCACTATCCATCCTAATTGTTCTTAAACTAACCACTAACCACTAACCACTAACCACTAACTACTAACTACTAACTACTAACTTATAATTTCAGTGCCAGAGTTAAGCCATCGGCAATGGGTACTAAACTAATTTTTACTCGCCGATCCTGAGCTAACTTTTGATTAAAAGCCCTCATAGCTACTGTTCTTTTATCATTGTCTTGAGGATCGGCAACTCTTCCAGACCATAAAACATTATCCACAGCGATTAAACCCCCTGGGCGAATTAATTGTAGAGCTTTTTCGTAATAGTTATCGTAATTTCTTTTATCAGCATCAATAAAAGCAAAATCAAAAGTAGCTGTTTGTCCTTCGTCGATGAGTTTATCTAAGGTTTCCAAAGCTGGAGCAATGCAGAGGTCAATTTTGTCAGCTACTCCTGCTTGTTGCCAATAACTACGAGCGATCGCGGTTGATTTTTCATCGATATCACAAGCGATTATCTTCCCTTCTGGTGGCAAGGCTAAAGCGACAACAAGGGAACTATAACCAGTAAAGACTCCTATATCTAAGGTTTTTTTCGCTCTTAATAACTGGACTAATAGTGCCATAAACTGTCCTTGTTCGGGAGCAATCTGCATTCTTGCAGCAGTATGCTTGGCTGTTTCTTCTCGCAGTTTTTGCAATACTTCTGCTTCTTGTACAGAAACAGAAAGGAGATATTCATAAAGCTGTCGATCTAATCCTATGGTCTTCTTCTGCATAAAAAATAGTTTTTACGTAGCTAGTTTTTATCATTGTTCCTTAATCAATTCTGTAACATATAAAGTGATTACTATTTACTGATGACTGTTCACTTAAATGACTATTGCTACAGCCTCCAATCTCCTCAGCCAAGAAGAAGCTCTTTCGATCGTTGAATCTACTATCAAACAATCTCAAGCAGATGGGGTGTTTGTCAGCCTGAATGCTAACGAATCTACTCTCAGTCGTTTTTCAGAAAATCAAATCAGTCAAAATATCAGTCGCAACCGCTTCGGATTAACTATTACTAGCTACTTTGGTCAACGTAGTGCTTCTGCTTCAACCACAGAATTAGACCCAGAAGCCATAGCCCAAACCATAAAACGTGCAGAAGATTTAGCCCGTTTTGCTCCTGAAGACCCCGAATGGGTAGAACTTTTACCACCCCAGACTTACGATCGACGTACTCCAGCTTTCGATCTAGCCACTGCCAAAGTTTCTCCTCTGCGGAAAGGGGAAATAATTCAACGAGTTTGTTCTCTTTCTAGTAAGGCAAAAGTTAATGGTTCAGGCACTCTGAGTACTAATGTTAGTTTGAATGCTATTGGTAATTCTAACGGACTTATGGCTTGCGATCGCACGACAGAAGCCGATTTTAGTTTTACTGCCCGTCAAGATAACGGTTCTAGTTGGAGTAATTGTACTGCTTGGGGCATAGAACAGTTACCCACAGAAGAAATTACCGAAAAAGTCATCAAAAAAGCGATCACCTCTCGTAACCCCAGAGAAATTAAACCAGGAGATTACACGGTAATTTTTGAACCCGCAGCGATGAGTGGTCTCGTACCTTGGGTGATGTGGAATTTAGATGCTAGGGCAGCAGATGAAGGACGTTCTTTTATGTCCCGTACTGATGATACAGGCAAAGCTGTAGGTAATCGCCTTGGGGAACAGTTATTTAGTCCTTTGGTACAGATACAGCGTAACCCCGCCCATCCTTTATTACAGTCAGGGAGATTCTTTGGTAATGGCTTAAGTAATAATTGTCTGGACATTATTAAAGATGGCATACCTCAAACTCTTGCCTATAGTCGTTATTGGGCACAACAACAAGGAAAAGAACCGACAGGGGCAATGTATCCCATAGTCATGCAAGGTTCCGAGCAAACTATAGCTGATTTAATTGCCCAAATAGAGAAAGGAATTTTAGTCAGCCGTGCTTGGTACGTGCGCTATATCAATCCTCGTACTTTAGAAGTTACAGGAATGACCAGAGATGGTACTTTCTGGATTGAAGATGGTCAGATTGCCTATCCGATCAAAAATCTGCGTTTTAACCAGAGTTTGCCCGAGATGTTGGCTAATATAGAGAAACTAACTCAGGTACAAAGATGCGGTAGTAGTGTGATTCCTGGTTGCCAAGTCAAAGATTTTCATTTCAGTAGTATTACAGATAGTGTTTGAAAAATAAAATATTTTTCTGAATAAGAAAGCGATCGCTATGATTCAATTAGTCAAGCCAACCTTAAGCTTTAATGAATTTAATCTTAATTATGGAGATGACAATCGCTATGAATTGATTGATGGAGAATTAATCGAGATGGAGCCCACTGGACTACACGAACAGGTTGCTGCTTTCGTAGGACGAAAGTTGAATGTAGAGATCGATCGTCCCAGTCTCCATTATTTTATTCCTCATCGTTGTCTGATTAGACTATTAGGAACAGAAACGGCATTTCGCCCCGATATCATTGTGTTAGACCAAACTCAACTTATCAATGAACCTTTGTGGCAAAAAGAACCAATTATTACTCTTGGTAGTTCTATTAAGCTAGTTGTAGAAGTAGTCAGCACTAATTGGCAAAATGACTATGCACGAAAATTTGAAGATTATGCTGTTCTAGGTATTCAAGAATACTGGATCGTCGATTATTTGGGCATTGGCGGTAGAGAGTATATTGGTAAACCCAAAAAACCCACTATAACTATTTGTACTTTAGATAATGAAGAATATCATAGACACTTATATCAAAATAAGGATATTTTGGTTTCTTTAGCTTTTCCAGATTTACAGCTTACTCCAGAACAAATTTTTGCGTCGGTTTAGTTCCGCAGAGGGGCTTTAGGAACACTCACAAGATACTGTTGGCGAAATATTTCTTAATAAACCAACAAATCCCTATACTAAAAGTTATATCGTAGCTTTTTCAAAACTGATTAACGGACTTCATAATAATATCTGTCACCAAGCTATAGTCGAATATTACTTTACTAGGTAAAGCGATCGCGTCTAATCTTAAAATTAGGTAGTCAATCAAAAATAGATTAAGTGCCAACCAAACAAAGAGAACCTGCTGCCAGTTTAGTACTGTACCACCTATTTAAATGGTCGTTTGTCAGCCCCGTATTGCATACTTATTTTCGGGGACGGATTTATGGTGCAGAAAAAGTACCCCAGTCAGGAGCATTAATTGCCGTCAGTAATCATGCTAGCGATTTCGATCCACCAATTCTTTCCAACTGTTTGCGTCGTCCTGTTGCTTATATGGCCAAAGAAGAACTATTTAAAGTTCCCCTACTCAAACAAGGGATAAAATTGTATGGTGCTTATCCAGTCAAGAGGGGAACGAGCGATCGCAATGCTATTAAAGCAGCGATGAAAGCCCTAAAAAATGGTTGGATCGCCGGAATTTTTTTAGAAGGTACTCGTACTCGCGATGGCAGAATTCATCATCCTAAATTGGGCGCAGCCTTAATTGCAGCTAAAACTCAAGTTCCTCTAATACCAGTCAGTCTTTGGGGTACAGAAAAGATTTTACGCAAAGGGTCATTTCTTCCCAAACCCGCACCCATTACTATTCGCATCGGTGATGTTATTGAACCACCTCAATCTACTAAGAAAGAAGAATTACAAGCTGTCACAGAGCGGTGTACCAATATAATTAATCAACTGCACGGCCTCGGAAGATGAGAAAATCTTTAATAATAGTAGTAAAGCTAAAAAAAATCTTAATTTAAATAATGAAAGTAGCAATTACCGGAGCAACAGGGCTGATTGGTAGTCGTTTAGTCGAAAAACTAAATGCTGAAGGTCATCAAATATTAGTATTAACCCGTAATCCTGACAAAGCAAAAAAAGTATTTCCTAACTCTGTTTTTCCTCAGGTAGAAATAGTCCAGTATAATCCTAAAGAATCTGGAGATTGGCAAACAGTAATTTCTGGGTGTGATGCCGTAATTAATTTAGCAGGAGCTCCCATTGCCGAGCGTTGGAATCCTCAGTACAAACAAGAAATTTTATCTAGTCGTCAAATCGTCACTCAAAAAATTGTCGAAGCCATCAAAAAAGCTGACAACAAACCCCAAGTCTTAGTTAGTGCTTCTGCGATCGGTTACTATGGCACTAGCGAAACAGCAACTTTTGATGAAACTAGTTCTTCAGGAAATGATTTCCTCGCTGAAGTTTGTCAAAAGTGGGAAGCAGAAGCAGAAAAAGTTAAAGAAGCAGGAGTGCGCTTAGTAATCCCCCGTATTGGGATCGTACTTGCTAATGGTGGCGCACTAGGTAAAATGATCGGTCCTTTCCAGATGTTTGCAGGAGGGCCTATTGGTAGTGGTCGTCAGTGGTTTTCCTGGATCCATCGTGATGATTTAGTTAATTTAATTATCGAAGCCCTCAAACGTCAAGATATGGAAGGTGTTTTTAATGCCACTGCACCAAACCCAGTTAGGATGTCACAATTTTGTCAGACTCTAGGGGAAGTCATGAATCGTCCTTCTTGGTTGCCTGTACCTGATTTTGTTTTAGAGTTACTTTTAGGTGATGGGTCAAAAGTAGTTTTAGAAGGTCAACAAGTATTGCCCAAACAAACTCAAGCTGTAGGCTTTAAATATAAATATCCTCAACTCAAGCCAGCATTAAAAGAAATTTTGTCTTGAGTAGAGACGTGATATATCTCGAACAGAGGCAATAGACCGCGTCTCTACAGGAGGTAAAAACTATAGTAGGGATAATTCACTAATTATCTCTACAAGAGAAAAATTTATCATGATTTATCTATTTTTTGCTACTTGGCAATCGCGATCGCCTAAATACCAAGGAGACTTTAAAAATTTAAAAATCATAATCAAACCAAGCGATTTCCTTGGCACATTTTTCTCCGATCGAGTTAGCTTGTTCTATATATAAACCAACGGAGACTAAAATAAATACTAAAAATAAAAACCCAGTCTCGATCTGTAATTTGCTGAAGGGCAATTTTTTTTCTAAGCCTAAATTACCAAACAAAATATAAGCAGGGATAGCAATTATTAAAGCAACCAAAAAATTGAGAATTGGATAGATGGTAAGAGCAAGATTGCCAATACGTAAAAAAGTCATTAAATTCTCGAGTTTATTTTCTTTTTGAGGTATGGAAATAATCTGCCAATTGTTGCCACCATCTATCGATATAAACAGTTCTGAACTAGATGATCCATAGGCATATCCCGCATTTCTCACAAAAAGTGCGATCGCAGTCTCTGAAAGCTATGTGTATTAAGCGTTTGACCCTGCTTAAATAGGAGCCCAAAAAACTACACACTGTTGAAACCCTTATTCTGCTTGGATTTGACCAGACAAGGGTTATAGCCTCTCAAAATATCTTTGTGAGAAATGCGGGTTCTCTGGATGAGAAATTAATTTTAATGGATGTAATGGAGAGTCCAATTGAAAGACAAAAAAAACATCAACATGGCGATTGGATATGCTGGGGAAACCCCAGCATCCCTCGCCATCAAAAAAGATTTTATAGTGGAAAGCAAGGAGAACATAGCTTAAAAACGCAAGTAGTCTTTGGAGACAAAACTGGGAGAATAATATGTCTAGCCCATGACAAAGGAAAAACTCATGATTTTAAATTATTAAAAAAAAGTCGGGTAAGATTCCATAAACTACTTCGAGTTATAGCCGACAAAGGATATCAAGGAATTACTAAAATTCATGGATTAAGTGAAACCCCTATCAAAAAGCGCACCGCCTGCGCTGAGGTTTCCTCAGCGTAAAGACGGAGCAAGCAACCTCGAGGCGGAAAATTAACTTCTGAGGGGTTCGGGGAGCTATAAGTCCCGCTCCTTATCCTTCGGATAGGAGTCGGGACGGGGCGTATAAACTTCTGGGGAAACCCCAGAAGACAGCCCCTCATCCATGGACTCCCCGCACTCATTATAATGGCGGGAAGTCCCGCTTAATCAGACCCTGGTTGTGCTGCCCAATTGAATAACGCGCGTTTTCAAGCCCCCTCCCGGCGATGCCATTCTAATGAGTATTTACCACGAACTTAAAATATGGTATTATTCCCTGAGGATACTCAATTATGTCTATCGAATTTATCCAGATGCCCGACAAAAAGAACTACTCCTGGAGTGGTTAGAGATCTGTCGGAAGTCTTATAATTATGCACTTAGAGAACTCAAGGATTACATCGGTTCTCGCAAATGTGTCATCGATAGATGTAGCTTGGTATCGGAATACATCATGCGGAGCGATTATCCTTTTCCTGGATATCATCAA